>NZ_JASZYL010000007.1:0-448894 GCF_030316985.1 Variovorax sp. J31P179 | reverse complement strand
CTCGTCCGGGCACGGACTCGGACTTCCACCGGTTCCCGACCTTCGATCGCTCAGTCTTGACGATCGACCGCCATGAAGGCCTTGACATTCCAGCCCTCATAGAAGCGATTGCCGTCTTTCGCTCGGCGACGGCCGGAGACTTAGTTCGGCCACGACCGGACAGTCACTCGCCCGTCTGCTAGGACCGGTCTCGCTCGCTTACTTGCCGTTGGCTACTGGGCGGAAGCGCCCGTCGCGAGCCAAGAGGCCTACGCCGGAATCAAGGGTTTACCCGTAAACCCTATCAATTCATGGTCAGCCGCGAGGCGAACTCGCTGCTCCTTGGGAGATCTCATCTGCCAGCGTGCGCAGCAGCGGCACATAGCGCGTGGCAATCTCGCGATCTGTCACGGCGTTGTTTTGCAGAACCAGATTGATCGCGCCGATTGCGTGCTCGCCGATTCGTATCGGGAAGCCCACGGCCGTCACGCTGGCCTCGGTGAGCCATTCCCCCTTGTTCATCGCGTATCCACGTCGTCGCGTCTCCCGGAGCACCCGCTTCACATAGGCGCCGTCGCGCGCCATTTCTCCAATGGCGTCGGTGCGTTCCTGCAGCAACGATAGCGTGGCCTCGCGCTCTTCGTCTGCGCACCAGGTCAGCCACGCTCTGCCGAGCGAAGAGACGAGCATAGGAATGCGGATGCCGATCGTCGCGCGGTGCTGCGAGAGCATGCTCACCCGGTGGGTGGATTCCCGCACGATCATGAAACCACCGTCTGGCGTGGCCAGGTCGCTCGGCCATGAAAGGGCGCGCAGATGCGCGCGCATCGCTGGCGCCGCCACCCGGTCGATCCAGTCGGCGCCCACGTACCCCTCGGACAAGCGCCTGACTTCAAAGCCCAAGGCATAGGACAACCCGTCGTCCTTGTGGTGCACCAAGCCTTCTGTTTTTAATGTCTCGAGCAGGCGCTTGACGGTGGTGCGGTGCAGTCCGGTGACGCGAGCCAGTTCCACGACCCCACCAATGCCGCCGGGCATCGCGTTCAAGGCCCGCAGCACGGCCAGCCCGCGGCTCAGGCCGCGCACCTCCCGGTAGAGGGTCGAGTCCCCAAAACTTGCGGATACGGGCATTCGTCGCTTTCATTCGGTGCACTGTGTGCACGGACTATACGACTTGAGGTCCCCCTCAGACACTGCCAACCAGTCGCAAGGAATGCGACGACAGAAGCCTCAACCACCCTATTCAGGAGACAAGATGACCATCACTCGCCGTGCCCTTTGCACCATTGCCGCACTGGGTTTCGCCGCCAGCCCATCCTGGGCACAGGAGTGGCCTGCCAAGCAGCCCATCAAGATCATCGTGCCGTATCCGGCCGGCGGCAATGCCGACTCGGCGGCGCGCGCCGTCGCAGAGGCGGCGTCGGCCAATCTCAAGCAAACCATCATCATCGACAACCGCCCCGGCGCGTCCTCGATCATCGGCACCGAAGCCGTGGCCAGGGCGCCGGCGGACGGCTACACGATCGGGGTGGTTTCGGATTCCCACGCCATCAACCATGCGATGGCCAAGCTGCCGAAGGCCGCAGACGTGCTCGGCGCCAAGGTGCCCTACGACGCGCTGAAGGACTTCGTTCCCGTCTCAGGGATGATCATCGTGCCGCTGGTGCTCGTGGTGAATCCCAAGGTACCGGCTCGTACCGTGAAGGACCTGGTCCAGCTGTCCAAGGACAATAAGAACTCCGGCCTGAACTTCGGCACCATGGGAACGGGAAGCCCGTGGTTCATTCACATGCATCAGCTGCGCGGCTTGACGAAGGCTGACTTCGTGGATGTGCCCTACAAGGGTCTGGCGCCGGCGGCCACGGATCTGCTGGCGGGACAGATCGACACGATGGTCATGCCGGTGCACTACGCACAGCAGTACATCAAGGCGGGCAAGCTGGTGCCGATCGCCACGCTGGGCGCGCAACGCCATCCATTGCTGCCCGAGGTTCCGACGCTTGCCGAAAGTGGCTACCCGGGCCTGGCGATCTCCAACTACCTCTTCTTTGTCGCACCGGCCGGGACCCCGCCGGCCATCGTGGACAAGCTGGGCCGCGAGTTCAACGCGGCCCTCAAGCAGCCGGCGATGAAGGACAAGCTGGGTATCTCGGGCGACCCCTACCCGGCGGACTCTGCCGAACTGGCAGCCCGTGTGCGCCGAGACATCGAGACCTATGGCTCGGTAATCCAGGCAACGATCAAGTAACCAAGCAGGGAGGCCAATCATGACCCGATCGCAGGAATTTCAAACCGACGTGCTGGTGGTGGGCACCGGCCCAATGGGGGCGACGACCGCACTTGCACTGGCAACGTACGGCGTGCGCGTGCACGTGGTCAACCGCTACAACTGGACGGCCAATACACCGCGTGCGCACATCACCAACCAGCGCGCCATGGAAGTGCTGCGCGACCTGGGCGTTGAGCAAGAAGCCCGGCGCGATGCCACACCTTGGGAGTGGATGGGCGACACCCTTTTTACCACCAGTCTTGCCGGACCGGAGATCGCCCGGCTGCGCACCTGGGGCACCGGCGACGAGCGCGTCGGAGACTACCTGCAGGCCAGCCCCTGCCCAATGATGGATCTGCCGCAGGACCAGATGGAGCCACTGCTGGTGAAGAACGCCGTCGCGCGCGGGGCGATCTTTTCCTTCAACACCGAGTACCTAAGTCACGAGCAGGACACGTCGGGCGTGACAGTGAAGCTGCGCGATCTGCTCACCGGCCGCGAGTATCAGGTCAGGGCGCGTTACCTTGTTGGCGCAGACGGTGCCAAATCCAAGGTCATGGACGATGCAGGCCTGAAGGTGGAGGGGCAACTGGCGCGCGCTGCCACCGCCTACGTTCTGTTCACGGCCGACCTCACGCGCTATGTGGCCCACCGACCCAGCATCCTGTACTGGATGGTGACTTCCGACGCCTCTTTTGGCGAAATCGGCATGGGACTGTTACGAGCCATCAAACCCTGGAACCAATGGATCGCGGGCTGGGGTTTCGACATGTCGAAGGGCGAGCCCGATTTTTCGCCCGAAGAAGTCAAGCGCAAGGTGCGCGCGCTGGTCGGCGACCCAGACTTGGAGTTCAAGATCGACAGCACGTCGGTCTGGTACGTCAATCAAGCACATGCGCCTGTCTACTCCTCCGGCCGCGTCTTCTGCGGCGGCGATGCAGTCCACCGCCATCCGCCCTCGAGTGGCCTGGGCTCGAACACGTGCATGCAGGACGCCTTCAACCTGGCCTGGAAACTGGCATTCGTGGTCAAGGGGCACGCTGGCGAGCAACTGCTGGATTCATACACCCTCGAGCGCGCTCCGGTCGGCGCGCAGATCGTGAAGCGCGCCAATCAATCGCGACTGGACTATGCCCCGCTCCAACAGGCCTTCCGCAAGGCAGGCGCACCGGATCCGCTCGCCGCCGGGATCGACGAACTCGCCGATCCGGGTGCGGCGGGCATCGCCCGGCGCTCCGCGTTGGCCGAGGCATTGAAGCTGAAGAACTACGAGTTCAATGCGCAGGGCGTCGAGCTCAACCAGCGCTGCGTATCGGAGGCCGTCATTCCGGAGCCCGACGCAACCGAGGAGGTCTGGAAGCGCGACCCGCAGCTCCACGTCCAACCCACGACGCGCCCTGGCGCCAAGCTGCCTCACGCCTGGTTGGTGGGCGAGGACGGCCGTCGCGTGTCGACGCTGGATCTGACGGGCAAGGGCAAGGTCTCGCTGGTAACGGGGATCGCCGGTCAAGCCTGGGCGGACGCTGCGAAAGAGATGGACCTGCCGTTCCTCCGCACCGTTGTGATCGGAGGCCCGACCGCCCAGGACGTCTACTGCAGCTGGCACGCGGTCCGTGAAATCGAGGAAGCGGGTGCGTTGCTGGTGCGGCCCGACGGTGTCGTGGCTTGGCGCCAGCAAGCTGGGGTGGCGGATTCCGCGCAAGCCCGAGAGGAGCTTGAGCAGGCCCTGGCCTCGTTGCTGGACCAGAAGTCGCGGGTGTTGGAGGCGGCGTGATGGAACGCGCATTCCTGGGCATCTCGCATTCACCGCTGATGGGGCTCAACCCCGTCGCGCCGCCGGTGGAGCAAGCACTGAAGGCCGCCATTGCCAGCGCTCGCGATCAGGTCGTGGCATTCGCCCCGGAGCTCGTCGTGCTCGTGGCGCCGGATCACTACAACGGCTTCTTCAACGAGCTGATGCCGCCGTTCTGTATTGGCACGCAGGCGCGCTCGGTGGGTGACTATCTGACGCCGGCTGGTGACCTCCATGTGGATGCCGACGCGGCGGTGGCACTGGCCACGCGACTGATGGATGAGGACTTCGACCTCGCTGTATCGCGTCGCATGCAGGTCGATCATGGGTTCGCACAATCGCTGCAGCTTCTGTGGGGTGGCCTGGACACGCCGCCCGTGCTGCCGATCTTTCTAAACGCGGTCGCCCAGCCAGGAATCCCGCGTCTGCGCCGCTGCCGAGCGTTGGGAGAGGCCATCGGCCGCTTCCTCGACAAGGAGCCGCGGCGCACCCTGCTGATTGGCTCCGGCGGCCTCTCGCACGAGCCGCCGGTCCCTACGCTCTCACACCCGGACGCGGCCGTTCGCGAACGCATCACCCACCGCAGCGAGCCGACGCCAGAGGAGCGCGAGGCCAAGACACAACGTGTGATGGCCGCTGGCCTCGCGCTGGCAGCCGGCGACAGCGCCATGAAGCCCATCAACCCGGAGTGGGACCGCCGGTGGATGGACGGTCTGGTCGATGGCTCCGCGGGCCTCGATGCGCTGTGCGCCATGAGCGAGGACAGCATCGAAAGGGAGGGTGGTCTGTCGGCGCACGAGTCCAAGAGTTGGCTCGTCGCGCGCAGCGCCCTCGCCGTGGATCGCCCGCTGACCTGCGCCTTGCGCCACTACCAGGCCATCCCCGAATACATCGCCGGCTTCGGCCTCATGTTGCTAAAGCAATCCAACTGAACAGGAAGATCAAATGGACCCCCGCATCGAACAGTGGGCTGAGCGCTTGCGCATGGCCGAGTCTCAACGAGAGCCGATTGCCCCCTTGCGCGACGAACTCGGCACCGACCCGGACGGCAGCCTCGCCTACGCCATCCAGCAGGCCAACGTAGCGCATGCGCTGGCGCAGGGACGGCGGGTGGTGGGCCGCAAGATCGGTCTGACATCGCCTGCCGTTCAGCGCCAACTCGGTGTGGATCAGCCCGACTTCGGGACGTTGTTTGCCGACATGCTCTATGGGGACGACGAAGAAATCCCGCTTTCGCGCACGTTGCAGCCCAAGGTCGAGGCCGAAGTCGCGTTGGTCCTTGAGCGTGACCTGCCAGCCGCCGATACCACGCTGGTGGAACTGATCGGCGCTACGGCCTACGTCCTGCCAGCCATCGAGATCGTTGGCAGCCGAATCGCCAACTGGAACATCCGCTTTGCGGACACGGTCGCCGACAACGCCTCCAGCGGCCTGGTCGCGCTGGGCGGCGTACCGACCAAGCTCAACGCCTTGGACCTCAAGTTGTGTGGCATGACGATGCTGCGCGGCGAGGAGGCCGTGTCGAGCGGCAGCGGTGCGGCGTGCCTCGGCCATCCCCTCAACGCCGCTGTCTGGCTGGCACGCAAGCTGGCCTCTCTTGGTCAACCGCTGCGCGCGGGGGATCTGGTCCTCACGGGGGCGTTGGGACCCATGGTTCCCGTACTGCCAGGCGATCACTTCGAGGCACGTATCGAAGGAGTGGGCAGCGTTCGCGCCCGCTTCTCCGCAGCATGAGCCATCCCACCGAACCCCACGCGGCCGCCGAAGCCTTCGCAGTCGCATCACCCCAAAAGGAACATTCATGACCCGCAAACTGAAGGCCGCAATCATCGGCAGCGGCAACATCGGTACGGACTTGATGATCAAGATCCTACGCCACGGCCAGCGCATCGAAATGGGGGCGATGGTCGGCATCGACGCCGCGTCCGACGGGTTGGCACGTGCCGCGCGCATGGGCGTGGCAACGACCCACGAAGGCGTGCAAGGTCTCTCGCGCCTGCCCGTTTTCGATGACATCGACATCGTTTTCGACGCCACCTCTGCCGGCGCGCACGTTAAGAACGACGCATTCCTTCGCAGCCTCAAGCCCGAGATCCGCCTCGTAGACCTCACGCCCGCAGCGATCGGTCCGTACTGCATTCCTGTGGTCAATGGCCAGGCGCATCTGGACGCGCTCAACGTCAACATGGTCACGTGCGGTGGACAGGCCACCATCCCGATGGTGGCCGCCGTCTCGCGCGTGACGAAGGTTCACTACGGCGAAATCGTCGCCAGCATCTCGAGCAAGAGTGCCGGGCCCGGCACACGCGCCAACATCGACGAGTTCACGGAGACGACGTCCCAGGCCATCGAGGCGGTTGGCGGCGCTGCCAAAGGCAAAGCCATCATCGTGCTGAACCCGGCCGAACCGCCGCTGATGATGCGGGACACCGTCTACACACTGAGCGACTTCGCCGATGAGGACGAGATCGCCGCTTCTGTCGAGCGCATGGCCGCAGACGTACAGGCCTATGTGCAAGGCTATCGCGTCAAGCAGAGGGTGCAGTTCGACCGCATCGAGGCCGACCGCCCGATCCGCATTCCCGGCGTGGGAGCGCGCATGCACGGGCTGAAAACCTCCATCTTCCTGGAGGTAGAGGGCGCTGCGCACTACCTGCCTGCCTATGCCGGCAACCTCGACATCATGACCAGCGCCGCCTTGCGCACCGCCGAATCCATGGCCGAGCGGATGCTCACCGCCGTGCCAGCCTGAAGGAGACACCGATGAGCCATCAATCCGAAAAGAAGATCTACATCTCCGATGTGACCCTACGTGACGGCAGCCACGCCATTCGCCACCAGTACAGCGTAGAGCAAGCCAAGCAGATCGCCAAGGCGCTCGACGAGGCCAAGGTCGATTCCATCGAGGTCGCCCACGGCGACGGCCTGCAGGGCGGCAGTTTCAACTACGGGTTCGGTGCTCACACCGATGTCGAGTGGATCGAGGCGGTCGCCAGCGTGGTCAAGCACGCGAAGATTGCAACGCTACTGCTGCCTGGCATCGGAACGGTGCACGACCTCAAGGCGGCCTATGAAGCAGGAGCGCGCATCGTGCGCGTGGCGACGCATTGCACCGAGGCCGACGTTTCGAGACAGCACATCGAGTATGCGCGCCATCTGGGCATGGAGGCCGTGGGGTTTCTGATGATGAGTCACATGACCACGCCGCAAGCGCTGGCCGAGCAGGCCAAGCTGATGGAAAGCTATGGCGCGACCTGCTGCTACGTGGTGGACTCCGGCGGTGCGTTGAGCATGAACGAAGTGCGAGATCGATTTCGTGCGTTCAAGGACGTGCTCAGGCCCGAAACGCAGACGGGCATGCACGCGCACCACAACCTGAGCCTGGGCGTCGCCAATAGCATCGTCGCGGTTGAAGAAGGCTGTGACCGCGTCGACGCAAGCCTGGCGGGGATGGGCGCCGGGGCGGGTAACGCACCGCTGGAGGTGTTCATTGCAGCAGCCGCGCGTATGGGCTGGAACCACGGCACCGACCTCTACAAGCTGATGGACGCGGCCGACGACATCGTCCGCCCTTTGCAAGACCGTCCCGTTCGCGTGGATCGCGAGACGCTGGCGCTCGGCTATGCCGGGGTGTATTCGAGTTTCCTGCGCCATTCGGAAGCAGCCGCCGGCAAGTACGGTCTGAAAACGGTGGACATCCTGGTCGAGCTGGGCAAACGCCGCATGGTCGGTGGTCAGGAAGACATGATCGTTGACGTGGCCCTTGACCTGTTGAAGGGCGTCGAACACGAGCGCGTTCACCAGCCGCCCACCATGAGCGAAGCCGCCTGAGTCCCTTTTCCCGAAATCAACACAACCGAGACCAAGTCATGTCCACCAACAACGCTCCCATCACCGAATCCCACACAAGCCGCTTCGTCCGCATCAAGGAAGGCGACCTCGACCTACAACTGCACTACAACGATGCCGGTAGCGGCGCCGAGACTGTGGTGATGCTGCACGGCTCGGGCCCCGGCGCAAGCGGCTGGGCCAATTTCAACCGCAACGTCGAGCCGTTCGTGGCCGCCGGCTACCGCGTCGTCCTGATGGACTGTCCGGGCTGGAGCAAGAGCGACCCAGTGGTCAGCACCGGCTCGCGTTCCGACCTCAACGCACGGGCGCTCAAGGGCCTGATGGACGCCATTGGCCTCGACAAGGTGCATATCGTCGGCAACTCGATGGGTGGGCACAGCGCGGTTGCCTTCGCGCTGGCCAACCCCGAACGCGTGGGCAAGCTGGTGCTGATGGGTGGCGGTACCGGGGGGCTCAGCCCGTTCGTGCCGATGCCCACCGAGGGCATCAAGCTGATTGGCGCGCTGTACCGTGATCCGACGATCGAGAACCTCAAGCGCATGATGAACGTGTTTGTCTACGACACGAGCAATCTCACCGAGGAGCTTTTCCAGGCGCGCCTGGAAAACATGCTCAGCCGCCGCGATCACCTCGAGAACTTCGTCAAGAGCACCGAGGCGAACCCGAAGCAGTTTCCCGATGTGGGGCACCGGCTTGGCGAGATCGCGGCTCCGACGCTGGTGGTCTGGGGGCGTGACGACCGCTTCGTTCCCCTGGACATCGGCCTGCGGCTGGTGACCGGCCTGCAGAAGGCCGACCTGCACGTGTTCAGCCGCTGCGGCCACTGGGCGCAGTGGGAGCACGCCGACAAGTTCAACCGCATGGTGCTGGACTTCCTGGCGCGCTGAACCAACTCGGACGCTGATCTTTTCTTGAACGCCTCGCTCGATGCGCGGCGATTGGACACCCGCGTCCGGAGGTCTGTGCGAATCGAAAGGAGCCACTGGCTCGTCAAGCGATCCCCCGGCCGGGCGTGGGAGTCCGGCGATTTTTCTCTAGTTCAACGGAGACTTCCATGACCAAGATGATGAATGCTGCACGTCTGCACAAGATCGGTGAACCTTTCCAGGTTGACACGATCCCGGTACCCGAAGTTCGGTCCACCGACGTGCTTGTCGAAGTGAAAGCCGCGGGCGTCGTGCCTAACCTGCGCAATGTGGTCACCAGCTATCCGAAGTGGTTTCCCTTCCTGCCATTGCCTGCTTTGCCCGCAATCTACGGCCTCGACTCGGCCGGCGTGGTGACGCAGGTGGGCAGCCAAGTCCGCGCAGACATCAAGCCCGGCGACCGCGTCTACGTGAATCCGGGGCTATCGTGCGGAAGCTGCCTCGCATGCCGGCGCGGCGATCACATCAACTGCACCTCCTACACGTTCCAGGGCTACTTCGGCTTTGGTCCGGGCTCGCAGCAGCTCTTCGAGGACTACCCATACGGAGGCTTCGGCCAGTACCTGACGGCACCCGCCGCCAACCTGGTGAAGCTGCCCGACAGCATCAGCTTCGAGCAAGGCGCTCGCTTCGGCTATCTGGGCACCGCTTACTCGGCACTGCGAAAGGCGCAGTTCTCCCCAGGTCAGACGGTGCTCATTGACGGCGCGACGGGCACACTGGGGTTGGGCGCGGTCATGCTTGCGCTGGCCATGGGCGCGGCCAAAATCTTCGCGACGGGGCGCAACACCACGCTGCTCGAAAAGCTGCAGCAACTGAATCCGCAGCGCATCGTCCCGATCGCGCTCGGATCGCGGCCGACTTCCGAAATCGTGATGGAAGCGACCGGGGGTTTCGGTGTCGATGCGCTCATCGAGGCGCTGGGCCCCAATGCTGCGGTGGCGACGGTGCTCGACTCGTTCAATGCTCTGCGCCGCGGAGGGAAGGCGATCAACATTGGCGGCGTTGCCGATCCCATCCCGCTGGAGCCGTTCCCCCTCATGTGCCTGCAGAAGTCCTACATCGGCTCGCTGTGGTTCACGACCGCGGAAGGCGAGGACATGGCGGCGATGGCCCACGCGGGCACGCTCAATCTCAGGGTGTTCGAGCACGAGCGCTTTCCGCTTGAGCGTGTCAATGAAGCGCTGGATGCGATCGACCAGCGCAGCGGCGGATTCACCAACGTAGTGATCATGCATTGAGCGGCACAAAAGGAGCACACCATGCACATCCGACGCATCGTCACCGGCCACGACCGGAAAGGAAACGCCGTTTTCGTATCGGACGCGGCTGCACCGCGTACCACCGAGTTCGAGCACGTTCCAGGCTTTGTTACTTCCTTGCTGTGGGAGACGGCCCCCAACGCGACAGTGCCCGCGGGCGAGGGTGACCCGGCAGTCTCTGCCATGTCATGGACGCCGCCGCCAGGTGGCACGAACCTGATGTTCATCACGTTTCCTCCCGACGCTGTGATGATGACTCCCGACTTCGATCCGGCTGCCGCCGGAGGTGAGTACATGCGAGTGCTGCCCGGTTTGGCTGAGAAGTTCGAGATGGATCACCCCGGCATGCATACCTCCGACTCCGTTGACTACGGCGTGTTGATCGACGGCGAGCTACACCTCGAACTCGACGATGGCGCTACGAAGAAGCTCGCGCCGCGCGATGTGGTCGTTCAGAACGGCACACGCCACGCCTGGCGCAACAAGAGCGACAAGCCGGCGACCATGCTGTTCGTCCTTGTCGGGGCAAAGCGCTCCTGAGCTGGGCATTGGAGTCGTGGCCCCGACTTCTCCGACCGCTTTCGATCGCACCGCTGCCACTCGTCGGTCGAAGGTGGATGGCGGGGTCAGGGCCCATCTGAGACATCCACGGATCGCGAGCGACCGATAGCAACCAGTCTTGAGGCGACTTCCGACTGGAACGGAAGCACGCGAACGCCCATATCGCGGCCGTGTGTGCCACATGCGATCACCGCCGGCATTCAAGACGTGACTGTGCGGCGCTGCACTACGTGGACTATTGCACGCTGGTGCTCCTCGAGAAGGCAGCCAGCGCGTCACCGCTTTGCATCGCTCGAATGCAAGAGTAGATGTACGAACTACTCTTGGTTGCGAGCAATCCGCACCATGGCGTCGCTCATGTCCGCGAGCATGAGCGATGTTTCCTTGAACAAGCGTGCGAAGAGCACAAGGAGTACGGCCAAACCAATCCCCACGGCGAGCGCGACCATCCCGCCGCCGGTCCTGAGCAACGCGACGACACCGCCGATCGCACAGGCGGCCGCAAGCAGGAGGCCAATCACGTAGAACACTTGAACAAAGCCGCGAAAGATCGGGTAGATGCTTTCCACCCGCAATCTCCCAACGAATTCGTCAATGCCGACGGTTGGACGTCTATTCCTCCGCGCGGGCATCTCGCCGGTAAAGACGGGGTCAATCCGCGATCCGACAGGGGCCGATCCTATGTGCTCTTCCTGGGCGTGATGGGAATGTGTGTTCATGGTCCGACCTCAGTGAATTGGAACTCGTGGCGCTTTTGGTGCACGAGCATGAAGCGTATGCGGCCATCATGCTGCCAAGCGCAGTGCGGGTCCTGCCCCTCCCGCAGGGAGGGGGTGTGCACTGCAGGCAATTGAGCCACCGACAGTGTGAAAAAGCCCACGTTCTCAGGCGTTGTCCGGCTCCAGTGGGCGAGCCTCTTGGGCGCTGGGGTGGCGAATGGGGCACGGCGAGTCGTATGCAGAGGAATTCGATGATTGGCTTGCGCGCCAGCCGATGGACATGCTTGAAGCCTATCAAGGAAAGCACCGCGCGCCTCTCGAATGGGCGGAAATCTGGCCAGTGCACGAGGCTTGACACAGACGAAGTTGCAGATCCTGCAGCCTACGGCCGTACCTGCCGAGTTCGGCCAGGAGCTGTCGTGCGCCGGCAGCCCATACTCGCCTCCCTCAATAGCTTGGGGTACGCCAAGCGAGGACTCCAGCGACCGATGGGTCGCAGCAACGCAAGGCGTGTTGCCGTGCGCCTTCTCCAAAGCCGCCGGCGCGGCGCTACGTCTACGAACAAGGGGCGATTCGCCGACGGCTGTCACAACTCCGATGCAGTTGGCTGGCGCGCGCAGCAGGCTTAGCATCGCGCAAGCAGAAAGGGGGTCTCATGAGCGCCGATCCAACCGACCACGCTTCCCCGACCAAGGCCGAACCACCCGCCGCGCGGCTGCGTCGCTTTTTCGACCTGCCAGGTCCCAAAGGAGTGCCTCTGCTCGGCAACGCGCTCCAGATCAAGCCGGAAGCCTTCCATCGGATTCTCGAGGGATGGACGGAGGAGTACGGGGGCTTGTTCCGCTTCTCGATCGCCGAGCGCAACTTTCTTTGCGTGAGCGACCCAGCGCTCAACGCCTCCGTGCTCAAGCAGCGCCCGGAGGGATTCATCAAGGGGCCGCGACTGGTGCAGGTCTGCAAGGATCTTGGCTTTCACGGCCTGTTCTCCGCCAACGGGGAAGCGTGGCGCCGCCAGCGTCAGATCGTGCTGGCGGGGCTGGATCCGGCACACCTGAAGACTTTTCTGCCTTCCATCGAAGCGGTCACGGCCCGGCTTCGCGCACGTTGGTTGAGCGACGCGCACAGCGATCGTGAAATCGATCTCATGACCGACCTGATGCGCTACACGGTGGACGTGACCACCTGCCTTGCGTTCGGCCGCAACCTCAACACACTGGAGCGGGGCGATCATGATGTGATCCAGCAACACCTCAACGTGATCTTTCCGACCTTGGCGCGCCGCGTCCTCGCGCCGATCGACTTCGAGCGCTGGCTGCCCAAGCCTGGGCTTCGGCAGCACGTGGAAGCATTGCAGGGCGCGGTGCAGAAGTTCATCCGGGAGGAGCGTCAGCACATCGAGCGCCGGCCTGAACTGATGCAGCGCCCCGAAAACCTGCTGCAGGCGCTCATTGCCGCCTGCGACAGAGAGAGTGCGGGGCTCAGTGACGAGGATCTGTCCGGCAATGTGCTGACCATGCTGCTCGCCGGCGAGGACACGACCGCCAATACCCTGGGTTGGCTCATCTGGCTCCTGCACGACCACCCCGACGAGTGGAAGCGGGCGCGGAACGAGGTCGATGCGATCGTCGGCGCGGGCCAGATCCCACGCTCGACCGATCAACTCTCACAGCTCGACTTCGTCGAGGCCTGCGCCAACGAAGCGATGCGCCTCAAGCCGGTCGCCCCCATCAACATCGTCCAAGCTGCGCATGACGTCGTGATCGGCGACGTCGCGGTCCCAGGAGGCGTGTTCGTGACCTGCGTGATGCGCCCTGCCGGCATGGATGCAAATCGTTTCGATGAGCCGAAGGCGTTTCGCCCGACGCGCTGGATCGATGGCACTCACGCAGAGGGCGAGCGGATGATGGGTGCCAAGCGCGTAGTGATGCCCTTCGGTGGTGGCCCGCGCGTGTGCCCAGGTCGCTATCTCGCACTGGCGGAGATCAAGATGGTGATGGCGACATTGCTCGCGAACTTCGACATCGCGCAGATGAGGACGCCCGAGGGCGGGCCGGCGGAATACATGTCGCTCACGATGTCTCCCGTCGGGCTGTCGGTTCACCTTTCACCCCGGGCCATCAGCACTTCTTCGTGACACAAACCTCTTTGGCCGTGACGACGATCACCGGCGCCTGTCTGCCGGCATTGGACGCCGGCCCAGTTCAATTGCCACGGCCATGGCCACGCCTTGGCGAGTCAACTTGAATTCGACGCGGCTGCCGGGTGCCAGCATCGCCGTCTCATTGATGAGGGCCGTGGCATCGGCGATGCTTTTGCCATTCATCGAAGTGACGGTGTCGCCCACGCGCAATCCGGCTTTCTCGCCCGGCCCACCGCGCTGGACCTTCTCTACCACCGCGCCGGATGCATCGGGGGCGCTGCGCTTGGCATCGCGCGCGACCACGCCGATCCAGCCTCGCTCGACGCGCCCATGCGCAATGATCTGGTCCATCACCTCGCGCGCCAAGCTCACCGGGATCGCGAAGCCGATGCCCTGGGATCCTCCGCTTTCCGAGTAGATGGCCGCATTGATTCCGACCAGGTTGCCGTCGATGTCCACCAATGCGCCGCCCGAGTTGCCGGGGTTGATGGCTGCGTCGGTCTGGATGAAGTTCTCGAACGTGTTGATGCCAAGCCGATTCCGGCCGGTTGCGCTCACGATGCCCTGAGTCACGGTCTGTCCGACCCCGAACGGGTCACCCACGGCAAGCACGATGTCACCCACCTGGACCGAACCCGCCTCCGCGAATGTGATCGGCGGGAGGCCCGTCGCATCGATCTTCAGCACAGCGAGATCGGTGTCGGGGTCGCGGCCAAGCAACTGCGCGTCAGCCACCTTGCCGTTCGGCAGCATGACGGCGATTTCAGTCGCACCGTCGACCACGTGGTTGTTGGTCAGGATATAGCCCTGTGCCGCGACGATCACGCCGGAGCCCAGGCTCAGCGAATCCTGCCCGCGCCGGCTGCGGCGGCTTGGCGCGCCGCGCGTGTAGATGTTGACCACCGAGGCCGACGCCTTGCGCGCCGCCAAGCGATAGCCCGTGTCGCGCCGCCCAAGTATCGTGTTCGCCAGCGATGAGCTGCCGCCTGCCTCATGAATCGTGACGATGTCGTTGCGGGCGGGCGGCGACGCGGCAGGGCGGAATGCTTGCCAGGCGATCAGCAGGCCGGCACCCACGGTCACAGCTTGGGCGAGCAGCATCCACAGTCGATGCAGAGTGATCGAATTGACCTTCATTCAAGCAAGCGCGCCGACATCCCGCCGCAGCCCCGCCGAACCTCTACCCCCGCACCACCAGCGCGTCCGGCAGCTCGATCTTCACCTCCAGCACCTCCAGGTCGTCCTGCTTCTCCAGGTGCACCTTGATGTCTTCGGCCTTGATCGACACGTACTTCGAAATCACCGCGATCAGCTCGCGCTGCAGTTCCGGCAGGTAGTCCGGCCGCTTGGCGCCCAGGCTGCTGCGCTCGTGGGCCAGGATGATCTGCAGCCGCTCCTTGGCGACGCTCGCCGTCTTCTTCTTCTCGCCCAGCAGAAAGGAAAACAGGGACATGGCTACCTTCCGAAGATGCGTTTGAAGAAGCCCGGCTTCTCGGCGTCGACGAAGCGCATCGGCTTGTCCTCGCCCAGGAAGCGCGCCACCACGTCGCTGTAGGCCTGCGCCACGTCGGTGTCCTTGTCGTGGATCGCCGGCACGCCCTGGTTGGAGGCCTGCAGCACCGATTCGGACTCGGGGATGACGCCGATCAGCTTGATCCGCAGGATGTCCTGGATGTCTTCCAGCGACAGCATCTGGCCGCCCGCCACGCGGTTGGGGTTGTAGCGCGTGATCAGCAGGTGTTCCTTGATCGGCTCGCCGCCTTCCTTGGCGCGCTTGGTCTTGGAGCCCAGCATGCCCAGGATGCGGTCCGAGTCGCGCACTGAAGACACCTCGGGGTTGGTCACGATCAGCGCCTCGTCGGCGAAGTGCATCGCCATCATCGCGCCGGTCTCGATGCCGGCCGGCGAGTCGCAGACGATGTAGTCGAAGCCCTGCTCGGCCAGTTCCTTCAGGATCTTCTCGACGCCGTCCTGCGTCAGCGCTTCCTTGTCGCGGGTCTGCGAGGCAGCCAGCACGAACAGGTTGTCGCACTGCTTGTCCTTGATCAGCGCCTGGCTCAGGTTGGCCTCGCCCTGGATCACGTTGACCAGGTCGTACACCACGCGCCGCTCGCAGCCCATGATCAGGTCCAGGTTGCGCAGGCCGACGTCGAAATCGATCACGGCCGTCTTCTTGCCTGCCAATGCCAGTCCCGATGCAAAGCTCGCGCTCGTGGTCGTCTTGCCGACGCCGCCCTTGCCCGAGGTCACCACCACAATTTTGGCCATGCCATTCCTTCTTCGTTCGTTCGTTTCAGTTATTGGGTCGCCGGGCGCACACGCCCTCGATCACAGGATCGGCTCCATGACGATTTTCTTGCCGTCGAGCGAGATCCGGGCCGGCTTGCCGGCGATCTCGGCCGGCAGCGCCACCTCCGCCGTGCGGTAGATGCCCGCAATGGCCACCAGCTGGGCCTCCATGCAGGTCGTGAAGATGCGCGCCGAGGTGTCGCCCCGGGCACCGGCAATGGCCTTGCCGCGCAGCGGCGCGTACACATGGACGTTGCCGTCGGCGATGACTTCGGCGCCGTAGCTCACCAGCGCGGTCACGATGACGTCGCCGCCGCGGGCGTAGACCTGCTGGCCCGAGCGCAGCGGCTTGTCGATCACCAGCGTGCCGTTGGCCGGCACCGGCACCTCGCGCACGATCTGGGGCGCTTCGGGGGCCGGCGCCGGGGCTTCGGCGGGCGCCGGGGCAGGGCGGGGCACCGGCGCCACCGGCATCGCGGTGACCGACAGGCCGGCCGCGCGGGCCGCGGCGTTCTGGGCATCGCTGCCGCCGCGCACCGCCACCGGCTGGGTCTGGTGGCGCGCCAGCAGGCCGCGCAGGGCGGTGAAGTCGAGCGCGCGGCCGGCGTCCGCCGGGTCTTCTTCGGGCAGTTGCGAGAGGTCGATGACCACCGGCTCCTGCTCGAAGAAGTCGGGCGAGTCCGCCAACTGGGCGTCGAGCGCTTCCGCCAGCACCTCGAGATCGGATGTCTTGAGGATGACCGCGATGAGCGGCAGCGTGGCGCTCTTGAATTCGAATACCGCCCTGGTGCGCGCGGCGGATGCATCTGCCATGGAAAAGCTTGGTGCGAAAAGCGTTGGAGTCTAACGGGCACGGGGCTCCGCGTGGAAAAAGGGCGCTCCAAACGGCCTCGCGGACAACATTTCTTGCACCAGGTTTCACTTGGGCGGCCCATCGATTCGCCCGCCCCGTGACATCCCTCACGCCCCGCGGCCCGCGCCCGCACTCGCTTAGTGCAATTGCACTATTCATCGCGCCGCCATCGGCACCGAGACTCGTTGCACCGCTGTAACAGTTCGTTAGCGGGCCGAATTTCACCTGAGGAGTCTGATTTTGTTGCGTACCCACCCGAAAAGCCGAATTGCCCTGTCCACAGCGCTGCTGCTGTCGCTCGCCGCCTGCGGCGGAGGGGGCGGCGGCAGCGGCGGCTTCCTGCCCACTGGCACCACCGCGGGCACCGGCTCGGGCACCACCGGCGGCGGCAACAGCGGCACCACGGCCGCCGCCAAGCTGAACGGCATCGCCGCCACCGGAGCCGCCTTCGCCGGCGCCAAGGTGACGGTGGTCGACCAGCGCGGCGTCACGGTGTGCACCACCGAGACCGATGCCAAGGGCGCCTACGAATGCACCCTGCCGGCCGACACCAAGGCGCCGCTGGTGGTCACGGCCGCCCGCGACGACCTGACCCTCTACAGCACGACCGCCAGCGCCACCGGCGGCAACGTCAACGTCACGCCGCTGACGACCATCATCGTCTCGCGGCTGTCGCCCGACGGCAACCCGGCCAGCCTGGCGGGTGCCATCGCGACCAAGCCCGACACCGTGACCGACAGCACGGTCAAGCAGCAGGTGGCCGAGCTGGTCGCCGCGCTGAAGCCGTTGCTGACCCTGCTGGGCGACGCCGTCGACCCGATCAGCGGCGCCTTCACGGCCGACGGCTCGGGCCACGACCGGCTGCTGGACTCGATCTCGGTCAGCGTGCGCCCCGACGGCGCGGGCGCCAATATCGAGATCACGGTCAAGGCCGTGCCCACCAGCGAGGACGCCGCCCCGCTCTCGATCAGCTTCCGCAGCGACGCGACGCTGCCGGCGCTGCCGCAATCCGTTGCCACCGCAACGCTCGCGCCGGCCGGCGCCTCGCTGGCCGTGGCCTCGCTGTTCGACCGCCTGACCCAGTGCTTCGCGCTGCCGCTGAGCAAGCGCGTCACCGCGGCCAACGACAGCACCGCCGTGACGGGTGGCCCGGACCAGGTCATCGCCACCGAGTGCCGCACGCTGTTCGTCAACGACAACCCGGCCAGCTACCTCAGCAACGGCAGCACTGTCGGCCGCGACATCAACAACCAGGGCGCCTTCGCCGGCCTGTTCCGTCCTGGCGCCACGGGCGTCAAGTACGACCGCGGCGAGCATCAGTTCTTCCGTGCCAACGGCGACCAGGTGCTGAGCTACCGCACCACCGACGGCACGGGCGCGGTGCAGAACCAGACCATCGTCGCGCGCGACGTCGGCGGCACCTTCAAGCTGATCGGCAACCAGTACAACTACTCGGTCAGCGTCGCGCCGACCGTGCAGGACCGCGACTTCGTGAGCGCGCCTGCTTACAACTACCTCAGCGTGTCCTACGACGTCTCGATCCCCAACCGGAAGGACGGCCAGGGCAATGCGATCTTCACCAAGGCGGTCGTGACGGCACCCAACGGCGCCAGCTACACCTACAAGCCGGGTGCGGGCAATGCCAACCTGGTGGTCGACAAGCCGGACGGCAACTCGGCCAGCACCTCGCTGCTGCGCCTGGCCGCGGGCTTCCGCGATACGTCGAAGAGCGGCAGCCCGGCCGACTTCGAAAGCTCGTACTTCCTGAGCCCGCAGCTCAGCGACGAGCAGCTGCGCCAGCTGCCGGAGCAGGGCGCCTTCAAGGTCGAGTTCTTCCACGTCGACACCAACAAGGCCAACGTGGTCCAGACGCACCGCATGATCACCCGGGTGCCGACCATCGCCGAGGCCAGGCAGCTGAAGTTCGCCGACCTCACGGCCGGCATGCGCAACGAGATCAAGGGCATCGCGCCGGCCCAGGCGCTGGTCTTCGATGCGCCGACCGCCAACGAGCCCAGCCTGGTCGACTTCAGCGCCGAGGGCGACCTGGACGCCTGGACCGTGCCCGACGGCGCCCCGGCCCCGACCGCCTTCACGGTCTACGGCGCCTCGTCGAGCAGCGTGCAGTTCGAGGACAAGGTCGACGTCGCCAGCTCGGCGCGCAAGGCGAAGGTCTACTGTTCGTCGGAAGGCGGCACCGACAACCATTGCACCACGATCAACGGCAACTCGGTCTATAACGGCGGCACCAGCATCAACCTGTTCCAGCTCTCCGCCACCAGCGCGCAGCAGGTGCTGTTCCTGAAGGGATTCTCGACCCGCATCCCGGCCAACTGAAGCAAGTCACTGCGCGGCCCTCCCGGGCTGCGCGGTCTCCAAGGCCCCGCCCGCGCGGGGCTTTTTTTCGTCAGTCGCGCGCGCGGCTCAGCAGCGCATACAGCAGGATGGCGCCGAAGGTCGCGGTGCCGATGCCGCCGAGGGCGAACTGGCCGAACTTGAGCGTGAAGTCGCCGGTGCCCAGGATCAGCGTGATCGCGGCCACGATCAAGTTCTTGTTCTGCGAGAAGTCGACCTTGTTGTCGACCCAGATCTTGGCGCCGGCGACCGCGATCAGGCCGAACACCACGATGCTCACGCCGCCCATCACCGGCAGCGGGATCGCCTGCACCAGGGCGCCGAACTTGGGGCTGAAGCCCAGCACCAGCGCGATCAGCGCCGCCACCACGAAGATCGCGGTCGAATAGATCTTGGTCGCCGCCATCACGCCGATGTTCTCGGCGTAGGTCGTGACGCCGGTGCCGCCGACCGCGCCGCTCACCATGGTCGCCACGCCGTCGCCGATGAAGGCCCGGCCCAGCATCGGGTTCAGGTCGCGCCCTGTCATGGCGCCCACGGCCTTCAGGTGGCCCAGGTTCTCGGCCACCAGGATGATCGCCACCGGCGCGATCAGCAGCATCGCGTTGACCTCGAACACCGGCTTCGAGAAGGTCGGCAGCCCGAACCAGGGCGCCGCCGCGAGCGCACCCAGGTCGATCGGCTTGCCCAGACGCATGCCGTTGGTCAGCACGGCGTAGACCAGGCTGGCGGCGATCAGGCCCATCAGGATCAGCAGCCGCTGCGCCATGCCGCGCGCATAGACCGCGATCAGGCCCACGCTGAGGAAGGTGACGGCCTGCATCCAGGTGTCGAAGCCGGTCGGCGCCATGTTCTTGATCGGCACGCTCGCCAGGTTGAGCCCGATCACCGCGACCACCGCGCCGGTCACCACGGGCGGCATCAGCCGTTCGATCCAGTGCACGGCGACATCCTGCTCGACCTCTTCGACCTCGAGGCCTTCGAGCCCGCGCACCGGCGCCGCCTTGGTGCGGCGCTCGTTGGTGAAGGCCACCAGCACGCCGATCAGCAGGTAGACCGCGCCGCAGGCGATGATGCCGCCGAGCGCCACGCCCAGGTTGGGGTTTGGCCCGGTGCCCGAATAGCCGCTGGCCGCGATCACCACCCCGATGAAGGCGAAGCTGGAGCCCAGGTAGCTCGGCACCCGGCCGCCCGTGATGAAGAAGAACAGCAGGGTGCCGATGCCGCTCATCAGGATCGCGATGTTGGGGTTGAACCCCATCAGGATCGGCGCCAGCACGGTGGCGCCGAACATCGCGATCACGTGCTGCACGCCCATCGCGGCCGTTTGCGGCCATGGCAGGCGCTCGTCGGGTGCGACGATGGTGCCCGCGGTGGCAGACACCTTGCGCCAGCGGGGCAGGTAGGAATCGCTCATGGTCTTCTTCTTCCTCGGTTGTTGTTCTTGGCCGGCGCGCGGGCCGGGGAGCGTTCAGCCAGCCTGCGGGGCCAGCACCGCCATGGTGATGCGCGAGACGCAGGTCAGGTCGCCGGCGTCGTTGTACATGTCGATCTGCCAGACCTGCGTGGTGCGGCCGCGGTGCACCGGCCGCGCCGTGCCGGTGACCCAGCCCGAGGTGACGGCGCGGATGTGGTTGGCATTGATGTCCAGCCCGACCGCGCGCTGGCCCTCGGGCGCCGAGTAGTAGGCGCCGCAGGAGCCCAGCGTCTCGGCCAGCACCACCGAGACCCCGCCATGCAGGATGCCGTAGGGCTGCACGGTGCGATGGTCGACCGGCACGCGGGCGCTGATGGTGTCGTCGCCGATGGCGAGGAATTCGATGCCCAGCAAGGCCGTCGCGGTGTTCGCGTGGCTCCGGGTCAGGGCTTCGATCGAGATGTCTTTCTTCCAGATGCGCATGAAAAGCTCCGTGTCGGGATTGTCAAAACTATAGCGACAAGGTCGCGCCGGCCGGCAGGGCGTAAACGCGCCCATGGCTGACAGCGCACGCGGCCGGGCGGGGCGATGCTCCTCGACATGACCCGCCCCCTGCGATGGATCGCCGGCCTCGCCGCTGCGGCAGCTCTCTTGCTGGGCGGGGGCGCGCTGTTGCTCAACCTGTGGCTGCCCACGGATGGCGAACTGGCGGCGGAAGTCGGTGCCCGCTTCCAGAAGGCTTCAGGCATCGGGCTGAAGGTCGGGTCGGCCCACTGGTCGCTGCGGCCCTCGCCGGTGGTCGTGCTGTCGGACCTGGCGACCGAGCAGCCGGCACCGATCACGGCGCGCCGGGTCGTCATCCGGCCGCGGCTGGCTGCGCTATGGGGGCGCCGCATCGCGATCGAGTCGCTGGAGATCGAGGGCGCCGTGCTGCCGCGGGCCTCGGTGCGCGCCTTCCGCGGGCGCTGGAACGCGGAAGGCGTCGGCGCGCCGGGCCTTCTGGCGGGCGCCGCCTGGACCCTGGCCGAGGTGCCGCTGGCGCGCCTGCGCCTGCGCGACGTGGTCTGGATCGACCGCCGCGAGATCGCGCTGGCCTACGACGCCGACGTGCTGTTCGATCCGGGCTGGCGCCCGCGCGAGGCCGAGCTGCGGCGTGCCGGGCTCACGCCGCCGGCCCGCCTGCGGCTCGAGCGCGAAGGCGGGCAGGACCGCTGGCGCACGCTGATCGACATCGGCGGCGGCACCTGGAACGGCAGCACCGTGCTGCAGGTGCTGGACAACGGCCGCGTTCGCCTCGGCGCCGAGCTCGAGCCCCGGGGCGTCGACGTTGTCGCGCTGCTGCGCAGCTTTGGTCGCCACGCGGCGGTCGAGGGCAAGCTCGGCGGCCAGACCACGGTCGACGCCGAGGGCGCCGATGCCGGCGAACTGGTGCGGCGGCTGCACACCCGCACCCGCTTCACGATCGCGCCCGCGACGCTGAATGGCTTCGACTTCGCCAAGGCGGTGCGCAGCGCCGGCATCAGCCGGGGCGGCCGCACTTCGCTCGACAGCCTCAGCGGCATCCTCGACACCCAGGCCGGCGAGGACGGCACGGTGCTGCGCTACAGCGCCGTCAAGGCGCGCTCGGGCGTGCTGACCGCCAGCGGCAGCGCCACGGTGCTGAACCGCCGCCTCGACGGCGAACTGGCGGTGGACCTGGTCGACGGCGTGGTCGGCGTGCCGCTCAAGGTGGGCGGCACGCTCGATGCGCCCGAGCTGTCGCTGACCGGCGGCGCGCTGACCGGGGCCGCCGTGGGCTCGGCCGTGCTGCCGGGCGTCGGCACCGCGATCGGTGCCCGCATCGGCCAGCAGATGGAAAGGCTGTTCGGCAGCGACGACAAGAAGAAGCCGCCGGCGAAGCCGCATTGATGGCGCTCGGCGACAGCGGCGAGAATCGCGCCGACGCCACGTCCGCGTCCCGTGCCAGCACCGCCCATCCCGAGGTTCCCGCCATGCGCATCAGCAACTCTGTCTTCACGGAAACGATCTTCTGGCTGATGGTGGCCTTCTCGGTGGTGCTGCCGTTCACGCTCTACGCGGTGATGATCTTCAAGCAGGCGATCTCACGCTGGACGGTGCTGGCGCTGGGTTTCTCGCTGGTCGCGATAGCGGCCGTCAACGTCTACTTCCTGCAGCGGCTGTCCAGCCTGGCCGCCGTCACGCCCTCGCTGGCGGACGACGTGTTCTTCGTCTCGGAGATCCGGGTGGCGCTCTACCTGCTGCCGGCGCTGTTCGCCGGGATCGGCATCAACCTGATCTCGCACGTGCTCACCACCCACCTCACGGCCGCCGAACGGCGCTTCAGCGAAACGCATGCGGAGAAGGACGAAGAGGCGGAGGTCTAGGCTCAGCCGTAGCTCTTCTCGAGCTTGAACGCGCCCACCACCTGCGACAGGTTGCCGGCCTGCTCCTGAAGCGACTGCGCCGCGGCCGCAGCCTCTTCCACCAGTGCCGCGTTCTGCTGCGTCACCTGGTCCATCTGCGTGATCGCCTGGTTGATCTGCTCGATGCCGGAGGTCTGCTCCTGGCTGGCCGCCGTGATCTCGCCCATGATGTCGGTCACCCGCTTGACGCTGTCGACGATCTCTTCCATCGTGCGACCCGCCTCCGCCACCTGTTTGCTGCCCTCTTCGACCTTCTCCACCGAGTCGCCGATCAAGGTCTTGATCTCCTTGGCCGCCGCCGCCGAGCGCTGCGCCAGGCTGCGCACTTCCGACGCCACCACCGCGAAGCCGCGGCCCTGCTCACCGGCGCGAGCGGCTTCGACCGCCGCATTCAACGCCAGGATGTTGGTCTGGAAGGCGATGCCGTCGATCACGCCGATGATGTCCACGATCTTGCGCGACGAGGCATTGATCGAACCCATGGTGTCGACCACCTGGCTCACCACGCTGCCGCCCTTGACGGCGACTTCGGAAGCCGAGACCGCGAGTTGGTTGGCCTGGCGGGCGTTGTCGGCGTTCTGCTTCACCGTCGAGGTCAGTTCTTCCATCGAGGCAGCGGTCTCTTCCAGCGAACTGGCCTGCTGCTCGGTGCGCGACGACAGGTCCTGGTTGCCGGTCGCGATCTGCGTGCTGGCGGTCGACACGTTCGCGACCACGCCATGCACTTGCTGCAGCGACGTCTGCAGGGCCGTGCGCATGCCGTCGATCGCACGCAGCAGCAGGCCGGTCTCGTCCTTGGCGTAGCTGGCTTCGGCCGTGCCGCTCAGGTCCATCGCGCCGATTGCCTGGGCGGTGGCCTCGGCGCGGCGCAGGGGCCGCGTGATGCTGCGCGACAGGCCCCAGGCCAGCAGGCTGCCGAGCACCAGCGTGACCGCGGAGCAGACCATCAGCAGGGTAGTGGTCTGCGCGCGCATGGCCTGGGCCCGCTCGGCGGCAGCGTCGAGCGCGGCGCGCTGCAGGTCGACCATCTGCTGGACACCGGCCAGGTAGCTGACCGAGGTCGGTTCGAAGCGCGAGCTGAAGACCCGTTCGGCGCCTTCGAGGTCGCCGGCGAGCTTGAGCTTGCTCACTTCTTCGCGGGCGGCGAGGTAGTCCTTGCGCAACTCACCCACCTTCTGGAACAGCGCCCGTTCCTCGGGCGCGGTCATCTGGCCTTCGATGAACTTCTGCAGTGCGTTGGTGTCCTTGATCGAGGCCGCGGTGGCCGGCGCGAAGTAGGCGATCAGGCTCGGATCGCTGCTCTTGGCGATCGCGGCCGCGCGCTGCACGCCCGAGTTGGTGTGGCGCAGCCAGTCGGAGCCGGCGCGCTCGGTCTTGACGTTGTCGGTCACCATGCCCTCGATCTCGACGCCGAGCTCGCGCAGCTTCAGCACCGCGAACAAGCTGGTGGCGAGGAACAGGGCCAGGATGGCGCCCAGCACGAGGGCCAGGCGCCTGCCTATCGAAAAATTGTTCAAGAACATGGTCGTGATTCCAGAGGGGACGAAGGGAGAACGCCCAGGTATATCGGCAGCCCGCCGAAAAACTTGAGGTCTCGCCCCGTCCGTCAGGATCACGGCCGTCGGGCGCGGCCCGGCTCAGAACTTGTAGGTGACCGCCAGGTACGGAACGATCGGATTCACCTTCAGGCTCGACTCGCTGGTGGCGACCGGGAAGCCGCGGGCCGTGGTGGTCAGCTTGGCCGTGGTCTTCAGCGGAATGTACGAGACCGAGAAGGCCATGCCCCAGTGGGGATCGAACTGGTAGGCGACACCGGCGTTGAACACCGCCGTGAACGAGCTGTCGAGCTTGGCCGTGGTCGCCGACAGGGCCGATGGCGGCAGGCCCAGCCGGTTGGCGAGCGCGCCCTGCAGGCCGGGCGTGAGCTTGACGTCGCTGTACCAGACGTAGGTTGCGCCGAGGCCGACGTAGGGGCGGAACTTGGCTTCGCCGTCGTTGAAGTAGTACTTGGCCAGCAGGGTCGGGCTCCACTGCCTGGCTTCGCCGAGCTCGCCGATCGGGCCCAGCGTGCCTTCGCCCGAGAGCTTGAACTTCGGCGGCACGCCCATCACGCCTTCGACCGCCCAGTGGCTGTCGATGAAATAGGTGAGGTTGAGGCCGAGCGTGTCGGAGGTGCCGACGCTGGCGCCGGAGCCCGGCACCACGGCGGCGATCGGCGAGGTGAAGGTGAGGGGCTTGCTCGAGTCTTGCGGCGCGAAGTGCAGCCAGCCGGCACCGACCTGCCAATCGCCGGCCTTCTGGGCCAGGGCGCTGCCCGATCCGAGGGCGGCAAGGGCTGCGAGTGCAAAAAACTTCGTCTTCATCTGATGTCCGTGTTGGAGTGGTAGCGGGAGGGCTCCATAGGATAAGTTGACTGAGCGAGGGTTCACTTACACGTGTCGCCTCGGTAACAGTTTCGGAACTGGCGGCCAACCCTCAAGTTTTTCCACGATCTGTCGATAACAAGGCTGGTTCTCCAGGGATCTTCTGACCAGGGATCATTCGGCCCGCCTCGTGCGGGCCATTTTTTTGCTTCGGCGGCCGGTCAGACGCGCCGCTCGCCGCGGCCGGAACGGTGGCCGTCGCCATGCCGGGCCCGGGCGCCCTGGCGGAAGAAGGTCGCCCAGTCGCTGCGCTCGCGCACGGCGGCATCGATATCGACCGGCGCGTGCGACAGCGTGACCAGCCGCAGCGCTTCCTCGGTGGGCAGCGGCCGGGTCTCGTACAGGAAGCGCAGCTGGCAGTCGCCGGTGCTGATCGCGTCGCCGTTGGCCAGGGCGCGCTCGCGGATCCGCACCTTGTTGACGAAGGTGCCGTTGCGGCTGGCCAGGTCGGTCAGCACGAAGCGGTCGCCGGTCCAGTGGATCGCCGCGTGATGGCGGCTGACCCCCAGGCTGTCGATGTGGACCCCGCATGACGGATCGCGCCCGATCGTGGTGATCGGCCCCTTGATGTTGACCTGCCGGACGCTTCCGTGGCGGGTCAGGACGATGAGTCTGGACATTTCAATCTCGTTGCTCGGTTGGTTGAGGTGATCGCATTTCGGCAGCGCCGGGCGATTCCTGAAGTCGATCGAGTTCCGAAAACTGAGACTTAGGTCGCGCTCGCGAGGGCCCGGACGCCGGAAGGTGCTCGCAATCGGTTGTTTCGTCCACTACGCTCGGCCCTTTCGGCGAATCTGTTCGCCGTAGCCCATCCCGAGTGTCGGAAAGAACCTGGTAATGAGAAAAGCGCGCAATGTCTTCTACGTGGTGGACGACCACCCGATGATGAGAGACGCCATTGCCCTGATGCTGCGGCGGCTGCAGCCGGCGGCGGGCATCGTCGAGATCGATCGTCTCGACAAGCTGGCCGGCGCGGTCGAGCGCAACGGCGCCGCCGACCTGATCTGCCTCGACCTCAACCTGCCCGACACCAAGGGCTGCGACGGCGTCGAGGCGGCGCGGCGCGAGCACCCCGAAGTGCCGATCGCGGTCTACTCCGCGCTGCCCGCGGCCGACATGGAGGCGCTGTGCCTCTCGGCCGGCGCCGACATCTACATCGAGAAGGCTTCCGACGCCGCCGGCCTGATCAAGGGCCTGCGCAGCGTACTGAAGTCGGAACAGGACAAGGACGAAGCGCCGGCCGCCGCGCCCGAGAGCAGCGCCGGCCTGACCCGGCGCCAGGTCCAGCTGGTGCAGCTGATCGCCGAGGGGCTGGGCAACCGCGAGATGGCCGAGCGGCTCGAGATCAGCGAGGACACGGTCAAGGTCCACATGTGGCGCCTGTACCGCCGCATCGGCGTCAACAGCCGGACCCAGGCGCTGCACTACGCGCGCACCAACGGCCACCTGACCTCGAACGCACTCGCCGCCGTCGCCTGAGCTCGGGGCCGCCGCGGCCCGGCTGTACCATCCTGCCGCAGGGCGCCCGTCGGACGCTCGCCACTCAGGAGAATCCATGATCGGACGACGATTCCTTGCCCTCGCGCTGGCGAGCCTGCTGGCGGCCTGTGCGAGCCCGGTGACCGTCAAGACCGACTTCGACGTCAAGACCGATTTCGGCGCCCTGCGCAGCTACAGCTGGATCGCCGAGCCGGCGGGCGACCCGGCGCTGGTGCCGCAGAGCGTCATCCAGGGCATCGACACCCGGCTGCAGGCGCGCGGCTGGAAGCGGGTCGCCGATGGCGAGGTGCATGTCGCGGCCCACGTGACCACGCGCGACGGCCAGACCTTCAACAACTTCTACAGCGGCATCGGCCACGACCTGCGCTGGCTGGGCGTCAGCGGCGCGCGCGACAGCGTGACCATGTCGGTCGACAACTACCGGGCCGGCACGCTGGTGGTCGACATGTTCGACGCCAAGAGCCGGCGCGCGATCTGGCGCGGGAGTGCCGAGGGCGTGCTGCCCGACGATCCGTCGCGGCTCGACGCCACGGTGCAGCGCACGCTCGACCGCCTGTTCGCCGACTTCCCGCCGGGCGCCCCGAAACGCTAGCGCGGCTGGCAGGC
Organism: Variovorax sp. J31P179; assembly: GCF_030316985.1. Lineage (NCBI taxonomy): Bacteria > Pseudomonadati > Pseudomonadota > Betaproteobacteria > Burkholderiales > Comamonadaceae > Variovorax > Variovorax sp. J31P179. The sequence goes on along the minus strand of NZ_JASZYL010000007.1, from coordinate 421,528 downwards.
GGCGCGGATCAGCCGCTGGGTCGGGTTCGGCTCGACGTCGCGGAACAGCATCGGCTGGGGATTGGCGCCGTAGTCGACCGTGGACTTCGGGGACCCGCGCCACAGAGGCACGGGATAGAAGGTCGCCTGTACGTAGGAGGCCTTGCGGGCCCGGCAGTCGAACACCACCCGGGATTCATAGGAGCGGTAGGGCAGGCCGTCCCAGTTGCGCCGCTCGGCGGCACGGCTCACGCGCACGTTCATGGTCTTGAGCGCGCCGTCGGCGCGCACCACGACCGGATCGACCTCGACCGTGTCGACGGCGGGATCTGCCGGATTGCCGGTGACGGTGAACCAGGGGGACTGCGCCTGGACCTGGCAGGCGAACAATCCGAACAACACGAACCACCTTCTCACGTCGAGAAATCTCCGCCGGCGATGAATTTTCGATTCTAGCCAGCGGCGGATGCGCGCCGCTTACGCGAGTCTGACCACTTCCGGGTCGTCGGCGTCCGCATGCAGCCGCTCGACCTCGGCGGCGCGCCGCGTGAGCACCGCGCGCTGGTTGATGTAGCCCTTGTCGGTGATCTCGCCGGCGTCGATGTCGGGCGGCGCGCCCAGCACCAGCGCCCGCACCGGCGATTGCGAGGAGCCGGCGCCGGCATCGCGCAGCGTGCGCATCACGCCGAGCAGGGCGGCGTGCAGGGCCTCGCGCGGTTGCGCCGCGGCCTGCGGGCTGGCGAACACCAGCAGCCCGATCTCGCTGCGGTCGTGGCCCGTGACCACGATGTCCTGAACCAGCGGCGCCAGCCGCGACACCAGGTCGACCCGCAGCGTGCCGACCGAGACCCAGGTGCCGCTGGCGAGCTTGAAGTCCTCGGCCACGCGGCCGTGGAACATCACGCCGCGCTCGGGCCGCGCCGGGTCCGCCAGGTAGCCGGCGTCGCCGATGCGGTAGTAGCCCTCGTCGTCGAAGGCCTCGGCGGTCTCGCGCGGCGCGTTGCGGTAGCCCGGGAACACCGACACGCCCTTGACCCGCATCTCCAGCTTGTCGCCGTTGGGCACGAACTTCAGCTCCAGCCCCGGCAGCGGCGCGCCGATGCAGCCGGCGCCGTCGAGCCGCCAGTGCGCCGAGGTGATGGCCGGCGAGGTCTCGGTGGCGCCCCACGAGGTGGTGAGCCACAGCGGATGCCCCGGCCGCACGCGCCGCGCGACCGCCTCCAGCCGCTGCCAGGTCGACGGCGCCAGCGCCGCCGCGGCATAGAAGGCCAGCCGCAGCCGCGACATCACCTCGGCCGCCAGCGCATCGTCGGCTTCCAGGAAGGGCAGCAGCATGTCGAAGCCGCGCGGCACGTTGAACAGCAAGGTCGGGCGCACCTCGCGCAGGTTGCGCAGCGTCTTCTCGATCAGTCCCGGCGCCGGCCGGCCCTCGTCGATGTAGAGCGCGCCGCCATGGCACAGCACCATGTGCAGGTTGTGGTTGCCGCCGAAGGTGTGGCTCCACGGCAGCCAGTCGACCAGCACCGGCTTCTCGTCGTCCAGGAAGCGCCAGGTCTGCGCCATCATCTGCTGGTTGGCGCACAGCATGCGGTGGGTGTTGATCACCACCTTGGGCCGCCCGGTCGAGCCCGAGGTCAGCAGGTACTTGGCATGGGCGTCGGGCAGGATCGCCTCGAAGGCCTGCATCACGGCCGGCGTCTCGGGCGTCTGCAGCAGGCGCTCGAAGGACAGCGCGCCCGGCACGCTGTCGGCATGCCGGCTGAAGACCCGCGCCGCGTCGAGCGCCAGGCCGTCGAGCGCGGCGCCGTAGAGCCTGGCGTCCGACGCATAGACCAGCGCCGGGTCGAGCGCGCGCAGCATGCCGTGCAGCCGCGCCGGGTCCTTGGCCATGCGCGAGTAGGCGCTCGACAGCGAGCAGGCCGTGCGGCCGATGTGCAGGGTCGCCAGCATCAGCACGGCATGGTCGATCGCGTTGTCGGACAGGATCACCACCGGCCGCCCTGCCGGCACGCCGAGGTCGAGCAGGCCCTGCGCCACCGCGCCCACGGCCTGCCGCAGCGCGCGGTAGTCGAGCCGGCGCCAGCCCTCGCCGCTGTCGTCGCGCTCGGCCAGCGCGATCGCGTCGGGCGTCTCGCGCGCCCAGCGCTCGAGCCACTCGCCGACGCAGCGGGCGTAGGGCCGCAGCGCCACCGGCGAGCGCAGGGCGAAGGAGCCGTCGTCGAAGTCGATGCGCAGCGCGCGCGGCGGCGCGATCTGGCGCGCGTCGTCCAGGAAGCCGTTGGGGGCCATACGAGTGTCTCCAGGCCGCTGTCGGGCCTCGTGGTCTTGTCTTATTCGAGCGTGGCCGAGGCGGCCTTGGCGCGGATCAGGTCCAGCAGCAGGGCGTCGCGCGCCGCTTCGAGGTCGGCGCTGCGTCGCCCGCCCAGTTCGTCGGCCATGCCCTCGGCCACCTGGCGCTTGAGTTCGGCCGTCATCGAAGGGGCGCCGAGGTCGTGCCACCAGTCCTCGATCGGCCCGCCCAGGTGGTCGAGCAGGTGCGCGATGCCGCCGGCGCCGCCCGACAGGTGCAGGTTCATGAACGGGCCCATCAGCGCCCAGCGCAGGCCCGGGCCGTGCGCGATCGCGGTGTCGATGTCGGCGACCGTGGCCACGCCCTGCTCGACCAGGTGGAAGGCCTCGCGCCACAGCGCCGCCTGCAGCCGGTTCGCGATGTGGCCCTTGACCTCGCGCCGGACGTGGATCGGGCGCTTGCCGATGGCGCTGTAGAAAGCCATGGCCCGCGCGATCGCCTCGGCCGAGGTGTGCTCGCCGCCGACCACCTCGACCAACGGGATCAGGTGCGGCGGGTTGAACGGATGGCCCAGCACCACGCGCCCGGGGTGCTTGCATTCGGACTGCACCGCGCTGATCGCCAGCCCCGAGGAGCTCGACGCCAGCAAGGTGGCGGGCGGCGCCGCCGCATCCATGCGGCGGAACAGGTCGATCTTGATGTCGATGCGCTCGGGGCCGTTCTCTTGCACGAAATCGGCCTGGGCGACCGCGTCCTCGAGCCGGGCGTGGAAGCGCAGCCGCTCGGTCGCGGCGCCGTCGGCGAGCCCGAAGCGGACCATCGTCGGCCAGTGCTGCGCCACCGCTTCGCGCAGCCGCGCCTCGGCGCCGGGCGAAGGGTCGGTGGCGTCTACATCGAGCCCGCGCGCCAGGAAGTAGGCGGCCCAGCTGGCGCCGATGACGCCGGTGGCGACCACCGCCGCCCGTTTCACGTCCGAAGGCGTGTGGCTCATCTCGGTGCCTGTCATGTTCAGTGCGGCGCGAACTCGGGCCGGGGCGCGCCGACGCGCGGCAGGCCCATGATCTCGCGCGCCTCGGCCGGCGTGGCGGGTTCCATGTCCATCTCGCGGATGATCCGCACGATGCGCTCGGTCAGCTGCAGGTTGGTGGCCAGCTCGCCGTGCCGGTAGTAGAGGTTGTCTTCCAGGCCCACGCGCGCATGGCCGCCCAGCAGCAGCGCCGCGATGTTGGCCTCGAGCTGCGACGGCCCGATCCCGCTGACGCCGAAGATCGCGCCCTTGGGCAGCGTGTCGACCATCAGCTGCAGGTTGCGCGGCGAGTAGGGCATCGCGTTCTGGAAGTTGCGGTGCACGTTCATCACCAGGTTGATGAAGTAGGGCTCGTCGTCCAGCCCTTCCTGGATCAGCGTGGTCGTGTCCTGCAGGATGTGGGTGGGGCTGAACACTTCCCATTCGGGCTTGATGCCGCGCGCCTTCATGCCGGCGGCCAGGGCCCGGCCCTTGGTCAGGGGCGTGTCCATGAGGATCTCGCGGCCCTCGAACGAGAGGTTGAGCGTGGTGGCGTCGAGCGTGCACATCTCGGCGCCGGCGTCCATGCCCTTGATGCGCTCCTCGAAGGCGATCTCCCAGCGGTCGCCCGGCAGCGGCTTGACCATGTCGCCGTGCACGCCGCCGCCGGTGGAGTTGTTGATGACGATGTCGCAGCCGGCCGCGCGGATGCGGGTGTTGATGTCGCGGTAGACGTCGGCGTTGCAGGTGGCGCCGTCGTCGGGGCGGCGGGCGTGCAGGGCGACCACGCTGGCGCCGGCCCGCCAGCAGGCCACCACGTCGGCGGCGATCTCGGCGGGCTGGGTGGGCAGGTGGGGGTTCTGCGACTTGTGGGCCATGCCGCCGGTGGGGGCGATGGTCACGATCACTTTGCGCTTCGACATCGGTGGTCTCCTGTGAACAGCAGGGTATTATTTTTGGCCTGCATCCCCCTGGCAGTCATCGCGACGACATTTTGGATCAGGGTTTACGAGGCGAGGATCGCCCATGCCCCACAAGCCGCACCATCAGAGACAACACGAGTCCCTTTCCCTCTCCATCCCGGGCCTGCTCGAAGTCTCGGGCTGGTTCGCCGAGCTCGATGCCGACGCCCAGGCCCGGGTGCTGGACGAGATGCGCGAGGAGCACGTGGCGGCCGGCGCGGCGCTGTGCCGGCGCGGCGAGACCCCGCTGCACTGGTACGGCACGCTCGAAGGCCTGCTCAAGTGGTCGATCACCTCGGACGACGGCCGCTCGGTGACCTTCGGCGGCCTGTCGGTGGGCAGCTGGTTCGGCGAGGGCACGCTGCTGCGCGCGGTGCCGCGCACGGCCGACATCATCGCGCTGCGCGACAGCCGGGTGGCGGTGCTGCCGATCGAGACCTTCGAGTGGCTGCACCGCACGCAGCTGAGCTTCAACCACTTCCTGCTGGTGCAGATCAACGAGCGGCTGCACTGGTTCATGGGCAACTACGCAGCCCAGCGCCTGCTGGACGCCGACAGCCAGGTGGCCAGGGCGATCGCGGGGCTGTTCCACCCCTGGCTGCATCCGCTGGGGCAGGCGCACCTGGAGACGTCGCAGGAGGAGATCGCCAATCTTTCCGGGCTGTCGCGGCAGCGCTGCAACGCGGCCTTGAACCGGCTGCGGGCGGCGGGGCTGCTGCAGATCGAGTATGGGGGGATCACCGTGGTCGACCTGGAAGGGCTGCGGCGGTTCGTGGACCAGATCTGAGCGGCCGGAAGGCTCAGGCTGTCGGCTCGGCCCGCCGATTCAGCGGCCGGATGACCGCCTCGTAGGCGGCGTTGCCGTCGGGGATCAGCTACGCCGAACTGCTGGCGCAGGTCGAAGCCATGGCCGGCTACCTGCAGCAGGCCTGCGGCGTCGCGCCCACGGATCGCGTGATCGCGACGACGGCAGCAGAGGCGAGCGCAAGCGTCCGAAAGGCGTCTGCGTCAATCCGCGGCAGGATCTTCCATCTTCCAGGAGCGTCGCACGCGATAACTTGCCGAAGGTACGCCGTACATCGCCAAGGCTGTGTCAATTTTCCATCGCAGCAACTGCGTTCGAATTTCATTGCGCTCCAGGGTGCTGGCCTGCAAAGGGCGTGCCTCGCCGGGATCGCTGGCAAGGTCGTAGATCTCCAGAGGGCTGCGGTCGTAGTCGTAGATGTACTTGTGCGGTCCCTTCCGCATTGCGAGAAAGGACCAGTCAATGCTGCTGCTGAAGAAGAGGGCGCGTGAGGCGTCGACGTCGGCCAGCAGAGAGATGCCAGGCAACTCCGCATCCACGACGCGATAGCCGAGCAAATCCGCAAGCGTCGGAAGAATGTCGATCTGCTGCCTGGGTCCGCTCACCTTGACGCCCTCCTTGATGAGGCCCGGTGCGTAAATGACGGCCGGAACATGAATGCCGTCCTGATAGATGGCATTGAACGTCTGCTTGAGGCCGTGCTCGCCAAACATCTGACCGTGGTCTCCGAGAATCACGAATATCGTGTTGTCCAGGAGGCCCAGGCGCTCATATCCCGTGACCAGCGTTTCGAGCACGCTGTCGATGTAACGCAAGCAGTTGTAGTAGTCGTTCAGTATCGGCTTGGTGACGTTCGGGAAATCGATTTTCTTCCAGGAGTCTGGCGTCTCATAGGCGTGATGGCCCACGTTGGTCATGTAGACGGTCAACGAGGGTTTCCCATTCCGACTTTGTGAGGACGCCCACTCCAGGAGGGGCTCGACGATCAAATCGTCTGCCACCCCAAGGTAGTTGGCCTTCGCCTGGGCGGAGGATGTCCTTCATTGTCGAGACCCGGTCGAATCCCATGGCTTCGATGACGTATGAGTCATCCAGCAAATCGAGATGTGTGGGCGTGAAGAACGCGGTGGAATAGCCAATCTCGCCCATCGCACTCACCAGGCTGCGGGTTTTCCGGGGTCGCTCCGCCTTGGCATTCTCCTTGGCCCAGACATGCGTTTCCTCATTCGTCAGCGGATACAGGCCGGTCAGGATCGCATGCCATGCCGCGGTCGTGCGTGGGATGACCGCGTTCATGTCGTCGATCCACATCCCGGAGTTCGCGAGTTTCTGCAGATAGGGCATGGTTGCCAGTTCCGAGCGATGCATCGTGGTCGATGACGCACGTATCGATTCCATCATCACGATCACGACATTCGCCGCGCGGGCCCGGTCCGTGGGCTCGAGAGCCATCTCTGTGTTGTGCCAGCGAGCGTTTCCAGTTCTTTGGTAGGCGAGTTGCGCCTCGTCCCGCAATTCATCGGACAGGCTCGGAAGCGCGCTCTTGTAGAGGGCGTGCAACGTCCCTTCCGTATGCCGCTCGGCCTCCACGAAGCCCAGTGCAGGCACCGGAGCAACCCATGCCGCGAGGCCGAGCGCCCCGCCCAGCGTGGCAGCAGAAAGCTTCGGGACGCGCTGCAATGACGCGCTCGCCAGCCAGCGCCAATGCCATCCCCACCACATTGCCAATACGCTGCCTCCAATCAGCGCAAAGACCCTGAAGGGTGTGGTTTCCGCTCTCACCATTGGCAGGAATTCCATTGGATGCCGGGCTCCAAGGAGCACGATCCGAAAGCTCAGTGGTTGACCCGTTGCAAGCTCGTAGGTCCATTCGATGCCGACCGCGAGACAGATCAGGACAGAACCCCATTGCACGGAACGGACGATGAACCACCGCGCGGACGCCGGCGTGACTGCCAGCAGCGTCGAGATGCCCATGGCTAGAAGCGCCACGCAGACCGCGTCTCGCCAAAGGCACACCAGGAGCATCCACCCGAGTGGTGCGGCGCCCTCGAGCCAGTGCGACAGGGTGGCCAGCGGACTGTCGCGGTGCGCGACAGAGACGCCAAGGACTGCCAGGACAATGATCGACACGCCGATCAGCGGCGCCGTCCAGCGGCGGCCTGGGAAAACGATGCGTTGAATCAGATACCCGGCGAACAGCGCGAACACCAGCCGGAACAGTTTGAGGCTGGAGAGCCAGCGCACTGTCGAAACGAAATCATCCGAATCAGGCATGCTCCCCGCCCACGCCGAGGCGGACAGGACCTTGCTGCTCTTGTCAAAGAGCAGCCATAGAGCCAAGGGTGCCAGGATCACCCAGCCGACCGACCAGACATTGATGATGGTTGGAGGCACGGGGCTCCCATCTCTTCTTTGCATTTCGTTTCTCCATATTCTTTTTGTTACATTTTAGTGACAATAAGCTGGTGAAACGCTTCGGGGGCTCGATATGGCCGTCCACATCCCCAAATGAGGGGATATTCCGGCAAGGATCGGGCATTTTTGGTCGCGCTGGTCTGCGAAGGCGGTCGCCGCTCACAGGCGTTTCGCCGGGGTTTCATGCATGCATACGCGGTGCCGGATCGATCAATTGATCAGCATCTCACTAGCCGCCTCGAAGACCCACGTACGTGGATTACGTGCGCGCTGGGATTGTGAAACGGCGCAACGAAGCTAGTCTTTCGCGCTGCGACCCGACCGATCGCCGCGGCGTGCGCGGCAATGTCCGGGTCGATGTTCAGGCCAGCGGGATAAGCCATGACAACACGGCGCAAGGTGATCGAGATCGTCGGTGCGGCAGCCGCCAGCGTTGCCTTTCCCGAGATCACTCGGGCTCAACGGTCCCGCAACGACCGGGGCAAGGCGCTCGACCACGTGGTCGTGCTCATGTTCGAGAACCGCTCGTTCGACAACCTGCTCGGCCGCCTCTATGCGCCGGGCGAAGTCAAGTCGTTCGAGGGCGTGATCGGCAAGGATCTCAAGAACCCGATTCCGGAATGGGCCGAGCAAGGCGCCGAGCGCAAGTTCGTGCCCTACGGCGTGTCGCCCACGATGAACACGCCGCAACCGGATCCTGGCGAGGAGTATCCGCACATCAACACGGATCTGTTCGGAACGCTGGATCCGAAGAACCGTTTCATGCCGCTGGAGCGCATGGTGGCGCCGTACAACGCGCCGAGTGATCCGCGCCAGCAGCCGACGATGGACGGGTTCGTCATGGACTACATCAGCGCCTTCACGGCCGAGATGAAGCGGCAGCCCACCTACGACGAGTACGCCCGGATCATGACGGGGTACACGCCGGAGCAGATGCCGGTGACCTCGGCGCTGGCGCGTGGCTTCGCTGTTTTCGACCACTGGTTCTGCGAAGTGCCGTCGCAGACGTTCACCAACCGATCCTTCTTCCATGCGGGGACGGCTTCGGGGTTCGTCGTCAACATGTCTCCTCCGGATTCCTTTCCCCTTCGCAACAAGGCCGAGACGCTGTTCGAACGCCTGGAGGCCAAGGGGCTGACATGGCGCGTGTATTGCGACTCGCCGAGCCCGGCCTCCTTCACCGGGATCATTCACGCCTCACGCTTGCGCATCCGCTTCGCAACGAACTTCTCGACCGTCGCCGATTTTCTCGATGACGCCAGGAGAGGCCGCCTGCCGACCTACTCGTTCATCGAGCCGAACCTGTGGCACGGCCACAATGACATGCACCCGCCGATCTCGGCGCTGCTTCACGGCGTGCCGTACGACCCGCCGTCCTCGCTTCTGGGCGGCGACGCGCTGCTCGCGTCGGTCTACGACGCAGTTCGTTCTTCGTCGTCGCCGCGCGGATCGAACTACCTCAATACATTCCTGCTGGTCACCTTCGACGAATCGGGTGGAACCTACGATCATGTCCCGCCCCCGCCCGCCGTGCCGCCGACCCGCTCGGCACCTGCCGGCCAGATGGGGTTCACGTTCAATCGGTCAGGCGCGCGGGTGCCTGCGATCGCGGTCTCGGCATGGGTTCCCGAGCGCACCGTGGTCAATGACGAATACCGCCACACCGCATTGATCCAGACCCTGCGCAAGCGGTGGTCGCTCGGGCGCCCTCTCACCGCACGCGACGCCTCGGCACCGGACCTCGCGCCCGTTCTTTCGCTCGACCAGCCGAGGGCACCGGAACAATGGCCTGAGGTCACGCCAAGGCCGGTTCCGAAGTTCGATGTCGCCTTGCTTCCACCCGATCTGCCGCTGTCGCCGCTCGGCAAGGCGCTGGTGCACAGCATGCTGGCATTCGAGAAAGCCCTGGGCGCCGCGGTGCCCCCCGTCTCGCCGGACGCCAATCTCACCGGCGCAGAGGCCATCGCGATGCTTCGCGACGACGCCTTCAAGCTCTTTCCGGGATTGCGGACCACGTCCTGAGACAGGCCGCGGTCCGCAAGCCCTGCAGGGCCCTCGAGCTGCAGACGTTCTCGAAGTCGGAGAATGTCGCCAAGGAACTGCGCAAGCTGACCTTCGAGGACCTGGCGCAGGGTCGGGATCGCTCACGCCGTGCCAGCGGGGCGGCGCGGCGACGTTTCACCGTCCCTTTTTTCCGGGAGCGCGGTGCTCGAAGGCCGCGGCCTCCGGCTGCCGCCCCTCTCCAATGTCGATCATGATGCGTCGCGACAGCATGCGCAGCCAGGCGGGCTTCGCCTGAGACACGTACTTCAGCAGGCGCTCCCTGTTCTCCGGAGTGGGCTCGTAGTGTCTGAACATGGATTGCGCATTCCGGATGAACCTGAGCGCGTCCGCCGACGTCGCGGCCGGCCTCACCCACGTCGTGTAGGGATCCGTCCGGGGGGCGATGGGCTTCCTTTTCATGGCGATCTCCTCAATTCAGCAGCAGTCCGGCCAGTGCGTCGCGCGTGGGCTTCTGGTTCATCATGAGCATGTGTTGGATCTTGTAGTCCTCGAGGGTGAAGACGTGGTCGCCCTGCTGCAGAAAGAGTTCCAGAAGGCGCGCCGAGTACGCCGGCTGGGTGCCGTCTCCAGGCACGCTGACGGCATCGACAATCGGTTGCGCCTCGTCAGCCCACCCCCACCAGACGGCGCCCCTCGTCCGGTCCGCGGGCCTCGGCTTGGGGAAGTGCACTTTCAGCTGGACACCCCGGACGTTAAAGAACTTGTCGTATGAATCGAGTGGCTGCGCCAACTCCACCACCAGCGCTTCCGCGGCGTCGAGCTCCACAGGGTCGAAGCCCGTGCTGCCCGGGTAGCGGTCCTCGCCATTCGGCCCCGGTTGCGGGTTGTAGGGGTCGGCCATGTTCCCCGTGGCCTTGTCCAGGCTGGGATAGCTCAGGAGCGGGAATTCAGTGTCGGCCAGGAAGTCATATTTGTGGTCGACAAAGGTCTGCTCGTTCAGGAACTGCCAGGCGTAGCAGGCAGGCAGCGCACAGACCGTCCGGATGATGGCGTCCCGGTAGATGTTGCCGGGACCGTTGAAGTACGAATCCCCTTCGAACCAGCGGTGGACCTGGCTGACATAGCCGTAGAACGGTGTGCCCACCGTGATGACGTGGCTGATGTGACTGCTGTCGACGATGTTGCGCAGGAGCCAGTTGACCACCATGCCGCCGGCGCTGTGGCCGACCAGCGAATAGTCGTCGAGCGGATCGGCGCCGCACTCGGCCTTCACTCGAGCCTGGAACTCCGGCAGGAACGTGTCCCTGAAGAACACGCCGGTCTCCTGCATCCTCCGGCGCCAGTCCCAGCCGAACACGAAGTAGTCGAGATGGTTGTCCTCGCACCATTGCAGGAAGTCGGCGTACGGCGAGATGCTCTTCAGGAAGTGCTCGATCGCCTCGGCGGGAGGAAAGGGGACCGGATCGAACGGAATCAGGGCGCCTTCGAGGTCGATGGCGTCGCAGGCGAGGACCAAGCGCTGTTCGGTGTCCTCGTAGTAGTCGATGCCGTTCTCAGGTTTTCGCGTCAGCGCCATGTCGCATGCGGTGCCGTCCAGGAAGCATTCGAGTGTGGGAAATATCGTTTCGTACTTGAGGTCCTGGTCCGCAGCAGCAGGGTCGTAAGGCGTCGTCGCACGGATCAACCGGCTGGCCATGCCGCCAGGGAACAGGAAGACCGTGCGCCGTCTGCCATTTGCCAGCCCCGGGTTGTTGTTGTACCGCTCGATGAATTTGTCGATCGCAGGCCCCAGCACCTTCATCTGTTCGTCGTCGCGGGCTGTTGCGTAGCTCATGGCGAATCCCTTCTCGTGGTCCGTGCATCCTCTCGAGCGATCGCGTTGCGCTCGGGGCGGCTCGGGCATCGTGGGCGCGCGCGGGCCGGGTGTCGTCCCCAGGAAGGGTGATGTCGATGCAGGGGCGACCGTGGCCGATCGCGACCTTTGATTGCCAGTGAAGCGGGAGCCGAGGCCGAGCGACGCGTGCGCCACCCGGCGCCTTCCGCCAGAATGCCCCCGTGAAGGACACGCCGGCCCCATCGCCTTCCCCGCAAGCCCCGAAGGCCTCGTTCGCCTCGCGACTTTTCGGCTACGACGTGTTCGTCTCCTTCGCGCTCGGCGGGCCGCCGCGCGGCACGCAGAGCTACGCATCGGACCTCGCCAGGAGGCTGCGCGAGCGGGACCTGAGCGTGTTCTTCAGCGAAGACGAGGCGCCGCCCGGCGAACCGCTGTCCGACACCTTGAGGCGGGCGCTGCTGCGCTCGAAGCTGCTGGTGGTCGTCGTCAACCGCGGCACGCTGGAGCAGCCGAACTGGGTGCGCACCGAGGTCGAGACCTTCAGGGCGCAGCGGCCGGGCCGGCCGGTGATCCCGGTCTGCCTCGACGGCAGCTTCCGCGACCCCGCGCTGTCCGATGCCGTGCAGCCGTGGCTGCAGCACGCCGGCAGCATCTGGCTCGATGAACAGTCCGATCCAGCGGCCCGAGGCTTGGCGACCGACCCGCTCGTGGCGCGGCTGCTCACGGCGCCGCGCAGGCTGACGGCGAACCGGCTGTGGCGTGCATTGGTCGCCGGGGTGGGGCTGGGCCTGGCCGTGCTGGCGGCCCTCGCGGCCTGGCAGGCCTTGGTCGCCGTGCGTGAGCGCGACCGGGCCAACGCGCTGCGCGACCAGGCGCTCTCGCGTCAACTCGCGGCGCAGTCGACGGCGTCGCTGGTGCGCGATCCGGTGCGCGCGCTGCTGCTGGCGGTGCAGTCGCAGGCGATCACGCGCACGCCCGCATCGGACGCCGCCCTGCTGGGCGCCATGTCGTCGTTGCCCGTCACGCGCCTGCAGCAGCACCAGGCGGCCTTCGCCGCCCTGGCGGTGAGCCCCCAGGGCGATGCGCTGGCGCTCGCCGACGCGCATGGCGCGGTGCTGCGGGGCGCGCTGGACCAGCATGCGGTCGAGACTGTCGTGGCGCCAAAGGTCGGCATCAACCTCTACGGTGCCGTCACGGCCATCGCCTTCGCGCCCGATGGCCAGGCCTGGGCGCATGCCGGGTCCAGCCGCGAGATCAGCGTGCACACGGGCACGGGCAGCAGCACCCTGCCGGATGGCGACAAGATCGGCGAGGCTACACCGAGCTTCGTTTTCGGCCTGGCATTCAGCCCGGACGGCACGACGCTGGCCGCCGTGTCCAGCAGCAGGTCGCTGCGGCTGCACGACCTCGCCAGCCGCAGCGCCCGGCTGCTGCTGAGCTCGACGGTCGACCTCGCGGCCGTGGCTTTCAGCCCTGACGGCCGCTGGGTCGTCGCAGGCGGCGACCAGGGCTACATGCAGGCCGTCGCCGTCGCGCCCGGCGCCGCCGCTCCCAGGTTCGCGACTACGGCCATCGGCACGGTGGCGGCGCTGGCGTTCGACGCCTCCGGCCGCTGGTTGTTCGCCGCCTCGCGCGGCGGACGCATCGAGGTCTTCGATGCCCGGAGCGGCGAGCGGGTCGCGACGCAGGACGTGCCCGGGCAAGGCGCGCTCGAGCGGATGGCGGTGTCCCCGGACGGCCGCTTCATCGCGACCGGCCACGGCAACGGCGCGGTGATGCGCTGGTCATGGGCGGCCGATGCGCAGCCATGGCCGGGGCAGGTGCTGCTGCGCCATGCGGGCGCCGTGCGCGGCCTGGCGTTCGCGGCCGACGGACGCACGCTGGTCTCGGCCGGCCAGGACGGCAGGCTGTTCGTGACGCTGCCGGTCGACCGCGGCCGCTGGCAGCCATGGACCGGGCCGGCGCCTGCGCCTCCGCGGTCCGAGGCGCGCGGCGTGCGCAGCCCGGACGGACGCTGGATCGTCTGGCCAGGCACCACGGCACCGGCGCCGTCGCCCTTCAACGTCGACACCAGCGGTCTTGCCAGCGTGGAAGTGCCGCGATTGACCGTGGTCCGCGCCAGCGATCGCCAGCCGGTCCTGGACGGCGCGGAGCTGCCGGGCGAGATGGGCGAATCGATCGCCGGAAACCCCGTGTTCGCGACCGACAGCACGCGGGTCGCGGTGCAGGTCGGCGGCCGGCTGCTGTTCTGGGACCTGCCCGCCGCCGCGCCGCTGGATACCGCGGTCGCGCTGCCGCCGGGCGCCCGGCTGCTCGGCGCGGCACCGGATGGCGCGGGCTGGATCGCCGGCACCGGTTCGCAGGCGGAGCAACGCTACGTGTTCGAGGCCGACGTCGGCCGATGGGCGCAAGTGGCTTGCCGACTCGCCGGACGCGCGTTGACGGTCGAGGAGTGGCGACGCTACGTCGGCGCCGAGCGGCCGTACGCGCCCCCGTGCGGCTAGACCTCGGCGAGTGACAGCCGCCCCTTCGCGTCTCAGAATTCGATGCCTGTCGGCCTTTCAGGAGGATCCATGAGCGACGAAGAGAAGCCCAGGCGCTGGTGGCTGACCCTGCCCGGTGTCATCACGAGCCTGACCGCGGCCGTGACCGCAGTGGCCGGGCTGATCGTCGCGGTCAGGCAGGCGGGCTGGATCGGGCCCCCGAGCCCGCCAGCCGCCACGCAGTCGTCGGCGCAGGTGCCAGCAGCCCCGCCTGTGCCCAGCGCGCCGCCGACCTCCGGCGCGGCCGCCCGCGCCGTCGAGCTCCCCGCCCTGCGCGACTACACGCTCGGCCCGGGCTCGGGCAACGTGACCTTCACGCTGCTGCAGGCCGAGCTGTCGCCCCAGACCGCCGAGCAGGAGGCGCTGACCATCCGGCTGCGCCTCACGAACCACGGCAACTACGACACGAACTTCTGGGACCGCTCGTTCCGATGGATCGTCGGCGGCGTGCCCATGGCGCCCGATGGCGGCCTGAACGAACTGGTGCCCGCGCGGTCGGCCAAGGAGGGCCGCGTGAAATTCGTGATTCCGCGTGGGAGCGCCGACGGCAAGCTCGAGATCAGCTATGGCGACGACCGCACCGAGATCCCGCTGGCGCTGGGCGCGGCGCGCTAGGGCTGCACGCCCTTGAGGCTCCTGGACGCGCTCGTATAGCCGCCGCCGCCGCCGTCGACGAAGTGCACGTGAAGGCTGTCGGCCGGCGAGGTCACCAGGCAGGTCATGAGCGCGGTGTCCGACAGATGGATGCCGTAGCGGATGCCGCCCGACAGTGCTTTCTCGGCCATGTACTTCCTGATCGGCTCGACCGCCGCCAGCGGACAGTCGATGACGAAGCACAGCGTTTCGTCGTGCCTGCAGAAGTCGGTATTGGTGACGATCTCGCGCCGATAGCGCTCGGGATCGAAGCCGCCGATGGGCTTGCCGCGCGCCAGGACGATCCGCGCCAGCAAGGTCTCTGCCAGCACCCGCGCGGTCCAGGCCAGCAGCGACCCTTTGCGTCGCCGCGCGCGCGCCTCGAGCATGAAGCCCTTCGGCGGCCAGCGCGCCCGCAGGGTGTTCAGGCTGACCGGGCGCGACTGGTCGTCCGGGCCGGCGAGTCGGAGGATGTCGGCATAGACCTCGCGCAGCCCGGCCCGGCCGCGCACGATCATGGTCAGCATCGTGCCGCGGGTCGAATGCAGGGTGTCCCACCGGCACGACAGGCCCTCCAGGTCGACCGGCTCGCCGTCGTCCAGCGATTCGGGGATGGCGGCGAGGCGGCCCAGCTCGGCATCTCCGTGCCCCCTGACCGCGGCTTCGAGAACGCCGACACCGCCGCCGAGGAAAACACCGAAACTGTTGCCCGGCGTCGGCTCGAACCGGCCCACCAGCACGTCGCAGCCGAAGCGGCGCAGGGTGTCGACCGGGACCAGGCCCGCGCGCAGCGTGAGGCCGAAATCGCGCGCCGCCTGCCCGCGGGCCCGCGCGAGCTCGACGCGGGCCCGCTCGATGCATGCCGGCGGCACCAGCACGACCGCCCCGTCGCCGCCGAACAGGAAAGGGATGCGGACGGGTGCGCAAAGATTGCGCAGGCCCGCGATGCCCATGGCCGCCACGAAATTGACCGTCTTGTGGAGCCCTCTGGCGATCGCACCCGTCGAGTCGACGATGTCGGTCACCGCGAGCGCCCAGTCGCCCGGTGCCGGCCGCCAGCCGTCCGGCTCGAAGGTGTCGCGTTCGTTGGCGAGCAGCGGCAGCTCCGCGAAGAAGCCGGCTGCAGGGGGCGATGGTTCGGCTGCGTCGGGGGGCATGGGAACCGGGTCGGAGTCGGGCTGCCCAGTGTAGCCATCGCAACCGGCGCCATCGCGCTCACTGCGGCTCGAGCCCTGCGCGCTTCATCATCGCCTCGGTCAGGGCGATCTCCTGCGTGAAGCCGCGCGCATAGGCCTCCGGGCCCTGGGGGCTGACCTGGCCGCCGCGTTCGACCAGCGCGAGCGCCACGGCCGGTTGCTTCAGCGCGCTCTCGAAGGCCGAACGGATCCGCGCGACGATGGCGTCCGGCGTGCCGGCCGGCACCGAGACGCCGCCCCAGGAGGTCAGGTCGACGCCGCGCACGCCCAACTCCGCGAGCGTGGGCACCTCCGGCAGCAGCGGATTGCGCGCGCTGCCCGCCACCGCCAGCGCCTTCAGCTTGCCGGCCTGGATCTGCGTGAAGGCGACCGAGAAGATCGGCGTGCCGAAGCTCACCTGGTTGCCGAGCACGGCGTTGACCAGCTCCGACGCACCCTTGTACGGCACGTGCGTGGCCTGGGCGTCGACCGCGTTCAGCAGCAGTTCGACGCCGAGGTGCGAGGGCGTGCCGACGCCCCCCGACGCATAGTTCAGCTTGCCGGGGTTGGCCCGGGCCCGCGCCACCAGATCGTCCAGCGTCCGGATGCCCGAGTCCGGGTTCACGATCAGCACGATGTCGGACGTGGTCAGCCGCATCACGTGCCGGAAGTCCTTCAGCGCGTCGTAGCCGGGCACCTTGTACATGCGCATGTTGGCGGCCATCGGGGCGGCCGAATAGATCCAGGTGTAGCCGTCGGGCGGCGACTTGGCCACCAGCCGGGCGCCGATGTTGCCGCCGGCGCCGGCCCGGTTCTCGATCACCACCGGCTGTCCGAGCAGCGGCGACACGGCTTCGGCCAGGATCCGTGCCGTGATGTCGGGGCCGGTGCCGGCCAGGTAGGGAAGCACCCACTTGATCGGTCGCGAGGGCCAGGGATCGGCCGCGAAGGCGGGCCAGGCGGCGGGCAGCAGGGCCGCGGCCGCCGCGCAGCCAAGCAGCCTGCGTCGTTGCAGGGGGTTCATCTCAGTCTCCTTTTTTGTGGGTGGGAAGGCGTTCAGCCCGGCTCGCCGATCAGCTCGCGCGCGATCGTGTTGCGCTGGATCTCGCTGGTGCCGGTGAGCACCCGGTACATGCGCAGCATGCGGAACAGGAACTCGACCCGCCGCCCCTGCACGATGCCTTCGCCGCCATGGATCTGGACCGCCCTGTCGGCGATGCGGAAGGCGGCCTCGGAACAGAACAGCTTGGCCATCGAGGCCTCGGCGCGCGCCTCGCCGCCGGCATCGATCTGGCGCGCGGTGGCGATCATCAGCGAGCGCGCCGCGACCAGGTCGGTCGCCATGTCGGCCAGCATGTGCTGGATGGCCTGGAACTCGCCGATCGCACGGCCGAACTGGCGCCGCCGGCAGGCATAGTCGCGGGCGTCGCGCAGGGCGACCGTGGCCAGCCCGACCATGGCCGGACAGTGCAGCAGCCGGTTGACCGTGATCCGGCCCAGCGCCAGCGCCAGGCCGCGGCCCGGCTCGCCGATCATGTTGGCGGCCGGCACGCGGCAGTGCGCGAGCACGATGTCGCCGGTGTGCGACTGGCCGGCCATCGTCTTGTAGCCGGACTCCACGCGCACGCCGGGCTGCGCCAGGTCGACGAAGAAAGCCGATACCTCGCGCCGCTGCGGATCGTCCGAGGTCGAGGCCATCAGCACCGCGAAGTCGGCGAAGGGCGAGCCCGAGATGAAGCGCTTGCGGCCGTCGATCACGTAGTCGTCGCCGTCGCGCACCGCGCGGGTCTGCACGGCGCCGGCGTCGGAGCCGGCCTCGGCTTCGGTGAGCGCGAAGCAGATCGCCTTCTCGGCCTGCGCCACCGGCACGATGAAGCGCTCCAGCTGGTAGGGCGTGGCCTTGCGGGCCAGGGCACCGACCCGCGGCGGGCCGCTGAGCTCGCCGAAGACATGGGGCGCCAGCGGCGAGCCGCTGGCGTAGATCGCTTCCTTGATCAGCACGTGGTCGAGCACCGAGAGGCCGAGGCCGCCCATCGACACCGGCAGCGTCATGCCGTAGAAGCCCAGTTCGTGCGAGCGGCGCCAGATGCGCTGCAGCGTCTGGCGGTCGGCGCCGTGCTCGTGGTCGATACCCTGCGTGCGCGCCAGCGCATCGAGCTCGCCGTGCAGGAAGTCGCCGATGCGCCCGATCAATTCGGCGGCGCGCGCCGAGCCCTCGAAGGCGGTGGCGAAGAGCGGCGCCGGACGCAGCGGCACGGCGGGGGGAGAGGTGGTCATGGTTCGGGTGCTCCTGTCAGTTGACCATGCGGCTGTGGCCGGCCCAGTAGGGGGCCTGGATCTGCTTGCGCGCCACCTTGCCGTTCGGGTTCTTCGGCAGGGCGCGCACGAACTCGATATGGCGCGGCCGCTTGAAACCGCCCAGGCGCTGGGCGCAGAAGCTCTCGAGCGCCTGCGCGTCGGCTGCGCAGTCGGGCTTGAGCACGACCTGCGCCGCCACCGCCTCGCCCCATTTGTCGTCGGGGATCGCGAAGACGCAGGCGTCCTCCACCGCCTCGTGCTGGTAGAGCACCGCCTCGACCTCCGACGGATAGACGTTGAAGCCGCCGCTGATCACCATGTCCTTCTTGCGGTCGACGATGTAGACGTAGCCGTCGGCGTCCATGCGCGCCAGGTCGCCGGTGTGATAGCGGCCGTCCTTCAGCACCTCGGCCGTCAGCGCGGGCGCACGCCAGTAGCCGGCGAAGACGTCGGCGCCGCTGACCACGATCTCGCCGATCTCGCCGCTGCCGACCGGCCGGCCCGCGTCGTCGACGATCTCGACCTTGGATTCCAGGAAGGGGCGGCCGCAGGACGCCAGCCGTTCGGGCATGGCGGCCCGGGCGAACAGGTGGTCTTCGACGCTGAGGCCGCAGACACCGGAGGTGGTCTCGCCGGCGCCGTAGCCTTGCGACAGGACCGGGCCGAAGACGTCCATGGCGCGCAGGATCCGCGCCGGCGCCATCGGCGCTGCGCCATAGCCCAGGCGCAGCAGGTCGGGCAGCGGACGGTAGCGTCCGCCGAGCTCGGCCAGCAGCATGTTGATCATGGTCGGCACCATGAAGGTGTGGGTCACGCGGTCGGCCTTCATGTCGGCCAGGAAGCGGCCGGGCTCGAAGTTCGAGAACAGCCGGATGGTGGCGCCGCTGCACAGCGCCGGCACGATCTGCATGCCCGAGGCATGCGTGATCGGCCCGACCAGGCCGAGCAGGTGGCCGGCATGCATGCCTTCTGAACGCGTGAGGAACTTGCGCAGCTGCGCCAGCCGGTTGCCGAAGGTCTGCATCGCGGCCTTGAGCACGCCCGAGGAGCCCGAGGTGTAGTGCAGCACCGCCACCTCGTCGGCATCGACGACGGCCGGCGTGAAGCTGTCGCTGGCGCGGCCCAGCAGCCGTTCGTAGGCATCCGGCCCGTCCGCCGGGCCGTCGACGAGCAGCAGGCGCGGAGCGCTGGCGCCAAGGTGCGGCCGGAACGACTCGGCGCGTTCGGCGGTGGTCACGACCAGTGCCGCCTCGCTGTTGGCGACGATGTCGCCGACCTCCTTCGGCGACAGCCGGGCATTGAAGGGTGCCTTGACCAGCGCCGCCTTGTAGCAGGCCAGCTCGATCTCGACGATCTCGACGCAGTTCGGCAGGTAGATGCCGACGCGGTCGCCGCGCTTCAGCCCGGCGCCGAGCAGCGCGTTCGCGAGGCGGTTGGAGCGCTGCTCCAGTTCAGCGTAGGTCAGGCTGCGTGCCGGGCTCCTGACGGCGGTCTGCCGGCCGTAGGCGCGCGCACAGCGCGCGACGAGTTCACCGACATTGGCGACGGCGCGGGGTGGGTTCTGGCTGGTGTTCAACGGTGTCTCCTTGTCTTCGCCATGTGCTGCATGGCACGGGACCCGACTGTTCCAGAATCGGTGCCGCGCAAGGAAATACCGTTTGCTGATGCCGGGCCATCAATCGAAGTGATGGCCGGGCCGCGCAGGGCTCAGGAAGGGGACAGCAGCCGGGCGTCCCAGACCTTGTCGCGTATCAGCCGGGCGGTCTGCTCGGCCAGCGCATCCATGACGACGCTCGTCGCCGGCTCGATCGTGCGGTCCGATGGCGTGGCCAGGAAGTAGCTGCGCTGCAGCTCCGGGCGCACCACCCGGGCGACGATCCAGTCCCGCGATCCGGGCGCCGTGTCGCCCAGGGTGCAGGCAGGCGTGAACGTGAAGCCGGCGCCGCAGACATAGAGCGAGCGGATCACGCGAGCCGAGTCCTGCTCGTGCACCACGTTCAGGGTGACGCCGAGCGTCGCGGCGGCATCCTCGACGCGCTGGCGGATCGAGAAGCGCCTGGACTGCAGCACCAGCGGCAGCCGGGCCGCCAGCTCGAAGTCGATCTCGGGCCTTGCGGCCTTGCGTCCGCGCGGCGACCGCAACCGAGGCGCCAGCGTGCCGTCGGCATCGCGCCCGCACAGGAAGATCGACTCGCAGGCCAGCGGCTCGCAGCGCAGCCCGTCGACCAGCGGTGCGTCGACCAGGATGCCGACGTCGGCCCGCCGCTCGACCATGGCCTTCTTCACCATGAGGCTGAGGTCGTCGAGCACGAAGACGCGGATCCGCGGATGCGACAGCTTCAGCGCGGCGAGCACCGGGCCGAGCAGCAGCGCCGCCAGCAGGAAGGGCGCGGCCACCGTGACCGAGCCTTCGGGGCCCTCGGGCACGCGCTGGATGCGGTCGCGCATCGCGTCGGCATCGGAGAGCAGCCGGCGCGCATCCTGGTAGAGCTGGAGGCCGGCCGGCGTCGGTGTCACGCCGACGTGCGAACGCTCGAACAGCTGGGCGCCGAGTTCGCCTTCGAGCTTCTTGATCTGCGCCGTGAGCGCAGGCTGGGCGATGTAGAGCGAACCGGCCGCGCGCGAGAGGCTGCCGGCTTCGAGGACGGCGATGAAGTAGCGCAGCGTGCGGAGGTCCATGGGCGCCATTTTGCGGCGGCATTCACCCGCGACCCTTCGTGCTGCGAGCGAGCGTTGAACCGAGTCAGTAGTTGAGCTTCGGATACCAGTCGGTGCCGCGGCCGCCCGGGGTCAGGTCCAGCACCGACCAGAGCGAGGCGATGTCGGGCGCGTCGCGCGGATCCTGGCCGGGGTCGGCCATCTCGCGCGTCATCTCGCTGGCCCAGAACAGCCGCACCCGGTCGCCATCGCGCCGGAACACGATCAACGCCGGATATTCGCTGCCGTCCGGCAACAGCACTCCGAGGTCCCTGGCGTAGTCGTCGCCGACGGTCTGGACGAAGTTCAGGTCGCGCCAGCCGCGCTCCTGCGCGAAGGCGAACTGCCGCTCGACCGAGGAGCGCCCCAGGATCTTGAGCGCCACCCGCTGCTTGATGTCGGCCGCATTGCCGTTCACCGCGCCGAGCCAGTTGGTGCACATCGGACACGGCCGTTCGCGCTGCGACCCGTACATCCAGAAATAGGTGACCAGCGTGTCCTTGTCGCCGAAGAGGTCGATCAGGCCGACCTCGAAGGCCTGCTCGTCCTTGAAGCGTTAGTCCTTCTCGATCACCGGCCCGGGCGGCAGCGCGCGGCGCTGCACGGTCAGTCGCGTCATGTGGCGGCGGAACTCGATCTCTTGCGCCAGCAGCGCCTGGCGGGCCGTCTCGTAGTCGGCCGATGCGCCGGGGAACGGCGTCTTCGCCAGCTTTGCGAGTTCTGCGGCCGGGGTCAGTGGGACTGTCATGGCAGGGCTCCTCGGTGGTGCGCGCAGCGGATTGTGCATCGCTTGGCCCGGCGCCGCCTTCGGAGTATGGTCCTCGCCTCGGCCATCCCAAGGAGCGCCACCGTGCAGATCGGCGTACAGAACTTCGCGACCCGTGCCCCGCCGCTTTTCGAATCCAGGGAGGCCGAGCGCGCGCATTCGCTGCAGCGCCTCGCGGCCGCCTGCCGCATCTTCGGCCGGCGCGGCTTCTCCGACGGGCTGCTGGGCCACGTTACCCTGCGAGACCCCGAGCTCCCCGACCATTTCTGGGTCAACCCGGTGGGGATCGCCATGCACCAGGTCAAGGTCTCGCACCTGGTCCAGGTCGATCCGCAAGGCCAGGTGGTGCGCGGCAGCGGCATGGTCAACCCGGTCGGCCTGCTGCTCCACACCGCGGTGCACCGGGCGCGCCCCGAGGTCAACGCGGTCTGCCACGCCCATGCGCTGCATGCGTCGACCTGGTCGTCCTTCGAGCGCCGGCTGGACCCCATCACCCAGGACGCCTGCATCTTCTTCGAGAACCAGGCGCTCATCCTGGCGCCGCGCGTGGTGCGGGACGCCGAGACGGCGCGCCGCTTCGCCGAGGGATTCGGCCAGCACCGCATGGCCATCCATGGCGGCCACGGCATCTTCACGACCGGCCAGACCATCGACGAAGCCGCCTGGTGGTTCGTGCTCATGAACCGATGCTGCGAAGCGCAGCTGCTGGCCGAGGCCGCGGGCACGCCGACGCAGTGGCCGCCCGAGGACGCCCGCTGGCTGGCGTCGGTGCTCGGGTCGCCGACCTTCGGCTGGCTGTCGTTCCAGACGCTCTGGGACGAGATCATCCGCAGCGACCCCGACCTCGTGGATTGACGGCCGGGGCAATCACTTTTTCGACTGCATCGTCGTGAAATTAAATCGCTTTTTGACGCACTGACTTCCTTTCAGAATCGGCCTTCGAAGCGTGATGCGGGCTTCGCCGTCGCCTCGGCGGCCCCCCGCCGCGAGCCCACCTCTGAAAGGCCTTGAAATGAGATTCCTCCGTTCTTCGTCGCTCGGCCTTGCCGCCCTGCTCCTGTGCGCCGGCGGCACTGCCTTCGCCCAGTCCGACACGCTGGCCAAGATCAAGGCCAGTGGTGCCATCACCATCGGCAGCCGCGACAGCCAGATCCCCTTTTCGTACAAGCCGGGCGGCAGTGCCGATCCGGTCGGCTTCACCAACGACGTCTGCCTGAAGATCGTCGATGCGGTCAAGGCCAGGCTCGGCATGCCGAAACTCGAGGTGCGCTACACGACGCTGACCTCGACCAACCGGATCCCGCTGCTGACCAACGGCACCGTCGACCTCGACTGCGCGACCACGACCAACACGGTCCAGCGACAGCAGCAGGTGGACTTCGCGCCGAGCCATTTCGTCACCAGCATCACCGCTGCAGTTAAGAAGAACTCGGCGATCCACTCGTTCGCCGACCTCAACGGCAAGAAGATCTCGACCGTCGCCGGCAGCACCGGCGTTCAATTGCTGCGCGGCTACCGCAAGAGCGGAAACATCGAGGTCGAGGAACTGGCGGCCAAGGACACGGCGGACGGCTTCCTGCTGCTGGCTTCCGACCGCACCGCGGCCTACATCCTGGACGACGTGCAGCTGGCGGGCCTGATCGCCACGTCCCCCAACCCCGGCGACTTCAGGATCCTGACGCAGGAGTCGCTGCGCCAGGAACCCTACGGGATCATGTACCGCAAGGACGACCCGCAATTCAAGGAGATCGTCGACCGCACCGTGACCGAGCTGATGAAGTCGGGCGCCATCGACGAGATCTACACGAAGTGGTTCATGAAGCCGATCCCGCCGGCCAATGCAAACCTCAACTTCCCGATGACGGATGCCGTCAAGGACGCCTACCGGCATCCGAACAACAAGGGTGTCTGAGCTGCCAGGGCATGTTCACCCTAGCTCGCCTGGAACATCCGCGTGAAGTCGCAGCACTCCTGCGCCAGCATGATGATGGAGGCCAGGAGCGAACTCCGATGCTCGCCCTTGCACATCGCGACGTAGGCCACCGGGGGCAGGGCGGGCAGCACGTCGAGCTGCACCAGCAGGCCGTCGTCGAGCATTTGCGCGACCGCGTCCTTCGGCAGGTAGCTCACGCCCAGGCCCGAGATGGTCAGGCCGATCAGCGCGACCAGGTTGTGGATCACGATCGGCCTGGCCGGCTGCACGCCGAGGTCCTTCATCCAGCTGTCGTAGAGCAGCCCGGTGCCCGACCGCGAGCCCTGCAGCAGCATCTGGTGGCCCGCGAGTTCGTGCAGCCGGATCGGCTTGCCGGCCGGCACGACGCCCGGCTTGCACATCCAGGCGCTCTCGACGCTGCCCACTGCCTTGGCCGGGATGCGGGTGTCGGAAAAGGCGTCGGGCACGATGATCAGGTCAAGCTCGTCGGCCAGCACCTTCTCGCGCAGGTTGACGCTGCTGTCGACGTCGGGCTCGAGCGTGACCTTCGGATAGTGCACCTGGATCAGCTCGACCCAGCGCGGCAGCCAGGTCATGGCGGTGAGCTCGGTGACGCCGATGCGCACGCGCCGCTCGATCACGTCGATGCGGCCGAACTGCTCGACCGCGGCATCGCGCTGCGCGAGCAGCTGCCTGGCCAGCACGAACATCTCCTCGCCCTTGTCCGTCAGTCGCGCCGAGCGCTGGCTGCGGTCGAAGAGCGCGGTGTCGAAGGCCGTCTCGAGTTCGTGCACGCGCTTGGAGATGGCCGACTGCGAGGTATGCAGCTTGTTGGCCGCGAGCGCGAAGCTGCCGAGTTCGCCGATCCAGTAGAGCGCCTCGAGCTGCTTGAAGGTCATCATGAAAGGCTGGCTCCTGGCGTGGTGATCGATCGCTTTTACTCGCCGAATCGTAGCGAATCACATCGCTTCCAGAAATGAAGGAAAACCAGCCATGACCGCTCACTCGCAAGGCGAGCTCTTCTCCGACGCATTGATCGCGCAGATCAAGAGCCGGTTCTACTACGTCGACCACGACATGTCGGGCCGCGAGCGCCTGTTCTTCGACAACGCTGGCGGCTCCTTCCGCCTCAAGGCGGCGGTCGAACAGTTCGCCCTGATCGACGCGCTGCCCGACTGCCCCGAGCGCATCCACGAGCTTGCGATCTTCTTGCAGCAGGTCCAGGCCAGGGGCAGCGACGACCTCCGCACGATCCTCAACGCTAGGGGCGGCAGCGTGTACGCGTCGCTGACCGCGTCGGGCGCGATGTTCGACATGGTTCGCGCCATCGCCGAGAACGTGCCCGGCAAGAACATGGTGACCACGGTGCTCGAGCATCCGTCCTCCTTCGACGCCATGTCGCTCTATGCCGGGCGCACCGGCAAGCAACTGCGCGTCGCGCCCTCGAACCCCGTGACGGGCGGCGTCGACGTCGACGCCATCGTCCGACTGGTCGACCAGGACACGTGCTTGCTGAGCGTGATCTACGCCTCCAACATCTCCGGCGCCAAGCTCGATGTGGGCGAGATCGTCAAGCGCGCGCGGGCGATCAAGCCCGACCTCTACATCGTCGTGGACGCCGTGCAGCACGCGCCGCATGGGCTGATCGACCTGCAGCAGACGCCGGTGGACGGCATCAACATCGCGCCCTACAAGTTCTTCGGCTGCCGGGGCTCCGGCATGTCGTGGGTGTCGGAGCGCGCCGCCGTGCTGCCGCACCACAAGCTCGCGGGCAAGAAGAAAGATTTCTGGGACCTGGGCAGCGCCGCGCCGTGGCAGTTCGCGGTCGTGACCGCGATCGTCGACTACGTGTGCTGGCTGGGCGGCCAGTTCGTCGACAGCGACGACCGGCGAGCCCGGTTTGCCTCCGGCATCGAGAAGATCGAGCTGCACGAACGCGCCTTGCTGGCGCGCCTGCTCGACGGCACGGCGCAGATGCCGGGCCTGCGCGCGATGGACGGCGTCCAGGTCTTCCTCGACTTCGAAGACCTGACGAAACGCGACTTGATCCTCGCGATCGGCATTGACAATCTCGAGCACGCCCAGGCGGTGCGCGAGTACGAGAAGCGCGGCGTCATCGTCTACGAGCGGGTGGCGTCGAGCCTGTACTCGAAGCGCATGCTGGATTCGTTCGGCCTCGAAGGTGCGGTGCGGGTGTCGCCGCTGCATTGCAATTCGGCGGCCGACATCGACCGCTTCCTGCGGGTCACGCGCGAGATCGGCGAGGCCTTCGCGGTTGCGCCGGCCCGCTAGCGGCGGACCGCTCAGACCCCCAGCAGCTCTTCCAGCACGGCCGGCTCGGCCAGCAGCTCGGCCGAGGCGCCATGCCGCACGATGCGGCCTTTTTCCATCACCACCGCGAGGTCGGTGTGGCCGAGCACGCGGCGCCAGTCGCGGTCGACGATCAAAGTCGCGATGCCGGTCGAGCGGATGCCGGCGATCACGCGCCAGATCTCGGCCACGATCAGCGGCGCCAGGCCTTCGGTGGCCTCGTCGAGGATCATCAGCCGCGGGTTGGTCATCAGCGCGCGGCCGATCGACAGCATCTGCTGCTCGCCGCCCGACAGCTGCTGGCCGCCGTGCGAGAGCCGTTCGGTGAGCCGCGGAAAGGTCGCCATCACGCGCTCGAAGGTCCACTCGCGCTTGCCATCGATGCCGGGGCGCGCGCTCATGACGAGGTTCTCGCGCACCGACAGGTTGGGGAAGATGCCGCGCCCTTCGGGCACGTAGCCAATGCCGCGCCGCGCCATCTTCTCGGGCGTCCAGCCGGTCACGTCCTGGTCGTCGAGCCGCACGCGCCCCGAGGCCGGCCGCACGTAGCCCATCAGCGAGCGGATCAGCGTGGTCTTGCCCATGCCGTTGCGCCCGAGCAAGCCGACCGAGGTGGCGGCCGGCATCGCGACGTCGACGCCGCGCAGGATGTGGCTGTCGCCGTAGTAGGTGTTGAGTGCTTCGATCTGGAGCATGTCAGCGGGGCGGTTCATTCAATGGTCCTCGCCGAGGTAGGCTGTCCGCACTTCGGGATTGGTCCGGATCGAATCCGGGTCGCCGGTCGCGATCACCGTGCCGTTGACCATCACCGTGATGCGGTCGGCGATGCGGAACACCGCGTCCATGTCGTGCTCCACCAGCAGGATCGCGTGCGAGTCCTTGAGGCGCGTGAGCAGCGCCAGCATGCGCTCGGTTTCCTCGGCGCCCATGCCGGCCAGAGGCTCGTCGAGCAGCAGCACGCGCGGCCGGGTCGCCAGGCACATCGCGACCTCGAGCTGGCGCTTGGCGCCATGGCTCAGCGTGCCGGCGATGCGCTCGGCCACGCCGTCGAGGCCGGCCGCGGCCAGCGCCTCGCGGGCCGACGCATTGCTCTCGGCGCAATGGCTGGACGATTGCCAGATGGCCCACGGCCGCGGGTTCGCGGCCTGCGCCGCGAGGCGGCAGTTCTCCAGCACCGTGAACTCGGGAAAGATCGTGGTCCGCTGGTAGCTGCGGCCGACGCCGGCCAGCGCGCGGCGGAACTGCGCCCGGGTCGTGATGTCCTCGCCGTCGAGCGAGATGCGGCCGTCCGACGCGTCGATCTCGCCCGACAGCATGTTGATCAAGGTCGACTTGCCGGCGCCGTTGGTGCCGATCACCGCATGCACCTCGCCGCGCCGCAGGTCCAGGTTCACCGCATTGACCGCGACCAGTCCGCCGAAACGGCGGGTGAGCGATTCGACCGCAAGCAGGGTGGTCATGCGGCAGCTCCCTTGGCCGGTTTGGCCGCAGCGGGCGACATGCGGGCCGCGATGCCGATGATCCCCTTGGGCAGCAGCGCCACGAAGGCGATGATCGCCAGCCCCAGCGTGAGCTGCCAGTGGTCGGCCAGCGGCCCGACCAGCGCGTGGGTGGAGAGCAGCTCCTTCAGCAGGGTGAAGGCGACCGCGCCGATCACCGCGCCGCGCAGGTGGCCGAGGCCGCCCAGGATGATCATCAGCAGCACCTCGCCCGAGTTGTGCCAGGCCAGCAGCTCGGGGTTGACGACGCCGTCGCGCGAAGCCAGCAGGAAGCCCGCGAGCCCGGCCAGCGCGCCGGCGATCACGAAGGCGGCGAGCTTGTAGCCGTAGACCGCGAAGCCGGCCGCGCGCATGCGCTGCTCGTTGACCCGGATGCCGGCCAGCGCGGCGCCGAAGCGCGAGCGCCGGATCAGCGCCAGCAGGCCATAGGTCAGCACCAGCGCCGCCAGCACCACATAGAACTGCGTGTAGCGGTTTTCCATGTCGAGCGCGCCGAGGGTCGGGCGGATGTACATGTAGATGCCGTCGCTGCCGCCGCCGAGCGCGGTGTCGTGGAAGACGAAGAAGGCCATCTGCGCGAACGCCAGCGTGACCATGATGAAGTAGACGCCGCGGGTGCGCAGGCTCAGCGCCCCGACCGCCAGCGCATAGGCCGCGGCCGAGCCCATGGCCAGCGGCAGCAGCAGTGCGATCGAGCCGCCGTCCTTGCCAGAGCCGAGCACGGTCGCGTAGGCGCCGATGCCGTAGAAGGCCGCGTGGCCC
Source organism: Variovorax sp. J31P179 (assembly GCF_030316985.1). Classification (NCBI taxonomy): domain Bacteria; kingdom Pseudomonadati; phylum Pseudomonadota; class Betaproteobacteria; order Burkholderiales; family Comamonadaceae; genus Variovorax; species Variovorax sp. J31P179. The sequence goes on along the minus strand of NZ_JASZYL010000007.1, from coordinate 393,614 downwards.
AGGCTCACCAGGCCGGTCATGCCGACCAGCAGCTCGAGGCTCAGCGCGAAGATCGACAGGATCATCACCTTGACCACCAGGTCGGACAGGTAGGGGCTCAGCATCGGGCCGAACACGGCCAGGACGATGGCGCAAAGCAGGGGGATGGAATGGGATAGGCGTTGCATGTCAATGTCCGCCCGGCCGCCCGAAGGGCATTGAGCGCCCCCTCGGGGGGCAGCGATACACGAAGTGATGAGCGTGGGGGCAATGCATGTCAGACCTTGCGCCCCATCAGGCCTTCGGGGCGCCATATCAGGACGATCGCCATCAGCACGTACACGCCCATGCCGCTCAGCTCGGCGAAGAAGACCTTGCCGAAGGTGTCGACGAAGCCGACCAGCAGGGAGGCCACGAGTGCGCCGGTGATCGAGCCGATGCCCCCGATCACCACCACCACGAAACAGATGATCAGCACGCTGGCGCCCATGCCCGGGTAGACCGAGGACATCGGCGCCGCGATCATGCCGGCCAGCGCGGCGAGCGCGACGCCGGCCGCGAACACGATGCGGTAGAGCCGCCGGATGTCGATGCCCAGCCCGCGCACCATGTCGCGGTTGCTGGCGCCGGCACGGATCATCATGCCCAGGCGCGTGCGGTTGACCACGTAATAGAGCCCGATCGCCAGCACCACGCAGGCCGCCGAGGCGAACAGCCGGTACCAGGGGTAGCTCATGAGGTCGCCGAGCGCGAAGCTGCCCTCGAGCCAGGGCGGCGCCTTGACGCCGTGGACGTCGTTGCCCACCAGGATCGAGCGCAGCTCCTCGAACACCAGGATCAGCCCGTAGGTCATGAGCACCTGCTGCAGGTGGTCGCGCTGGTAGAGATAGCTGAAGAAGGCCCACTCGAGCAAGTAGCCGAACACCGCGGCCAGCACCACGCCGACCGCCAGCATCACGATGAACTGGTCGCCGAACAGCGGCGACAGCGCGAAGGCCATGTAGGCCCCGAGCATGTAGAAGCTGCCGTGCGCCAGGTTGATCACGCCCATGATGCCGAAGATCAGCGTCAGGCCGGAAGCGACCAGGAACAGCAGCAGCCCGTACTGCACGGAGTTCAGGCACTGAACGAGAAAGGTACCGAAGTCCATGCAGCGTCTTCGCTCTCGATTACAGCTTGCAGCCGCGCGCGGGGTCGGCGAGATTCTTCACGGCGATGTTCACCAGCTTGTTCTCGTTGCCCTCGACCTTGCGCAGGTAGACGTCCTGCACCGGGTTGTGCGCCTTGTTCATCGTGAACGTGCCGCGCGGGCTGTCGATCTTGGCCTTCTCGACCGCGGCCGCGAACTCGGCCTTCTTCGAGATGTCGCCCTTCACGGCCGCGAGGCCGATGCCGAGGATCTGCGCCGCGTCATAGCCCTGCACCGCGTACACATCAGGCTGCAGCTTGAAGCTCTTGGCATAGGCGGTGCGGAAGGCCGTGTCGCGCGGCGTGTTCAGGCCGTCGGCATAGTGCAGCGTGGTCTGCATGCCCTGGGCGGATTCTCCCTGCGCCTCGAGCGTGCCGTCGGTCAGGAAGCCGGGGCCGACCAGCGGGATGGTCTTGTTGAGGCCGGCCGCCGCATAGTCCTTGACGAATTTGACCGCGCCGCCGCCGGCGAAGAAGGCATACACCACGTCGGGCTTGGCCGCCGCGATCTCGGTCAGCAGGGCCTGGAACTCGACGTTCGGGAACGGCACCGTGAGCTGCTTGTCGACCTTGCCGCCGGCCTTCTCGAAGCCTTCCTTGAAGCCGGCCACCGACTCGTCGCCGGCCGCGTACTTCCAGGTGATGGTCATCGCCTTCTTCTTGCCCTGCTTGCCGGAGACCTCGCCCATCGCGTAGGCCGGCTGCCAGTTCGAGAACGAGCTGCGGAAGATGTTCTGGGCGCACATCGGGCCGGTGACCGCATCGGCGCCGGCGTTCGGCACGATCAGCACGGTGCCGCTTTCCTTGGCTGCCTTGGCCATCGCCATGGCCACGCCCGAATGCACCGTGCCGATGATGACGTCGACGTTGTCGCGCTTGATCAGCTTGTTGACGTTGTCGGTGGCCTTGGCCGGGTCCGATTCGTCGTCGACCTTGACGAATTCGATCTCGCGGCCGGCGAACTTGCCGCCCTGCTCCTCGAGGCGCAACCGGAAGCCGTTCTCGATGGCGACGCCCAGCGCGGCGTAGGTGCCGCTGAACGGCAGCATCAAGCCCACCTTCAGCTTGCCCTGCTGGGCGTGCCCGAGCGTGGCGACACAAGCGAGCGCCAGGGCGGTGAGGGTGGTGCGAGCGATGCGGTGGCTCATTGAACTGACTCCTTCGGTTGATGAAATTACTTTACTGCTAAACTATTCATGACTCAAGTAAGAGTTTCCCCCAAGGACCACCGTTCCGCTCGCGCGGACGAGGCGGGTGATCAGGGAGAGCTTTCCGACTTGACAAATGAAACGGTCGCCACTATCGCCGTTTCGGGCTGATCGCGATGCGGGGAATGCCCGCAGTCGGGAATCTCCAGCAGCCGGGTCTGGGGCACGCGCTCGGCGATGCCGCGGATCTGGCGCAGTGTGCCGTACTCGTCATCGATTCCCTGGATAGCAAGAATCGGGCAACGGATGGTGGCCAGCTCGCCTTCGATGTTCCATTGCCTGAAGGGCGGGTGCAGCCAGATCCGGTTCCAGCCCCAGAAGGCCGAATCGACGTCGTCGTGGTAGCGCCCGAGTTTCTGCCGCAGGTCGGTGTCCAGGTAGGCCTGGCGCGCCAGCTCGATGTTGGCAACGGTCACGTCCTCGACCAGGATGTGCGGCGCCATGACCACCAGCCCGGCCACGCGGTCGGGGAATTCCGCCGCGTACAGCAGCGCGATCGAGCCGCCGTCGCTGTGGCCGAACAGCCAGGGTTTTTCCTGCAGGCCGATCGCCTCGAAGAAGGCCGGCAGCACCTCGTGCGCCTGGCGGTGCATGAAGTCCACGTCCCAGGTCTCGTCGGCGTCGCGCGGCGTCGAGCGGCCGTAGCCGGGGCGCGAGAACACCAGGCCGCGGAAGCCGCCGGCCGTGCACAGGCGTTCGGGGAAATCCTTCCACATCGAGATCGAGCCCAGGCCTTCGTGCAGGAAGACCAGCAGCGGCGCGTCGCTGCGCTCGGGTGCGATTCGCTGGTATTCGACGCGCACGTCCTTGCCCCGCCAGTGGATGGCGGCGAATTCGGAGTCGGTCAGCATTGTTTCGCCGCCGGGCCGCCCCAAGGCGAAACGGGCCCCCTCGGGGGGCAGAGAGGACACGAAGTGCCGAACGTGGGGGTCATTTTTTTTCCCGTTCGCGCAGGCGGAAGCGCTGGATCTTGCCGGTCGCGGTCTTGGGCAGCTCGTCCACGAACTCGATGAAGCGCGGGTACTTGTAGGGCGCCAGGCGCTCCTTGACGAAGGCCTTGAGCTCGTCCTCGCCGACCGGCTGGCCGTCCTTGCGCACCACGTAGGCCTTGGTCTTGGTCAGGCCGTCGGCGTCTTCCTTGCCGATCACCGCAGCCTCGAGCACCGCCGGGTGCTGCATCAGCGTGGCCTCGACCTCGAAGGGCGAGACATAGATGCCGCTGACCTTGAGCATGTCGTCGCTGCGCCCGGCGTAGGTGTAGTAGCCGTCGGCGTCGCGCGAGTACTTGTCGCCGCTCTTGGTCCAGCCGTCGCGGAAGGTCTCGGCGCTTTTTTCGGGGTTGCCCCAGTACATCACCGCCGTGCTCGGGCCCTTGATGTAGAGATCGCCGACTTCGCCGTCCGCGACCGGCTGGCCGTCTTCGCCGCGCAGCTCGATCTCGTAGCCCTCGACCGGCTTGCCCGTGGTGCCGTAGCGGATGTCGCCGGGCCGGTTCGACAAAAAGATGTGCAGCATCTCGGTGGAGCCGATGCCGTCGACGATCTCGCAGCCGAAATGGGCCTTGAAGCGCTGGGCGATCTCGCCCGGCAGGGCTTCGCCGGCCGACGAGCACATCCGCAGCGCGACTGCCTCGCGCGCCGGCAGCCGGGGCGAGGCCAGCATGCCGGCGAAGCCGGTCGGGGCGCCGAAGAAGACCGTCGGCTTGACGCCGCCCTGGCCGGTCCAGCGCTTGAAGGTGGCGTCGGGCGTCGGCCGCTCGCCCATCAGCAGCACCGTGGCGCCGACCGACAGCGGGAAGGTCAGCGCATTGCCAAGGCCGTAGGCAAAGTACATCTTCGCGGCCGAGAAGCAGACGTCGTCTTCGGTCAGGCCCAGCACCGGCTTGCCATAGAGCTCCGCGGTCCACCAGGGGTTGCCGTGGGTGTGGACCGTGCCCTTGGGCTTTCCGGTCGAGCCCGAGGAGTAGAGCCAGAAGGCATGGTCCTGCGGCGTGGTGGCGGCCGGCGCCGCCAGCGCTTCGTTGCGCGCGATGGCCGAGTCGAAATTCTGCGCGCCGTCGGGCAAGGCGCCCGTGGGCTGCGACACGAACAGCGCCCGCACGGCGTTCGGCGCCTTCGCCATCGCCTCCTGCAGCACCGGCAGCAGCGCGCCCGACACCAGCGCCGCGGTGGCGCCGCTGTGGGCCAGCATGTAGGCGTAGTCGTCGGCCGTGAGCAGCGTGTTGACCGCCACCGGCACCACGCCGGCATAGAGGCTGCCCAGGAAGCTGACCGGCCAGTCGCTGCCGTCGAGCATCAGCAGCAGCACGCGGTCCTCGCGCCGCACGCCGCTGGCGAGCAGGGCGGCGGCCAGCCGGCGCGCGCGGTCCTCGAGCTGGCCGTAGCCGAGCGCGCCGCGGTCGTCGACATAGGCCGCCTTGGTGGCGCGGCCGCGGTTCAGCGCGAACAAGTGCTCGGCGAAGTTGAAGGTGTCGGGCAGGGTCATCGTGGGTCTCCTCACTGGCTACTGGCTACTGGCTACTGGATGCCGAGCTGCGCCAGCACGCCGGGGCTGGCCTGCACCGCGCTCTTGCGGTGATAGAAGTCCAGCGCCCGCAGGCCGCCGAGTTCGGCGCCGCCGCCGGCGCGGCCAGGGCCGCCGTGCATCGACATCGGCATCACGTTGCCGTGGCCGGTCTGGGCCTGCGCGACCTCGGGCGAGATCACGTGCACGCGGCCATGGCTGGCCGCGAGCTGCACCGCGGCCTGGCCGAGCGCCGCGTCGTCGGCGCCGTAGAGCGAGGTCACGAGCGAGCCCTGGCCGCGATGGGCGAGGGCCACCGCATGCGCCAGGTCGCGGTAGGGCAGCAGCGTGGCCACCGGACCGAAGACCTCGATGTCGTGCACGCGATCGGCCGCGTCGGCATCGCGCGCGCCCAGCAGCACCGGGCCGATGCAGGCCGCGATGGCCGGGTCGGCGTCGACCAGGGCCTTGGCACTGCCGTCGTGCAGCACGGCGGCTTGCGTCTTGAGCGCTTCCAGGCCCTCGCGCACCGCGACCAACTGGGCACGGCTCACCAGCGAGCCCATGCGCACGCTGTCGTTGCGCGGATTGCCGACCGTGACCCCGGCCAGCTTGGCGCCGATGGCTTCGGCGGCAGCGTCGTAGACCGCGGCGGGCACGAGAATGCGGCGGATCGCGGTGCACTTCTGGCCCGACTTCACGGTCATCTCGCGCACCACTTCACGCACCAGCAGGTTGAAGGCCTCGCTGCCGGGGCCCGCGTCGGGCAGCAGCAGGGCCGAGTTGAGGCTGTCGGCCTCGATGTTCACGCGGGCCGAGCGCTGGGCCACGGCCGGGTGCGAGCGGATCACGGCGCCGGTTTCGGCCGAGCCGGTGAACGAGACCACGTCGAAGGGTTGGAGCTGGTCCATCAGGCCGGCCGAGCTGCCGCAGATCACCGACAGGGCGCCGGCCGGCAGCACGCCGGCTTCGACCACGTCGCGCACCATGCGCTGCGTGAGCCAGGCGGTCGAGGTGGCGGGCTTGACGATCACCGGCACGCCCGACAGCAGCGCCGGGGCGGCCTTTTCCCAGAGGCCCCAGGACGGGAAGTTGAAGGCGTTGATGAACAGCGCCACGCCGTGCGTCGGCACCTGCAGGTGCTGCGACAGGAAGACCGGTTCCTTGCCGAGCTTCACCGCGTCGCCGTCGCGCAGCGCGCGCACGTCACCGAGCGCGTCGCCCCATTTGGCGTACTGGCCGAGCGTGAAGATCGCGCCGTCGATGTCGACCGCCGAGTCGTTCTTCACGGTGCCCGAATTGGCCGTCGCGATCTCGTAGTAGGCGTCGCGATTCGCCTGCAGCACCTTGACGATCGCGGCCAGCAGTCCGGCACGCTGGCGGTAGGTCAGGGCGCGCAGCGCCGCACCGCCGGTGTCGCGCGCAAAGCGGAAAGCCTCGGGCAGGTCGAGCCCGGCGGCGTCGACCCGCGCGAGTTCGGTGCCGAGCACCGGATCGACCAGCGCCGTGCCGGCGCCGCTGCCGGCCTGCCAGCGGCCGCCGACGTAGTTGGAGAGGAGTTCGGTCATTGGGTGAATTTGATTTGCCCTTCGGGCAGCAGATAGAGGACCAGCGCGCGGCCTTGGGCAACGGTGGGACGGTGGGCGCTGCCGGGCGGGTAGACGCACCAGCCGGCCGGCCGGCCGTCGAAGGTCGCGTCGCCTTCGATCGGCATGATCAAATCGATCTCGCCGTTCGGATGCGTGTGGTGAGGGCCTGCGAGGTCGCGCATGTCTACGACGTCGACCGAGAATCGGTTCAGCGCGTCCTCGGCCTTGAAGACCCGCCCGTAGCGGATGCCGCCGCCTTCGCGGTCGCACATCCAGCCCTCGGCGACGCCAGCGATGCAGGCCTGCTTGAGCGCTTCGTAGCTCGGGCTGCCGGCGCCATGCTGGCTGTTGAGCCAGCGGTCGAGGTCCTGGTCGAGCGGGCGGCCGGCGATCTGGCCCGTCAGCTCGGCGACGAGTTCGTGGAAGCTGTCTTTGGACATGGAAGTGTGCTCACGCGTGGGATTGAACTTGCGGCAATCGACTGTGTGCAGTATCTTGCCTGTGAGCGAACCATAAGCACCGAGCACTGAGGTGTCAAGCAATATAATGCATGTACTGGTGTTAACCCTGAGCCGAACCGCCGGCAGAGCGAAAGCGAGTCATGAATCAGCGAGCTGAGGAGGCGGTGCTGTCCGTCTCTCCCGAAGTCCCGGCGCCGGCCGAGGAAGCCAAGAATCCCTTGCTGGCGGCGCTCGGCGAGCGCGTGCGCAACCTGCGCGCCCGCCGTGGCCTCACGCGCAAGGCGGTGGCGCTGGCGGCCGACGTGTCCGAGCGGCACCTGGCCAATCTCGAATACGGCATCGGCAACGCCTCGATCCTGGTGCTGCAGCAGGTGGCGACCGCGCTCCAGTGCTCGCTGGCCGAACTGGTCGGCGACGTCACGACCATTTCGCCCGAGTGGCTGCTGATCCGCGAACTGCTCGAGAACCGCAGCGAGGCCGACCTCCGCCGGGCCCGGGTCGCGCTCGGCGAACTGCTCGGAACCGCGGCCGGCGACCCGGCGCGGCACCGGCGGATCGCGCTGATCGGGCTGCGCGGCGCCGGCAAGTCCACCCTGGGCCAGATGCTGGCCGACGATCTCGACGTGCCTTTCATCGAACTCAGCCGCGAGATCGAGAAGATCGCCGGCTGCAGCGTGCGCGAGATCCACGATCTCTACGGCACCAACGCCTACCGCCGCTACGAGCGCCGTGCACTCGAAGAAGCCGTGCAGATCTACAGCGAGGTGGTGATCGCCACGCCGGGCGGAATCGTCTCCGATCCGGCCACCTTCAACCAGCTGCTGGCGCACTGCACCACGGTCTGGCTGCAGGCCGCGCCCGAGGAGCACATGGGGCGGGTGGCGGCCCAGGGCGACACCCGTCCGATGGCCGCCAGCAAGGAAGCCATGGACGACCTGCGGCGAATCCTGAGCGGGCGGGCCGCGTTCTATTCGAAGGCCGACCTCAGCGTCGACACCGGTGGGCAGGACTTGGCGCAGAGCTTCGCGCGTTTGCGAACCGCGGTGCGCGAGGCGATGGTCCAAGCCGGCTGAGGGCTGAGTCTTCGCAGGAAGTAAAAAAGTCCTCGAAGGGTTGACGCGCGCCAGAACATGCAGCATGATGCATGTTCTGGCGATCGACAAGTGCACTATTGTTCCTAGCCAGCCCCGCTACACCCCAGGAGACCTGCATGACCGACAGCACCCAAGCCCTTCGCGTGGACTACCGCACCGACCCCACTCAATACCGCCACTGGAAACTCAGCGTCGAGGGCCCGGTGGCCCGGCTGTCGCTCGACATCGCGGAAGACGGCGGCATCCGCCCCGGCTACAAGCTCAAGCTCAACAGCTACGACCTGGGCGTGGACATCGAGCTCAACGACGCGCTCAACCGCGTGCGCTTCGAGCACCCCGAAGTCCGCTCGGTGATCGTCACCAGCGGCAAGGACCGGATCTTCTGCTCGGGCGCCAACATCTTCATGCTCGGCGTCTCCAGCCACGCCTGGAAGGTGAACTTCTGCAAGTTCACCAACGAGACCCGCAACGGCATCGAGGACACCTCGAAGCATTCAGGCCTGAAGTTCATCGCCGCGGTCAACGGCGCCTGCGCCGGCGGCGGCTACGAGCTGGCGCTGGCCTGCGACGAGATCATCCTGGTCGACGACCGCTCGTCTTCCGTCTCGCTGCCCGAAGTGCCGCTGCTCGGCGTGCTGCCCGGCACCGGCGGCCTGACCCGCGTCACCGACAAGCGCCGCGTGCGCCATGACCTGGCCGATATCTTCTGCACGAGCGTCGAAGGCGTGCGCGGCCAGCGCGCGGTCGACTGGCGCCTGGTCGATTCGATCGCCAAGCCGGCCCAGTTCGGCGCCGCGGTGCAGGAGCGCGCCGCCAAGCTGGCCGAGGGCAGCGACCGCCCGGCCAACGGCAAGGGCGTGAGCCTGACCCGTCTGGAGCGCCAGGACGGCGCCGACAGCCTGCGCTACGAGCATGTCACGGTCGAGATCGACCGCGCCCGCCGCACCGCGACCCTGACCGTGAAGGCGCCCACCGGCGCCCAGCCGGCCGACATCGCCGCGATCGAAGCCGCCGGCGCCGCCTGGTGGCCGCTGGCGATGGCGCGCCAGCTCGACGACGCGATCCTGAACCTGCGCACCAACGAACTCGACATCGGCACCTGGCTGCTCAAGACCGAGGGCGACGCCCAGGCCGTGCTGGCCAGCGACGCCACGATGCTGGCCAACAAGGACCACTGGCTGGTGCGCGAAACGCTGGGCGCGCTGCGCCGCACGCTGGCGCGTCTCGACGTCTCTTCGCGCAGCCTGTTCGCGCTGATCGAATCGGGCTCGTGCTTCGCCGGCCTGCTGGCGGAACTGGCTTTTGCCGCCGACCGCGCCTACATGCTGGCCCTGCCCGACGATGCCGACAAGGCGCCCAAGCTGACGCTGGACGCGCTCAACTTCGGCTTCTTCCCGATGGTCAACGACCAGAGCCGCCTGCAGCGCCGCTTCTACGAAGAGACCGCGCCGCTGGAAGCCGCCCGCGGCGCCGCCGGCAAGGCCCTCGACGCCGACCAAGCGCTCCAGCTCGGCCTGGTCACGATGGCGCCCGACGACATCGACTGGGACGACGAGATCCGCATGGCGATCGAGGAACGCGCCGCGATGTCGCCCGACGCGCTCACCGGCCTGGAGGCCAACCTGCGCTTCGCCAGCAAGGAGAACATGAACACCCGCATCTTCGGCCGGCTCACCGCCTGGCAGAACTGGATCTTCAACCGTCCGAACGCGGTCGGCGCCAAGGGCGCCCTGAAGGTCTACGGCACCGGCGAGAAGGCCGGCTTCGACCTCAACCGCGTCTGATCCATCCGCTTCGCAACGAACCAAGGACAACCAAATGAGCACGGTCAACTACAGCGAAAAGATTCCCAACAACGTCAACCTCGGCGAAGACCGCACCCTGCAGCGCGCGCTCGAAGGCTGGCAGCCGAACTTCGTCAACTGGTGGGACGATGTCGGCCCGGACGGCTCGACCGCCTACGAGGTCTACCTGCGCACCGCGGTCAGCGTCGACCCGCAGGGCTGGGCCCAATTCGGCCACGTCAAGATGCGCGACTACCGCTGGGGCATCTTCCTGAACCCGGGCGACGCCAACCGCGAGATCCACTTCGGCGACCACAAGGGCGAGAAGGCCTGGCAGGATGTGCCCGGCGAACACCGCGCCAACCTGCGCCGCATCATCGTGACGCAGGGCGACACCGAGCCGGCCTCGGTCGAGCAGCAGCGCCACCTGGGCCTGACCGCGCCCAGCATGTACGACCTGCGCAACCTCTACCAGATCAATGTGGAAGAGGGCCGCCACCTGTGGGCGATGGTCTACCTGCTGCACAAGCACTTCGGCCGCGATGGCCGCGAGGAAGCCGAGGCGCTGCTGCAGCGGCAGTCGGGCGATGCCAACAACCCGCGCATCCTGGGCGCCTTCAACGAGAAGACGCCCGACTGGCTGGCCTTCTTCATGTTCACCTACTTCACCGACCGCGACGGCAAGTTCCAGCTGTCGGCGCTGGCCGAGAGCGCCTTCGATCCGCTGGCGCGCACCACCAAGTTCATGCTGACCGAGGAAGCGCACCACATGTTCGTGGGCGAAAGCGGCGTGTCGCGCGTGCTGCAGCGCACCGCGCAGGTCATGAACGAGCTCAAGACCGACGACCCGCAGAAGGTGCGTGCGGCCGGCGCCATCGACCTCGGCACCATCCAGCGCTACCTGAACTTCCACTACAGCGTGACCATCGACCTGTTCGGCGCCGACCAGTCGAGCAACGCCGCGATCTTCTACAGCTCGGGCCTCAAGGGCCGCTACGAAGAGGGCAAGCGCACCGACGACCACGTGCTCAAGGGCCAGACCTACAAGGTGCTCGAGGTGGTCAACGGCCAGTTGGTCGAGAAGGATGTGCCGATGCTCAACGCGCTCAACGAAGTGCTGCGCGACGACTTCATCAAGGATTCGGTGGCCGGCGTGCAACGCTGGAACAAGGTGCTCGAGAAGGCCGGCATCCCGACCCGCCTGACCGTGCCGCACAAGGCCTTCAACCGCCAGATCGGTGCCCTGGCCGGCATCAAGATGTCGCCTGACGGCCGGGTGGTGAACGAGCAGGAGTGGGCCGCCAAGAAGAACGAATGGCTGCCGACCCCCGACGACTTCGCTTTCGTGGCATCGTTGATGGGCCGCGTGGTCGATCCGGGCAAGTTCGCCGGCTGGATCGCGCCGCCGGTGATGGGCATCAATCGCCAGCCCGTGGATTTCGAATACGTCCGCTTCGGCTGAGCCAGGAGAGCGCCGCGGCACCGGCAAGGGCCGGCCCGCGGCGACATAAAGGAGATACACGATGGACATGGCAGTCGACGTTTCGGTCATCAGGCAGCACCTGATCGACCCCGAGATCTGCATTCGCTGCAACACCTGCGAAGCCACCTGCCCGGTCAATGCGATCACGCATGACGACCGCAACTACGTCGTCCGCGCCGATGTCTGCAACGGCTGCATGGCCTGCATCTCGCCGTGCCCGACCGGCTCGATCGACAACTGGCGCACCATGCCCGTGGCGCGCGCCTATTCGATCGAGGAGCAGCTGACCTGGGACGAACTCCCGGCCGAGCTCACGCCCGAGCAGCTGGAGGCCGAGGGCGTGGGCGAACCGCAGGAGGCGCTGCAGCAGGTGCCCGCGGCCTCGCCGCAGCCGCCCGCCGCACCCGGCGAAACCGCCTTCAACTCGGCCCAGTACGGCGCCACCGTGCCGCCCTGGTCGGCGGCCCACGCCTACACCAACCTGCATCCGCCGAAGAACCCGACGACCGCCACCGTGGTCGGCAACTTCAACTGCACCGAGGCCGGCTACGAAAACCAGACCCACCACATCGTGCTGGACTTCGGCGCCATGCCCTTCCCGGTGCTCGAAGGCCAGTCGATCGGCATCATCCCGCCCGGCACCGATGCCAACGGCAAGGCGCACTTCGCGCGCCAGTACTCGATCGCCAGCCCGCGCAACGGCGAGCGGCCCGGCTACAACAACATCTCGCTGACCGTGAAGCGGGTGCTGCAAGACCACCAGGGCAAGCCGGTGCGCGGCGTCGCCAGCAACTACGTGTGCGACCTCAAGGTCGGCGACAAGGTGCAGGTGATCGGGCCCTTCGGATCGTCGTTCCTGATGCCGAACCACCCGAAGTCCCACATCGTGATGATCTGCACCGGCACCGGCAGCGCGCCGATGCGCGCGATGACCGAATGGCGCCGGCGCCTTCGCAAGAGCGGCAAGTTCGAGGGCGGCAAGCTGATGCTGTTCTTCGGCGCCCGCACCCAGCAGGAGCTGCCGTACTTCGGCCCGCTGCAGACCTTGCCGAAGGACTTCATCGACATCAACTTCGCCTTCTCGCGCACGCAGGGCCAGCCCAAGCGCTACGTGCAGGACCTGATGCGCGAACGCGCCGCCGACCTGGCCGAACTGCTGAAGGATGGCCAGACGCACTTCTATGTCTGCGGCCTGAAGAGCATGGAAGAGGGGGTGGTGCTGGCGCTGCGCGATGTCGCGACCGAGGCCGGGCTGGATTGGGACACGGTCGGCGCAGGGCTCAAGCGCGAAGGGCGCCTGCACCTGGAAACCTACTGATGAAATTCGCGGACTTCCACGAGGGCCAGACCATCGAGGCCGGGCCCTACCTCGTCACCGAGGCGGAGGTCCTGCAGTTCGCCCGGGCCTACGACCCGCAGTGGTTCCACACCGATGCCGAGGCCGCCGCCGAGGGCCCTTTCGGCGGCCTGATCGCGAGCGGCTGGCATACCAGCGCGATCGCGATGCGCCTGGTCACCGATGCCGCGCTGGCGGGCTCCGAGTCCTTCGCTTCGCCCGGGCTGGCCTTCCTCAAGTGGCCGAACCCGGTGCGCCCGGGCGACAGCCTGCGGCTGGTGGCCGACGTGATCGAGGTGCGGCGCTCCGAGAAGCGGCCGCACCTGGGCATCCTGCGCTGGCGCTGGCGGCTCTTCAACCAGCGCGAACTGCCGGTGCTCGACCTCGAGGCGACCAGCCTGTTCCGGCTGCCGTCCTGACGGTCTCCACGCTCAGGGCCGCGTCGCCACCGTGAGGATCGCCGGCATCGGCACCGCGTAGCCCTCGGCGTCGCGGTAGGGCTCGAGCGCCCTCAGGATCGCGGCGTCGATCGCGTCCGCGCTGCCGTCCTGCTGGCGCTGCAGGGTGCCGCGCATGCGCACCGTGGCGGTCTTCAGGGTGCGCAGGATCGCTTCGCCGGAGGCGGCCCGGAAGGTCTGCGGCACCGGCGTCACGAAGCACGCCACGAAGCCGGCCGCGGCCAGCACGGGGCGGCTCACCGACGGGTCGGCGAACATGAACATGCCGGGCCCCGCCGGCAGCCCGACATCGAGCGCGCCGTGGATGCGGACGGCGTCGAGCACGGCGCCGAACAGCCGGGTCTTCTGCGGCAGGTCCCAGACCGTGAAGGCCAGCCGGCCGCCCGCTTTCAGCACCCGGAAGGCCTCGCCGAAGAAGCGCTCGGGCTCGGGGAAATGCAGCACGCCGTAGTTGGCCATGACGGCGTCGAAGCGCCGGTCCTCGAAGGGCAGCCGGCCGGCGTCGCCCTCCTCGAAACGCACGGCCGGGTAGCGGCGCCTGGCCAGCCGCACCTGCTCGGCCGAGAAGTCGACCCCGGTGACCTCGGCGCCGCGCGCCTGGGCCGCGGCGGCTGCATGTCCGGCGCCGGTCGCGACGTCGAGCACCGACTGCCCGGGGGCCACGCCGGCACCGTCGAGCAGGGCCTCGATCGATTGCGCCGTCAGGCCCGCCATGAGGTCCTCGTAGCTGGCGCACACCGCGGGGTCGGTCCAGCCCGCATGCTCGAAATCACGGAACGACGCGGTCATCGAGTCCTCCTGTGGCGGGGCTTCGGCCCCTGTCGCGCAGAGAGGATGATCCTTTTGCGGACCGGCGGCAAGTCAGCGCCGGGGTGGCCGTGCCGCCCTCACTTCGCCGGCGCCGGCCGCCAGCCTTCCTTGGGCACCAGCACCGGGTCGCGCGGCTGCAACACGAAGTGCGGCGACATGATCTGCACGCCGTACTCGTTGAAGACGTCCTGGATGTGGCCGTGCAGCGCATCCAGCACGTCGTACTTGGGCGCGCCCACCCGCATGAAGACATTCAGTTCGTAGGCGATGTAGAAGTCCTGCAGCGCCACCTGCCGCACCGTCGGCGCCGGCGCGGCCAGCAGATCGGGCGTGCGTCCGGCGGCCACAAGGAGCATCGCCTGGACCTGGCGCCAAGGACTGTCGTAGCCGATCGTGACCGAGGTGGCCAGCGCGATCCCGCCACCGCTGGGCCTGGTGGTGTCGCTCGAATTCAGGATCCGGGTGCCGACCACCACCGAGTTGGGCAGCGTGACCTCCTGGTCGAGCCGGTTGCGCAGCTTGGTCGAGAGCGTGCCGAGTTCGACCACGTAGCCCTCGGATTCGCCGATCTGGACGTAGTCCCCGGGCCGCAGCGCGCGCGAGTAGATCAGGACGAAGCCCGACATGATCTGCGACACCACGCCGGACGACCCGAGCGTGACCAGGACCCCGAAGAAGACGCTGAGCCCCTTGAACGCGTTGGAATCCGAGCCCGGGATGAAGGGATAGGCGACCACCGCCGCGAACAGCCAGACCAGCACCACCGTCAGCCGCCGGGTGGCGCCGATGGTGTCGCTCTGCAGCGCGGCGACCTTCACGCCGCTCGCATGGGCGGCGTTGAAGAGTGTGTGCAGCCCGCGCACCGCCAGGTGCGCGAGGAAGAAGATCACGGCGACCATCGCCAGGTCCGGCAACGCATGCAGCACCGCGACCGCGACCCGGGAGGCGACCCCGACCAGCGAGGTGTCGAGCGTGTCGCCCCAGGGGTGGGTGTAGGGGAAGCGGGTCAGCACGTAGGCCAGCCAGACATAGGCCGCCATCAGGACCAGGCCGATCTTGAGCCACTGGACGGCATAGCCCAGCAAGGACACGGCCATCCGGTGGGCATGGAACACAGGCCTTGCAGACGTCCGCTCGCGCAGGCCCTGGATCCGCGCCTCGATGCGCCCGGCCATGAACTGCAGCGCCAGGACCACCGCCGCGAGCGCCAGCGTCGCGAGCACGGACCAGCCGATCGCGATTGCGAACTGGCGCGTGCTGGCCTGCGCCTGGCGTGCCAGCAGCGCCTCGTGCAGCCGCGAGGCCGCCTGCGCGGCCACCTGCGCGAGCGCCGGGTCGCCGGGCTCCAGGTCGTTGGCGAACACCGCGAACAGGGTGCCGCCGTCGAGCATCACCGCGTAGCCGGGCACGCCTTCGTGGCTGAAGTTGGCGACCTCGACCGGCGCCCCGAGGCTGGCCGGCGGCAGGTCGCCGATGCGCTCGGCGGCACGGTCGGCGCGTTGCTGCGGCGACAGGCCGAACATCGGCACCCGGAAGACGAAGACCGTGCGGTTCCAGACCTTCAGCGTGGCGCCGGTGGGCGGGGCTTCCTGGGCGGATGCGGCAGCCGCCGCCGCGCTCATCGCCAAGGCCAGCAGCCAGGCGCACCGGCGCAGGTGCGTCACGGCAAGCAAGAAGAAGCGGGCGAGTGGAATGGCCATCCCGGAGTCGGTCCTTGTCTGGGCTGGCGGAAAGTACACCACGATCGGCCGGCCCGGACAAGGCGGGCGTCAGGACGGCGTCGGCACGCGGGCCGGCAGCACCATCCCGCGGCTCTCGCCGAAGCCGATCCGGGCCGCGCCCGGCTTCTCGCACCAGCCGCGCAGCATCACGGCGTCGCCGTCCTGGAGGAAGGCCCGCGTGTCGCCGTCGGCGAGCGCCACCGGCGCCTGCCCGCCGCGGGTCAGCTCGATCATGGCGCCGGCCTCGCCCGGCCCGGGCCCGGAGATCGTGCCGCTGCCGAACAGGTCGCCCGGGTTCAGGCTGCAGCCGCCCACCGTGTGGTGCGCGACCATCTGGGCGATGCTCCAGTACTGGTGGCGGAAGCTGGTCCCCGACAGGCGCGTCGGCGCGCTGCCGGCGGCGCGATCGCGCGCGCTCTCGAGCCAGACCTCGAGCCGGATGTCGATCGCGCCCTGCGCGCGGTTGGCCGCGCTTTCGAGGTAGCCCAGCGGCTGCGGGTGGCCGGCCGGCCGGCTCCAGGCGGTGCGATAGGGGGCCAGTGCCTCCATCGTGACGATCCACGGCGACACCGTGGTGGCGAAGTTCTTCGCCAGGAAGGGCCCGAGCGGCGCCATTTCCCAGAACTGGATGTCGCGCGCCGACCAGTCGTTGAGCAGGCAGATGCCGAAGACGTGGTCTTCGGCGCGGTCGAGCGGAATCGCTTCGCCGGCCGGGTTGCCGCGGCCGATGTAGATGCCGAGTTCGAGCTCGTAGTCGAGCCGCGCGCAGGGGCCATAGATCGGAGCGCCGGCGCCGGGCGCCATCATCTGCCCCATCGGCCGGTGGAACTGCTGGCCGCTGACGCCCAGCGTCGACGCGCGTCCGTGGTAGGCGATCGGGATCCACTGGAAGTTCGGCGTGATCGGATCGTCGGGCTTGAGCAGGCGGCCGATGTTCAGCGCATGGTCGATCGAGGTGTAGAAATCGGTGTAGTCGCCGATGCGCGCCGGCAGCGTGAATTCGGCCGCGGACTGGGGCCGCAGGCAGGCGCGCATCGCATCGGCGGTGGTTGCGGCGGCGTCTGCGTTCAATGCGGCAAAAAGCGCATGGCGCAGCGCCCGCCAGGCGGCCGGGCCGAGGGCGAAGAAGTCGTTGAGCACGGGCTGCGCAGCCGCCAGCGCCGCCTGCTGCGCCGCGCCGTCGAGCAGCCCGGCCGCGGCCAGCGCCGCCAGGTCGACGACCTGGTCGCCGATCGCCACCCCGCCGCGAAAGGCCTCCTGCGTACCTGCGAGGCGGAACACCGCGAACGGCAGGTTCTGGATCGGAAAGTCGCAGCCCGCGGCCTGGGCCGAAGCGAGCCAGCAGCGCGCCGCGGGGTCGTGCGTGTGGTCGAGTGGCATGGGCATCTCAGGCGCTCGCCATCAGCGCGTCGTCGAAGATCGCGACCGCGCGCGTCCAGCCGGCCGAGGCGCCGCGGATCTTGTGCGGAAAACAGCTGATGAAGAAGCCGTCGGGCGGCAGCACCTCGAGGTTGTGCAGCTTCTCGATGTGGCAGTAGCCGATGTCGCGGCCGGCCTTGTGGCCCTCCCAGATCAGCGAGGCGTCCTGGGTCTCGCCGTATTTCTTCGCGGTGTGGACGAAGGGCGCATCCCAGCTCCAGGCGTCGGTGCCGGTGAGGCGCACGCCGCGCTCCAGCAGGTACATCGTCGCCTCGTAGCCCATGCCGGCGCCGGCCGACACGTAGTCGTTGTGGCCGTAGCGGGAGCCGGCGCGGGTGTTGACCACCACGATCTCCAGCGGCTTGAGGGTGTGGCGGATGCGCTGGAGCTCGGCCTCGACGTCGTCGGCCGTCACCACGTAGCCGTCCTCGAAGTGGCGGAAGTCGAGCTTCACCGCGGGCTGGAAGCACCACTCGAGTGGCACGTCGTGGATCGCGATCGCGGGCTTCTTGTCGCCCAGCGCCTTGTCCATGGTGGAGTGGAAGTGGTAGGGCGCGTCGAGGTGGGTGCCGTTGTGGGTCGACAGCTGCACCAGCTCCACGGCCCAGCCTTCGCCGTCGGGAAGGTCCTCTTTTTTCAGGCCGGGGAAGAAGGGCTCGATCTGCTCGTAGGTCTGCTCGTGCGTGAAGTACTGGATCTTCGGCGCGAAAGCGGGAGGGTCCGACATCACGTCGTTCTCGAGGAAGATGGACAGGTCGACGAACTTGCGGGTCATGGTGGGCTCCTTTTTTAATCAGTTGAGGACAGAGCAAAAATGACTGCGTCGTTTCTTGGTCTGTCCCGCAAGGGTTTCAATTAGTTGAGGACAGAGCAAAAACTGCTGCGCAGTTTCTTGGTCTGTCCCGCAAGGTCTCAATCAGTTGAGGACAGAGCAAAAATGACTGCATCATTTCTTGGTCTGTCCCGCAAGGTTTCACGAGTGCTGCCAGCGCAGCAATTTCTTTTCCGCGACGGCCAGCAGCGCATTGCTGGCAAAGCCGATCAGGCCCAGCAGCGCGATGCCGGCGAACAGTTCGCTGGCGCGAAAGCTGCGCGCCGCCAGCAGGATGGCCTGGCCCAGCCCGCTCTGCGAAGCGATCATCTCGCCGACCACCGCGACGATCAGCGAGATGGTCATCGACAGCCGCATGCCGGCCAGGATGTCGGGCAGCGCATTCGGCAGGCCGATCTTCCAGACGAAGGCGGCGCGCGGCAGCTGCAGGCAGCGCGCCACCTCGGACAGCCGCGGCTCGACGGCCGCGAAGCCATGCACGGTCGCCAGCAGCACCGGCCACATGGCGCCGAAAGCCACCACGAACAGCACCATGGCGGGGTTGAGTCCGAAGATCGAGATCGCCAGCGGCAGCAGGGCCGAGGCCGGCAGCGGGCGGATGAATTCGAGCGTCGGCTGGACCCAGGCGCGCACCGACGGCGACACCCCGATGGCCGCGCCGAGCACGACGCCGAAGACCGAGGCCAGCAGCCAGCCTTCGAGCATCCGGCCCACGGTCGCCAGCGTGTAGCCGAGCAGGTCGCCGCGCAGACCCTCGCCCAGGCTCGCCGCCGTGGCTTCGGGCGTGGGCAGGAACACCCGGCTGACCCACCCGGCGTGGCTGGCGGCCCACCACAGCGCGACCAGCGCCGCGAGTACGCCGGCCGAGCCGATCCAGGGGCCGAGGCGGCGGTTCATGGCGTGACGCCCATGCGCCGCGCCACGCGCCGCTGCAGCCGCTGCATCGCGGCGTTGATCGCATACCCGACGATGCCGATCCAGCCCAGCCAGGCCAGCATCAGCGCCGGGTCGAAGCTCTGCTGCGCGATCATCATCGCGTAGCCCATGCCGTTCGGATTGGCGGCGATCTCGACTGTCACCGCGACCACCAGCGCCACCGCCACACCGAGGCGCAGCGCCACGAACAGCCGCGGCACGATGGCCGGCAGGACGATCTTCCAGGCCCGGTCGCGCTTCGACAGGCCGAGCACGCGACTGACCTCCAGCAGGCGCGGGTCGACCTGCCGCACCGCCGCCTGCACCAGGATCAGCATCGGCCAGAAGGTGGCGAAGGCGACGATCGCGAGCTCCATGCGCACGCCGAAGCCGAACATCAGCATCGCCAGCGGGATCAGCGCCACCGAGGGCACCGGCCGCAGCACCTCGATCGACAGCAGCCCCAGATCGGCGGCGCGCCGCGAGAGGCCGAGCCAGACGCCGCCGCCGATCCCCAGCACCGCGCCGACCAGCAGGCCGAGCGCAGCGGTGCCGAGGGTGAAGGCGGTGGCCTGCCAGAGCGAGCCATCGAGGGCCGCGCCGGCGAAGGCCCGCGCCGCGGCGCTCGGCGGCGCCAGCGCATCGCTGCCCAGGGCAGCGGCGCGGCGCGCATACCACTCGAAGGCACCCAGCAGCAGGGCCGGCAGCAGCCAGGGGCGCAGCAAGGGGGCGATGCGGCGGTGCTCAGGCCGGCGCCGGGCCGCCCCAAGCCGGCCTGCGCCCCCTGGGGGGGCAGCGAGTACACGCAGTGACGAGCGTGGGGGCCTGTCAGTCATGGCCCTGCGCGATGAAAGAGAACAGCTCGCGCCGCAGCCGCAGGAACTCGGGGTGTTCCTTGGTCGTCAGCTGGTCGCGCGGGCGGGGGATGTCGACGGCGATCATCCGCGCCATGCTCGGCCGCCCCGGTCCGGGGTCGGCCTGCAGCGCGATCACGCGGTCGCCGAGGTAGATCGCCTCCTCGAGGTCGTGGGTGACGAACAGCACCGTGAGGCCGTCTTCGCGCACCAGCCGCGCCAGTTCGTCCTGCAGGCCCTGGCGGGTGAGCGCATCGAGCGCGCCGAAGGGCTCGTCCATCATCATCAGCTCGGGCTTCTGGGCCAGGCAGCGCGCGATCTGCGCCCGCTGCTGCATGCCGCCCGACAGCTGCAGCGGAAACTTGCGCGCATGCCGGCCCAGGCCGACCTTGTCCAGCGCCTCGGCGATGCGCGGGGCGCGCAGGCCGGCGGGCACGCCGGCGGCTTCCAGCGCCAGGCTCACGTTGCCCTCGACCGTGCGCCAGGGCAGCAGGGCGCGGCCGTAGTCCTGGAACACGAAAGCCACCTCGCGCGACGGCCCGGTCATCGGCAGGCCGTGGCGCCGCACCGCGCCGCCGCTGGGCGCGACCAGTCCGCTGGCGGCGCGCAGCAGGGTGGTCTTGCCGCAGCCGCTCGGGCCGACGATGCACACGAACTCGCCGCGCGCCACCTCGAACGAGGTCGGCGACAGCACCTCGCGGCCGTCGTAGCGGATGCTGACGGCCTCGATGCTGAGCAGCTCCGGGGCCTCGATCTCGCGCGCGTTCACTTCACGACCAGTTGCGAGACGTCGACCTGTGTCTTCAGCATCTCCTGCTCCTTCATCAGGCCGACCCAGTAGGCGAGCTGCTTCTCGCTCACCAGCGGGCCGGGCGGCGAGATCTGCACCTTGGCCAGCACCTCCGGCGGCAGCTTGATGTACTTGCCGATGCTGGCGCGCACACGGGCGTCGTTCTTCGGCTGCTGCATGAAGGCCGCGCCCTCCTGCACCGCCTCGCGGAAGCCGCGCGCCGCGGCGCCGTTCTTCTGCACCCATTCCCGCTTGGCGGCATGGACGATGGTCTGGTTGCCCTCGGGCAGGAAGGTCGAGTAGTACGAGGCCACGTAGCCGGCGCCGCTGTCGGTGATGCGGCTCATGAACGGGTCCGCCGACACCACCGCGTCGACCGAGCCGCCGCGCAGCAGGTCGCCGTGCTGCGGGAAGGCGGCCTCGACAAAGTTCACCTTGCGGTAGTCGACCCCGTTGTCCTTCAGGTAGGCGCGAAAGGTCACGTGCAGGAAGGCGCCCAGGCCCGGCACGCCGATCTTCTTGCCGACGCAGTCCTGCGCCGTCTTGATGCCCGAGCCGGCGCGCGCCACCAGGCCGAAGCCGGTGATGGTCTTGGAGGTCAGGCCGCCGCCGGCCACCAGCACCAGGTCGAGCCCGCCGTCGACCGCCTGCAGGAACACCGACGGCGTCGGTCCGCCGATCTGCAGCGAGTCGGACTGCAGCGCGGCCGGGATGGTGGAGTTCAGCGGGATGAACTTGAGCTCGACGTCGAGGCTGCGCTTCTTGAAGTAGCCCTCCTCGGCGGCCACGAAGACCGAGGCGAAATCGGTCACGGCGGTGTAGCCGAACACGATCCGGCCGGCGGATTGGGCGCGCGCGGGCAGCGCCGCCGCGACGCCGGCGGCACCGAGCGCCGACAGCAGCTTGCGTCGTTTCATCATGTCTGTCTCCTGGGGTGGGTTTTCTTGTTCGGGGTCCGGGGCCGTGGCAGCGCGGCGCGCAGGCCGCCGACGATGAAGCGCACCAGCATCGGCGCCGCCGCCGGATCGCCGCGGCGGTTCTCGCCGCGCGACAGCCGTTCGATGCGGTTGTCGCTCAGGTGGTGCAAGAGGGCGCCGAGCGCGAACTGGTAGCCCCAGGCGACTTCGCCGCGCGTGGCATGTGGCAGCGCGATGTGCAGGGCGTCGATGTAGGCCTCGGCCAGGGGGTCGAAGTAGCCGCGCAGCACGCGGTCGGCCTCCTCGGTCGCGTGGTACAGCTCGCGCGCCACCAGCAGCGCGTAGTACTCGCCTTCGGCGCTGGCGCGCAGGGCCAGCACCGGGCCGATGAAGGCCTCGATGATGCGCGGCAGGGTGCGCGGGTCGGCCGGGTCGTTGTCGACCGCGCGCAGGCCGGCGAGGCGTTCCTCGATCGAGTGGCCCCAGTGCGCGAAGATGGCGTGGAAGAGCTCGTGCTTCTGGCCGTAGTAGTAGCCCACCAGCGCCAGCGGCACGCCGGCTTCCTCGGCAATCTGGCGGATCGTCACCACGTGGTAGCCGTGGCGCGCGAACAGCTTCTCGGCCGCCAGCAGGATCGCCTGCTTGCGATCGGGCCGCGCCGCCTCGGCGGCGGCCGCTCGGGTCGCCCGGCGCTTGACCGGCAGGGGACGGCTGTTCATGGCCCGTATTGAACGGTTGTACAAATTAATTGAACACACGTACAAACCCTGAGGTCAACCCCGATTGAGCGCGGCCGGCCGCGGCGCTAGGCTTGGTGCATGCGTGCCCCCAACATTCCCCAGCTCCGCCTCTATCAAGACTGGCTGAACCAGACCCGCGGCCTTCGATTCGACAGCTACGACGCGCTCTGGCGCTGGTCCGTCACCGATCTCGATGCCTTCTGGCAGAGCATCTGGGACTACGCCGGGCTGCGCTCGCCGACGCCGCACACGGCGGTTCTGGCCGACGCCCGCATGCCCGGCGCGCGCTGGTTTCCCGGAGCCCAGGTCAACTACGCACGCGAGGTGCTGCGCCACGCCGACGCCGCCCATGCCGCGGGCATGCCGGCCATCGTGAGCGACAACGAGCTCGGCGAGGTGCGCGAGATGTCGTGGCCCGAGCTGCGGCGCCAGGTCGCCTCGGTGGCCCTCACGCTGCGGTCGCTCGGCGTCGGCCGCGGCGATCGCGTCGCGGCCTACATGCCCAACGTGCCCGAGACCATGGTCGCGTTCCTGGCCTGCTCCAGCATCGGCGCGATCTGGAGCGTGTGCGCGCCCGACATGGGCACGCCGGCCGTGGCCGACCGCTTCGGCCAGATCGAGCCCAAACTGCTGATCGCGGTCGACGGCGTGCACTACGGCGGCAAGGGGCTCGACCGCAGCGCGGTGCTGCAGGCGCTGCGCGGCCAGCTGCCGAGCGTGCAGAAGCTGCTGCTGGTGAAGACCCCGTTCGCCGCCGGCGAGGTGTCGCACGATGTCGAATGGCAGCAGGCCGCCGGGCGCGACGATGCCCAGGTGGCGGCCTTCGAACCCGAGTGGCTGCCCTTCGACCACCCGATCTGGATCGTCTATTCGAGCGGCACCACCGGACTCCCCAAGCCCATCGTGCACGGCCAGGGCGGCATCATCCTCACGATGCATGCCTGTGGCCTGCACAACGACGTCGGCGCCAGCTACGGCGCCAACAACTTCGGCGAGCGCTACCACTGGTACAGCTCCACCGGCTGGGTGATGTGGAACTCGCAGCTCTCGGGCCTGGCCTTCGGCGCCACCATCTGCATCTACGACGGCAACCCGGCGGGCAGCAAGGAGAAGCCCGACTGGAGCGTGCTGTGGCGCTTCGTCGCGCGGCACAAGGTCACTTTCTTCGGCGCCGGCGCGGCCTACTTCACCCACTGCATGAAGGCCGGCCTCATCGCCCGGGATTGCGGCGACCTTTCACGCGTGCGCGCGCTCGGCAGCACCGGCTCGCCGCTGCCGGAAGAGGTGCAGCGCTGGGGCTCGCAGCAGGTGCTCGATGCCGGCTCGGAGGCGGTGTGGTGGTGCAATATTTCCGGCGGCACCGACTTCTGCGGCGCCTTCGTCGGCGGCAACCGCGAGCTGCCCGAGGTGCCCGGCCAGATGCAGTGCCGCGAGCTCGGCCATGCGGTCGAGGCCTGGAACGACCAGGGCCGGCCGGTCATCGGCGAGGTCGGCGAACTGGTCTGCACCCGGCCGATCCCGTCGATGCCGCTCTGTTTCTGGGGCGACCAAGGCAACGCGCGCTACCTGTCGAGCTACTTCGACACCTACCCGGGCGTCTGGCGCCACGGCGACTGGATCCGGATCGGCGCCGACGGCGGCTGCATCATCTACGGCCGCAGCGACGCGACCATCAACCGCCAGGGCCTGCGCATGGGCACCAGCGAGATCTACAACGCGGTCGAGGCCCTGCCCGAGGTGCTCGACTCGATGGTGGTCGACCTCGAATACCTCGGCCGCGAAAGCTACATGCCCTTGTTCGTGGTGCTGCGTCCGGGCGTCGCGCTCGACGACGCGCTGCGCGGCCGGCTCAACCAGGCGATCCGCAGCTCGCTGTCGCCGCGTTTCGTGCCCGACGACATCTTCCAGGTGGCGGAGATCCCGCGCACGCTGTCGGGCAAGAAGCAGGAGCTGCCGATCAAGAAGCTGCTGCTCGGGCAGCCGCTCGACAAGGTCGTGAACCGCGAGGCAATGGCCAACCCGGCCAGCCTCGACTGGTACGTGGCATTCGCCGAACGCCGGCTATAGCCAGTTGCCGCTCGAAGGCATCTGGATCGCATCGGGGCCGCTGGTGTCCACCAGCGCACCCAGGAACACGCTCAGCAGCGAGATGAAGATGCTCGCGAACAGCGCGGTCCAGAAGCCCGACACCTTGAAGCCGCGCACCAGCGCCGACACCAGCAGGATCATCAGCGCGTTGATCACCAGCAGGAACAGGCCGAAGGTCAGGAAGGTCAGCGGCAGGGTCAGGATGATCAGCAGCGGCTTGACCACCGCGTTGGCGAAACCGAGCAGCAGCGCCGAGATCACCAGCGAGCCAGTGCTCTCGAACTTGAGTCCGCGAAAGATGTAGCTGGCGACCCAGAGCGAGAGTGCCGTGATGGCCCAGTGCAGGAGAAAGGGCGCCAGGGAATTCAGCATGACGGGGGCTCGCGGGTTCGTAGATGACCGGCCATCATATCGGCGCCGGACGGCATGCCGGCGTCGCGATCGGGGTCATTCCGGCAAACATGTACGTGAACGTACACGTTTGGTTAGACTGGCGCCGTGACCTCCTCCCCCGACGCCCTCACGGTGCGCGACGCTGCCGCCAGGCTTGGCGTCACGCCGCGCACGCTCAAGTACTACGAAGAGCTCGGCATCGTGGTGCCGGTGCGCAGCGAGAGCCGCTACCGCCTGTACGAGCCCGCCGATCTCGACAAGCTGGCCAGGGTGCTGCGCATGCGTTCGCTCGGCTTCTCGCTGACCGCGATCACCGCGATGCTGCAGAAGCCCTTCGAGGTGCCGGTCGACGGCGGCCGCCCGCGGCTGTCGAACGCCTCGCTGAAGGAGCTGCGGGACACGCTGGCCGAGCAGGTCGCGGGGCTCGACGGGCGCATCGCGCAGGTCCGGCGCGAACTCAAGGAGGCCGCGGCACTGCAGTCCCAATTGCGCCGCGACCTCGACTACGTCGAGCGCCGCCTGGCTGGCGAGCCGCTCGAGGCGGCCCTGAAGGAGCGCGGCCGGGCGCCGCGGCCGAAGTGAACGCGCCGATCCCGACGGCCTCCGCCGCCGCGCCGGGCGGGCGCGGCTTCGAGCTGGCCGCGCTGATGCCCTGGGTGATCGGCCTGGTGACCGGCATCGACTACTTCGACAACGCGCTGTTCGCCTTCTTCGCGAGCTACATCGCGGGCGGCGTCAACGCCTCGGCCGACGAACTGGTCTGGGCCTCCAGCGCCTATGCGCTGGGCGCGGTGCTCGGCATCCTGCAGCAGCACGCCTGGATCGAGCGCCTGGGTTACCGCCGCTACCTCGCGCTGTGCATGTTCGCCTTCGCGATCGGCGGCGTCGGCGCGGCGCTGTCCGACAACTCGGTCCAGCTGATGGCGGCCCGGGCCTTCCAGGGCTACTTCGTCGGACCCATGCTGGGCGCCTGCCGGATACTGATCCAGATCGGCGTCCCGCCGCAGCGGCGGGCCAGGGCGCTGCGCGCCTTCATGGTGTTCATCGTCTTCGGCGGCGTGCTGGCGCCGATCGCCGGCGCCTTCCTGGTCACCCATCTCGAATGGCGCTCGCTGTTCTTCTGCAGCGCGCCGGTGGCCGCGATCGCGGGCCTGCTCGCGCTCTGGACGCTGCCGGACATCGGCGATGTCGCGCCGCACGAGCG
Source organism: Variovorax sp. J31P179 (assembly GCF_030316985.1). Taxonomy (NCBI): domain Bacteria; kingdom Pseudomonadati; phylum Pseudomonadota; class Betaproteobacteria; order Burkholderiales; family Comamonadaceae; genus Variovorax; species Variovorax sp. J31P179. Next base: position 367,849 of record NZ_JASZYL010000007.1, on the reverse strand, counting down.
CACCGCGCCGCACTACCTGGCCTATGGCGTGTTCACCCTGGCGCAGGCGGCGCTCCAGGTGGTGCTGACGCGCACCCACTTCGAGCTGTTCTCGGGCTCGCCGACCCTGATCGGCCTGGCCATCGCCGCGGTCGCGGGGCTGGGCTGGTTCGGCTGGCAGCAGTGGCGCCATCCGGCGCCGCTGGTGCGGCTGGACGCGCTGCGCGAGCGCACCTTCCAGGTCGGGCTGGCGCTCTACGTGGTCTATTACTACCTGTCGACCGGCTACAGCTACCTGCTGCCGAGGCTGATGGAAGGCGGGCTCGGCTTCACGCTCGGCGACGCCGGCTATTTCACTGGCGCGACCTCGCTCTTGTCGGGGCTGCTGCTGTTCGTCTACCTGAAGTACTCGGCGCGCGTGACCCGCAAGAAGTGGCTGATCGTGCCGGGCTTCGGCATTGCCGCGGCAGCCGCCTGGTGGTTCGCCCGGATGTCGCCCGAGGTCGGCCGCGCGCAGCTGGCGGGCCCGCTGCTGCTGCGCGGGCTGATGATGCTGTTCGTCGTGCTGCCGGTGGCCAACCTGACCTTCCGCTCCTTCCAGGCCGAGGCCTTCGCGCACGGCTACCGGCTCAAGAACCTGGTGCGCCAGCTCGCCATCTCGTTCGCCACCGCCAGCGCGATCGCGCTCCAGCAGCATCGGGTCGCGCTGCACCAGACCCGGCTGAGCGAGACGGCCAGCCTCTCGAACCCGAGCTTCGTGCAGTCGCTCGACATGATCACGCGCGGTTTCACGGCTTCGGGCCACGCGATCGGCGAGGCGCACGCCATGGGACTCGCCACCCTGTCGCGGATGCTCGAGCAGCAGGCCACCTTCATGGCCTCGCTCGACGGCTTCCACGTGATGGCGGTGGTGGCGCTGGTCGCCGGCGTGTTCGCCGCCTGGCAGCGGGAGATCGACTAGGTGCGCCGGTTCGACAGCTTCATCATCAGCTCGTCCGCCAGTTCGAAGGCCCGGTGCTCCATCACGGCCACCGGATAGCTGCCGATGCGCAGGCGGTCGTAGATGACGGTCGCGTAGCTGAATTCGTCGCCGAGCACCGAGGCCGCGTCCTGCAGGCACTCGGCGAGCGAGACCAGGCCTTCGCGCGCGTAGTGGTGGGTGCCGTCGCCGGTCCCGACGGTCGCCTTGAAGTTGCCGTCCGCGCGTTTCGTGATCTCGACCTCAGGCTGCATGGCTCGCTCTTCCAGATTCCGATTGACTTCGTTGATGTGGGCTCCGCCCCGGGCGGAACCCTCGAGACTACAAAGAGATCGGCGATCGCGCCATCACGGAAAACGGTGAGCGGGTGTCGGCCGCAATGTCAATTCAGGTGCGGATGGCGCGCCTGTTCGTAGAGGGTGCGGGCCAGTTCGCGATGCCGCGCCAGCAGCGGCGCGAGGTCGAGGTCGGTGAAGCGGCCGTCCCGGATCCGCACCCGGCCGTTGATCAGGCTCAGCGCGGCGGCGCCCGGCTGGCAGAACACCAGCGCCGCCACCGGGTCGTGGCCGGCGCCCGCATGGCCGACCCCGCGCAGGTCGAAGGCCACGATGTCGGCCGACATGCCCGGCGCCAGCGCGCCGATGTCGTCGCGCCCGAGCACGCGGGCGCCGCCCAGGGTGGCGATCTCGAGCGCCTCGCGGGCGGTCATCGCGGCCGGCCCGAAGCCCACGCGCTGCAGCAGCATCGCCTGGCGCGCTTCGCCGAGCAGGTGGGCACCGTCGTTCGAGGCGCTGCCGTCGACCCCGAGCCCGACCGGCACGCCGGCGCGCCGCATGGCGCCGATCGGCGCGATGCCCGAGGCCAGCCGCATGTTCGAGCAGGGGCAGTGCGCCACGCCGGTGCCGGTGCGCCCGAACAGCGCGATGCCTGCCGGGTCGAGCTTGACGCAGTGGGCATGCCAGACGTCGCGGCCGACCCAGCCCAGGTCCTCGGCGTACTCGGCCGGCGTCATGCCGAATTTCTCGCGCGAGTAGGCGATGTCGTTGTCGTTCTCGGCCAGGTGGGTATGGAGCGAGACGCCGCGCTCGCGCGCCAGCTCGGCCGACAGCCGCATCAGGTCGCGCGAGACCGAGAACGGCGAGCAGGGCGCCAGCACGATGCGGCGCATCGCGTGGCGCGACGGATCGTGCCAGCGGTCGATCAGCCGCTCGCTGTCGCGCAGGATCGCCTCCTCGCTCTCCACCACCTCGTCGGGCGGCAGGCCGCCGAGGCTGCGGCCCACGCTCATGCTGCCGCGCGCCGCATGGAAGCGCATGCCCATGGCGTCGGCGGCCTCGATCGAGTCGTCGAGCCGCGCGCCGTTCGGGAACAGGTAGAGATGGTCGCTCGACGTGGTGCAGCCCGACAGCATCAGCTCGGCCATCGCAGTCCGGGCCGAGACCCGGATCATCTCGGGCGTGAGCCTGGCCCACAGCAGGTAGAGGTTCGTGAGCCAGCCGAACAGCTCGGCGTCCTGGGCCTCGGGCACGGCGCGGGTCAGGCTCTGGTACATGTGGTGGTGGGTGTTGACCAGCCCGGGCATCACCACGTGGCCGCGCAGGTCGATCGCCTCGGCCTGGCCGCGTGCCAGGGCCTCGGCGTAGACCGGCGGCAGCTCCGCCGTGGCGCCGACCCAGGCGATCGCCGGGCCCTCGGTCACGACCGCGCCGTCGGGGATTTCGCGCCGGGCGGCGTCCATGGTGACCAGCACGTCGGCGTGGCGGAGGATCAGTGGGCGGGGGGGCGTCGCGGGAGAAGTCATGTCATTCGGTTCCATGTGAAGTGCCGGCGGCCAGCGCGAGGGCGCGCTCCTTCGAAAGCACGCCGTTGTAGAAGAGATTCAGCAGCACGGCCACGCAAGTTCCAAGCACGATACCGCTGTGCGTGAAGGGATGCGTCCAGGCCGGGAAGTGCTGGAAGAAGTTGGGCGACAGGGTCGGCACCAGGCCGAGGCCGATCGAGATCGCGATCACGTGCAGCGCATGGCGGTTCTGGCTGTAGTCGATCGAGCCGAGGATGCGCACCCCGGTCGCCGCCACCATGCCGAACATCACGATGCCCGCGCCACCGAGCACGAAGGTGGGCACCGATGCCACGACGTGCGCCACCTTCGGCAGCAGCGCCAGCGCGATCAGGAACAGCCCCGCCAGCGCGGCGACATAGCGCGAGCGCACGCCGGTGACGGTCACCAGCCCGACGTTCTGCGAGAAGGAGGTGTAGGGGAAGGTGTTGAAGATGCCGCCGATCACGGTGCCGAGCCCGTCGGCGCGCAGGCCGCGCGTCAGCGCGTCGGGGCTGATGCGGCGTCCGGTGATGGCGCCGAGCGCCAGGAACATCCCGGTCGACTCGACCAGCGTGATCATCATGACGATGCACATCGAGACGATGGCGCCGAACTCGAAGCGCGGCAGGCCGAAGTGGAAGGGCGTCGTGATCGCCAGCCAGCCGGCTTCCTCGATGCCGTCGAAGCGCATGCGGCCGAGCGCCAGCGACAGCGCGACGCCGGCCACGATCCCGAGCAGCACCGAGATGTTGGCCACCAGCCCGCGGCCGAAGCGCGACAGGACGATCACCACCGCCAGCACCACGGCGGCGATCGCCAGGTTGGCCGGATCGCCGTAGGCCGGATTGGCCACCGAATGGCGGACGCCGTCGATCACCGTCGACTGCGTCGGCTGGCCGCCGGCGGCCCAGTGGATCGCCACGCCCATCAGCGAGACGCCGATCAGCGTGATCACGGTGCCGGTCACCAGCGGCGGGAAGACGCCGAGCAGCCGGCCCATCAGCGGCGCCACCGCGATGCCGAAGAGGCCGGCCGCGATGGTCGCGCCGTAGATCGCCGGCAGGCCGAGCGAGGGGTCGACGCCGATCGCGATCATCGGCCCGACCGCCGCGAAGGTGACGCCCATCATCACCGGCAGGCGGATGCCGAAGCACCAGAAGCCCAGCGCCTGCACCAGCGTGGCGATGCCGGCGGCGAGCAGGTCGGCGTTGACGAGAAAGGCGATGTCCGACTTCGACAGCCCCAGCGCGCTGCCGACGATCAGCGGCACGGCGATGGTGCCGGCGTACATCACCAGCACGTGCTGCAGGCTCAGTGCGGCACAGCGGGGAAGCGGGATCTTCTGGTCGACCGCGTCGCTGTCGGGGGCTCGGGTCGTGAATGGCGTGGCAGGCATCAGGGGACCTTTCTGAGGGCGTCGAGGGGCAAGGACGGCCGCAGTCTAGGCAGCGAGGGCGTGCACGCGCAAAGTCATTGTTCAGCTCATGACGTCCACAAAAAGTGGACAGGCCGCGCAGCGGACCGGGCCTCAGGGCGCCAGCAGATCGTCGAGGCAGCGGATCACCAGCCCCGCCAGCAGGGTCGCGGCCGGTTCGGGCTCGCCGCCGGCGCGCATCACGAGCTTGAGCGTCTGCGGCGACAGGCCGGCGTCGCGCAGCGGCACGAAGACCAGCGAGCCGGCGCGGCGCTCCTCGTCGATGTCGAGCCGGTTGAGCAGCGTGATGCCGACGCCCTGCACCACCAGCCGGCGCATCAGCGCGGTCGAGGTGGTCTCGATGATCGGCGCGACGCTGATCGCCGACCGCCGGAAGGCGCCATCGAGGATCGGGCGCAGCGAGAGCGACGCCGCCGGCAGGATCAGCGGGTGGCCGACGCATTCCGAGAGCACTGTCGTCGCCTGCGCGGTCAGCGGATGGCCGGGAGGCACGACCGCGCCGATCGGCCATTCGCTGGTGAACAGGGTCCGGAAGCCGGCGCTGTCGGGCACGTCGTAGGCCAGCCCGAGGTCGGCATCGCCATCGCGCACGCTGCGCAGCACCTCGGCGATCGGCAGGTCGAGCAGCGTCAGCCGGATCCTCGGATGGGCGGCGCGAAAGCGCTGCGTCACGGTGGGAAGGAAGGCGCCGGCCAGGCCGGCCATCGTCGCCAGCGAGGCTTCGCCTTCGCGCAGGCCGCGCACTTCCTCGATGCGCTGGCGCACGGCGTCGAAGTCGCGCAGCGTGCTGCGGGCATGGGCCAGCACGATCTCCCCGACCGGCGTCAGCTTGAGGGTGTTGTGGATGCGCTCGAACAGCGGCGCTCCCAGTTCCTCTTCGAGATTGAGGATCTGCCGATTGACCGCCGTCGGCACCACGTGCAGCTGCTCGGCCGCCTTGCGGATCGAGCCGGCGCGGACCACCTCGACGAAATAGCGGACGACCTTGGCATGCATGGTGGCGCGGATTCTGCACGAGCCGCGCGCGCAGTTTTTTTCGTGCGCCCCCTGTTCAGGCCGGCCTTCGCTGCCGATAGCTTGGGGTGGACACACGGAGCCTTCCCCCATCCGGCGAGCCCGGCTATCGCATCCTGATGCGCGAAGGGTGCCGGGTGGTCTATGGGCACATGCCATTGCCCGAGTTCCTGGCCCTGATGAAGCAGGCCCATGACACCGAACTGCTGCACGCCGGCATGGCGCGCATGCTGGACGCCACCGCCGTCATCGGCACCCCCGCGGCGCTGGCGCGGCTGCGCCTGCGCGAAACACCCGCCGCCATCGAACGGATGCGGGCCCAGCTGGGCCGTGCCGCGCTGCGGCTCGATCCGCAATCGCTGCGCTGGCTGGCGGCCGGCGAGCAGGGGCCGGCCAGCCTCTCGCTGTTCGTGCTGCTGACCTGCGTGCGGCCTCGCCACTATCGGCACCGGCTGCCGGTGCTGCCGCGCGACGCCGGCGCGTTCCGGCGCTGCCGGCTGCTGATCGAGCAGGTGCCGGCCCTGCGGCATGCGCTGCCGCTGCTGGCCCAGCGCATCGCCGAGCCCGGCGTGGCCGAATGGGCGGCGCTTGCGCAGGCGTGGGACGACCTCTGCGCCCAGATGGACCACGAGGCGCCCGACTGGCGGCAGGGGCCGGTCGACGCCCCCGGCGTGACCGCGATGCTGGCCTGCTTCCGCGAACTAGAAACCGCTTAACGCCGCGGCCAGCGGGCCCCGCCGTTCAGCGGGCGGCGGGCGAAGAACCAGCGGCGCTTGCGGCTGGGTCCGCGGGCGGCGACGGCCTGCCGTTCTTCGAATGCGGCCCATTCGTTCTGGAGCGTCGCTGCCAGCGCGGCCAGGTTGGCCTGCTTGTATTCCCAGACGCCGGCGACCACGAAATGGCCCATGCGCCGGGTGTCGGGCATGGGCGTGATCAGGATGCGGCCGGCACCCATGGCCTGCAGCACCGCGGCGCGCTCGGCCGCCAGGCGGAAGCCTTCGCCATAGCCCTCGATGTCGCGCGCCAGCGAGATCTGGACCAGCGTGATGCTTGAGAAATGCTCGGCGATGAAGGCCACCAGCATGGGCAGGAGGACCCGGCCGATCTTCGCCTTGTGGAGGTGCCGGCTGGCTTCGGTGCCGGCGGGCTTGAAGTGCTCGATGCGCATTTGGGTGCCGCCCCGGCTCACCGGCACCGGGTCCAGGGTGCCGATGTGGGTCTCGCCGTAGTGCGCGAGCATGGGCTGGCCCAGTACGCAGGGCCCCAGGTCCGGTCCCGTGAAGTGCAGGCTGTGGATGCTCATGCCCGATTGTCGGTGGGGGCATGGCGTTCGAAACGGACGAACAACGGGGCGTTGGCGGCCCAGTTCGTTCGTCAGGCCGCCGGCGCTGCTGCTTTCATTCGGGCGGGATGCCGCCATCCTTGGCGACCTGGGCCCGCGAGGCTTCGTAGGCGGCCCGCGTCTCGGCGTTCGGCGGGTAGGTGCCCGCGAGCTTGGCGCCGCCCTCGATGCGCGCGAGGATGAAGGCCTCCATCTTTTCCTGCTCGGTGGCGTCGCGCGCCACCTCGTCGGCGAGATGGTGCGGAACCACCACCACGCCTTCGTCGTCGCCGACCACCACGTCGCCCGGATAGACCGCCACGCCGCCGCAGCCGATCGGCACGTCGAGGTCGATCGCGTGATGGTGGATCAGGTTCAGCGGCGCGCTGCCGCCGGCGCAGTACACCGGGAAGTCCATCTGCGAGATCGGGCCGCTGTCGCGCACCGGGCCGTCCGACACCAGTCCGGCCGCGCCGCGCACCTTGAGCCGGGTGGTGAGGATCTGGCCGCCCGAGGCCACGCGGGTCTCGCCGCGGCAGTCGATCACCAGCACGTGGCCGGGCGGCACGCTCTCGATGCCCTTGCGCTGCGGATGGTTCGGGTCGTCGAAGGCGCTGATCTGGTCGAGGTCTTCGCGCGCCGGGATGTTGCGCATCGTGAAGGCCGGGCCGACCAGGTTGCCGCCGCTGGGCGTGGTGAGCCGGCCCACGCCCTGCAGGTAGACATTGCGGAAACCGCGCTTGAACAGCTGGGTGCACAGCGTGGCGACGCTCACGTGCCGCAGCAGTTCACGGGTGGCGTCGGACAGGGGCGTACGGGGGGTGTCGGTCATGGTCATGCTTCTTCGTCGGGTCGGAAGGGGTCAGTTGGCGGTGGCGCCGGACTTGCGCACCAGCTCGCCCCAGCGCGGGATTTCCTTCTGCATCAACGCCGCCAGCTGGGCCGGCGAGCCGGCCACCACGTCCATGCCGAGCTGGTTGGTGAGCTTGTCGCGCACCTCGGGCTGCTGGAGGATGCGCGTGATCTCGCCCGCGAGGCGCTGCGAGATCGCCGGCGGCAGGTTCTTCGGCGCATAGACCGCCTGCCAGGACGCCATTTCGAAGCCCGGCACGCCGGCCTCCGCCATGGTCGGCAATTCGGGCGCCAGTGCCATGCGCTTCGAAGTGGTGACCGCCAGCAGCTTGAGCTTGCCGGCCTGCACCAGCGGCAAGGCGGCCGTGATCTGGTCGAACATGAAAGTCACCTGGCCGGAAGAGACATCCAGCATCGCCGGCGGCGTGCCCTTGTAGGGGATGTGGGTCAGCTTGACGCCGATCATGTCGGCCAGCATCTCGCCCGCCAGGTGGGTCGAGGTGCCGGCACCCGACGAGGCGAAGCTGCGCTTCGCGGGGTCCTTCTTCAGCAGCGCGATCAGCTCGGCCACCGAGCGCACGCCCAGGTTCGGGTCGACGATCAGCACGTTCGGCAGGAAGGCCACGAGCGAGATCGGCTCGAAGTCCTTCACCGGGTCGTAGGGCAGGTTCTTGTAGAGGCTGGCGTTGATCGCATGCGTGCTGATGGTGCCGCCGAAGAGCGTGTAGCCGTCGGCCTTGGCCTTGGCCACGTAGCTGGCGCCGACCGCACCTGCGGCGCCGGGCTTGTTGTCGACCACCACCGGCTGGCCCAGGGCCTCGGCCAGCTTCTGGGCGATCAGGCGGCCGATCACGTCGGTCGAGCCGCCTGGCGTGAAGGGCACCACGTAGGTGATCGGACGGCTCGGCCAGGCGTCGGCGGACTGCGCGCGGGCGACGGCGGGGAGTGCGGCCGCCAGGCCGGCGGCGCCGAGCACCTGGAGCGCGGTGCGGCGCGGGATGGCAGGGTTCATGTTGTCTCGCTCCAGGAAGAAGAAAAAGGAGGCGGCTTCGCTGGCCCTCGCGCCGGCTGGACCGGTCGCGCTTCGATCAGTGGATCTCGGGCTCTCCCTCGGGCTGCCCATCGGCCGCGTCGGCGCGGTAGTCGGGCGCCAGGAAGTCGAAGTCGCAGCCGGTGTCGGCCTGCTGCACGTGCTTCAGGAACATCACGCCGTAGCCGCGGCTGAATTTCGGGATCGGCTTCTGCCAATCGGCGCGGCGGCGCGCGAGCTCGGCCTCGCTCACCTGCATGTCGATGCGGCGGGCCTCGATGTCGAGCGTCACCAGGTCGCCGTCGCGCACCAGCGCCAGCGGGCCGCCGACGTGCGATTCGGGCGTGACGTGCAGCACGCAGGCGCCATAGCTGGTGCCGCTCATGCGGGCGTCGCTGATGCGCACCATGTCGCGCACGCCTTCCTTCAGCAGCTTCTGCGGGAGCGGCAGCTGGCCCCACTCGGGCATGCCGGGCGCGCCCTGCGGGCCGGCGCTCTGCAGCACGATCACGCTGTCGCGGGTGACCGGCAGCTCGGGGTCGTCGATGCGTGCCGCCAGGTCGTCGTAGTTGCGGAACACCAGCGCCGGGCCGGTGTGGCGGCGCAGCTGCGGCTCCATCGCCGCCGGCTTGATCACCGCGCCGTTCGGCGCCAGGTTGCCGTGCAGCACGGCCAGCCCGCCGCTCTCGAGCAGGGCGTCGCCGCGCGGCCGGATCACGTCCGCGTTGTAGACCTCGGCGCCTTCGATGTTCTGGCCCAGCGTGCGGCCGTTGCAGGTGCGCTGGCTGCCGTCGATCAGGTCGCCCATCTGGCGCAGGAAGGCGCGCAGGCCACCGGCGTAGAAGAAGTCTTCCATCAGGTATTTGCCCCCGGGCCGCAGGTTGGCGATCACCGGCGTGCTGCGCGCCAGGGCGTCGAAGCGCGCCAGGTCGAGCGCCACGCCGGCGCGCCGCGCCATCGCGATCAGGTGGACGATCGCGTTGGTCGAGCCACCCAGGCCCAGCACCGCGGTCACGGCGTTGTCGAACGAGGCCGCGGTCAGCAGGTCGAGCGGCTTCAGGTCCTCCCAGACCATCTCGACGATGCGGCGTCCGGTGTGGGTGGCCATCATCGCGTGGCGGGAGTCGGCGGCCGGGATCGACGACGCACCGGGCAGCGTGAGCCCCAGCACCTCGGTGGCGCTGGTCATGGTGCTGGCCGTGCCCATGGTCATGCAGGTGCCGGGCGAGCGGGCGATGCCGTCCTCGACGTCCTGCCAGTCCTGCTCGCTGATGTTGCCGGCCCGCAGCTCGGCCCAGTACTTCCAGGTGTCGGAGCCCGAGCCCAGGAACTGGCCCTTGTAGTCGCCGCGCAGCATCGGCCCGGCGGGCACGAAGATCGTCGGCAGATTCATGGCCAGCGCGCCCATCACCAGGCCCGGCGTGGTCTTGTCGCAGCCGCCCATCAGCACGCAGCCGTCGGCCGGGTAGGAGCGCAGCAGCTCCTCGGCCTCCATCGCGAGCAGGTTGCGATACAGCATGGTGGTCGGCTTCTGGAACGCCTCGCCCAGGCTCATGGCCGGGATCTCCACCGGGAAGCCGCCGGCCTGCCAGACGCCGCGCTTCACCTCTTCGGCGCGCTGCCGGAAGTGGGTGTGGCAGGAGTTCATGTCGCTCCAGGTATTGAGGATCGCGATCACCGGCTTGCCCAGGTAGTCGTCGCGCGAGAGGCCCATCTGGGCGGTGCGCGAGCGGTGGCCGAAGCTGCGCAGGTCCTTGGCGCCGTACCAGCGGTGCGAGCGCAGCTGCTCGGGCTTCTTGCGGCCGTCGCCCGGGTCGGCCGGCGGGGGGGATTGCGGTTCGCTCATCGGGATTGCCTCTTGGAATGTTAGCGCTGTCATTTTTATCTTAAGGCGCGGAGCGGCTTCGCGTCAACAGGGTAATCGCGCGGCGGGGGGCGCTGGGTCAGGCCGGCCCGAAGCGGCCAGCGGCCCGGTTCAGGCGCTGTCCCGCTCGATCAGCGAGAAGCCGAGGTCCAGCACCTTGTGCTCGACGGCGCGGCCTTCGGCGCGGTCGATGATGAAGCGCGCCGCCTGCCGGCCGATGGCGGTGCCGTCGATCCGCACCGTCGAGATCGCGGGGTGGGCATGGCGCGCGAAGCCGAGGTCTCCGAAGCCCATGGCGGCGACGTCCTCGGGCACCCGCAGGCCGCGCGCCTGGGCCTCGGTGATCACGCCGTGGGCGAGCGCGTCCGAACTGCAGACCAGCACGTCGACCGCCGGATCCGTCGCCAGCAACTCGCTCAGGGCGGCGCGGCCGCTGCCCAGCGTGGTCGGCGCGGGGACGGTCTGCACCCGGGGCGCGGCGCCGCCCAGCGCCTGCCAGGCCTGCTCGAAGCCGGCCCGGCGCAGGTTCGCCCGCTGGTCGTCGCCCGTGACCACCGCCGGGTGGCGATAGCCCTTGCGATGGATGTATTGCGCTATGTCAGCGCCCACTTTCTCATGAGAAAAGCCGACCAGCATGTCGACCGGCGTCGGCGTCAGGTCCCAGGTCTCGACCACCGGGATGCCCGAGGCCAGCAGGCGCCGGCGGCCCTCGGCCGAGCGCATGATGCCGGTCAGCACGATGCCGTCCGGCCGCCGTCCGACGATGGCGTCGATCAGCGCGTCCTCGCGCGAGTTGTGGTAGCCGGCCTGGCCCAGCATGAGCTGGTAGCCGGCCTCGGCCAGCGCCTCGGTCAGGGCCTGGATGGTCTCCAGGAACACCGGCCCGGCGATCGTCGGCACCAGCGCGGCCACCAGCCGGCTGCGGTTCGAGGCCAGGCCGCCGGCCAGCAGGTTCGGCACGTAGCCCGTGCGCTCGACCGCCAGCCGGACCTTTTCGCGGGTCTTGGGAGACACCAGCTCCGGCGTGTTCAGCGCCCGCGAGACCGTGATCGCGGACACGCCGGCGAGCTTGGAGACGTCGTCGAGCGTGATGCCGCCGCTGCTGCGGCGGCTCGGGCGTGGCGGAGCGTTGGAGTCGTTCAAGGCGGGTGGGATGGTGGCGCTAACATGGCCCTGCATCAGGCATTGTGTGGCAGGCGCCCTCAGAGGCCGAGATCGCTCAGTCCCGGATGGTCGTCCGGGCGCCGGCCCAGCGGCCAGAAGAACTTGCGCTGGTCGTCCCTGATCGGCAGGTCGTTGATGCTCGCATGGCGCACGCGCATCAGGCCGTCGTCGTTGAATTCCCAGTTCTCGTTGCCGTAGCTGCGGAACCAGTGACCGGAATCGTCGTGCCATTCGTAGGCGAAACGGACGGCGATCCGCGCGCCCTCGAAGGCCCAGAGTTCCTTGATCAGCCGGTAGTCGAGTTCGCGTGCCCACTTGCGCGCGAGGAAGGCCTCGGCCTCGGCCCGCCCGACCACGAACTCGGCCCGGTTGCGCCAACGCGTGTCCTCGCTGTAGGCCAGGGCCACGCGTGCCGGATCGCGCGAGTTCCAGCCGTCCTCCGCGAGGCGGACTTTCTGGATCGCGCTGTCGCGCGTGAAGGGGGGGAGCGGCGGGCGGGTGGTCATGGGCGAAGGTTAGCCGAGCTCGAAGGCTTCGCGGAAGGCGGCGCAGAAGGCCTCGGTCCCGCTGATCGACAGGCTGACCGTGTGCCGCACGACGCCCGCCGCGCCGGGCTGCACGCGCAGCCGGCGCTCGACCGGGTCGAACATCATCGACTGCGGCTGGCTGCTTTCCTGCATGCCCTGCAGGTCGTAGTCCCAGTCGCCGCCGTCGCCGACCGGCCCGCGCGGCGCGCCGAAGCCGGCGTGCGCCCAGTCCAGCACCTGCACTACCTCGGCCTCCACGGCAGCGACCTGTTGCGGGCCGGTGCTCGCCATGGCGTCGAACACGCCGACCCCTTCGGTGTCTTCGCTGTAGTCGAAATCCAGGTAATCCAATGTCATGCGCAAGATCATCCACGAAGCGCGGCGGCGGCTGAAGTAGACTTGCCGCGAGAATCCGAATTTAAATTCAAACTCAAGTTTGAAGGCCCGCATGTCCGCCCCCGCCAAGAAGAAATCCGCCGCGCGCACGCCGCGCCCCGATGGCGACGCCACCCGCGCCCTGCTGCTCGAAACGGCCGGCCAGGTGTTCGCCGAACGCGGCTTCGCCGACGGCACCAGCAAGGAGATCTGCGAGCGCGCCGGCACCCCGATGGCGTCGGTCAACTACCACTTCGGCAGCCGCGAGGCCCTGTACGAGACGGTGCTGATCGAGGCCCATCGGCAGGTGATGGCGCTGGACGACCTGCTGGCCCTGACCCACGGCCCGGGCGATCCGAAGCAGAAGCTTCGCCTGCTGCTGGCACGCCTGATCGGTTTCGCGTCGCAGGGCTCGGCGCCCTGGGGTTTCCGGGTCGTGCTGCGCGAAATCATGACGCCGACGGCCGCGGTCTCGGTGCTGATCGACAAGGCGATACGGCCCAAGTCCCGCGTGCTGCTCGGCTTGATCGGCGAGGTGCTGGGCCTGCCGCCCGAACACCCTGCGGTCCAGCGCGGCCTGATGTTCGCGCTGCTGCCCTGCCTGGTGATCCTGGTGGCGCCGAAGGAGGTGCCGGCCCGGGTGCTGCCCGCGGTCGCCAAGGAGAGCGGCGGACTGGCCGACGATTTCATCCGCTACGCGATGGCCGGGCTGGAGGCGATGGCGGCGGCGCACCGGCCGCAGCCGCCTCCCGCTGCGAAGCCCGGGCGGGGAGCCCGGCGCACGGCATCGAGCGTCTAGATGGCCTGACCGGCCCCATCTTCCCGCGTCTCGGCGAGAAGCTCCGCGATCAGGTCCTTGATCCGCTTGACGCGAGGATCCCGGCGCACGTCCGGGTGGACCACGGACCACAGCTCGCGCGTCGCGCTCGGCGCGCACGGCACTTCGACCAGCCGCTCGTCGCCGTGCGCCAGGAAGCCGGGCAGCATGGCCAGGCCCAGGCCCGAGCGGCAGGCGCTGTGGAGTGCGCCCAGGTTGTTGCTGCGAAGGACGAATGGCCTGGATCCGGCGAACGCCGCCAGCGCCTTCTGGTGCGGCACGTCCGTGAGCGGCTCGTTGTAGCCGACGAAGCGCCAAGCCGATTCGGGGCGGCCGAGCCAGTCCGCGGTGGCGTAGACCCGAAAGTCCAGCTCGCCGAGCTTGCGCCCGGCCAACCCGGTCTCCGTCGGACGCATGAAGCGCAGCGCGAGATCCGCTTCGCGGCGCTGGTGATCGGCGAACCGGACTTCCCCGACGATCTCGAGCCGGATGTCCTGCCAGCGGTCGAAGCGCGTCGCCAGCTGCGGCACCAGGAAGTGGCTGGTGAACATCGGCGGGGCGGAGACGCGGACTGTCGCGCCGGCGGCGGTGGCGGAAGCGGCGGCGCGGCCGAATGCAAGGGCTTCGGCTTCAATGCGGCGTGCCGCCGGAAGGAGCGCCTCGCCTTGCGGCGTCAGTCGCCAGCGGGTGGCGAGCCGATCGAACAGCCGCAGACCGATGCCGGATTCCAGGGCCGCGATCCGGCGCGCCGCGGTCGAATGCTCGACCCCCAGGGTCCGTGCCGCTCCCGACAGGCTCCCCTGCCGCGCGACCTCGATGAAGAAGCGGACGTCGTCCCAGGCGGCGAAGGGCGCTGCGGTGACTGGGTGTTTTTGCACATCACTTGTGCGCATCTTGAGAATTCTCACGAAGGGAATCGGTCCATAGCATCACGGTTTTGCTTATACATGGAGCTCGCAATGAATCAATTCGCACAGCCGATTCCCTATGGTTTCCCGATCACGCTGGAGGAGGCCCGCCGGGTCGCATCGGCGGCGATGGATGAAGCCGGCAAGCAGGGATGGCCGATGGTGATCGCGGTCACCGACAGCGGCAGCAACCTGGTGGCGCTCTACAAGATGGACCACGCGCAAACCGGCAGCGTGGCGATCGCGCAGCACAAGGCGGCCAGCGCGGTGCGGTTCAAGAGGCCGACCAAGGTATTCGAAGAAGCCTTGGCCGCGGGTGGCATCGGCCTGAGGCTGCTCGCGACCGAGGGCGCCTGTCCCCTGGAAGGAGGCCTCCCGCTGGTCAAGGACGGCGCCGTGATCGGCGGCATCGGGGTCTCCGGGATGCAGTCCACGCAGGATGCCCTGGTGGCCGCGGTCGGCGCGTCGGCGCTGGCGACTTGAACGCTGGCGCCCGATCAGCGCACGCCGGCATCGCCACCCGCTTGCGCGAGCAGCCAGTCGCGAAACAGCGTCAGCGCCGGCCGTTCGTCCTGGGCCGCCGGCGTCACCAGGAAATAACTGCGCTCGCCACGCAGCGGCCGGTCGCAGGCCACGACCAGCTCGCCGCGATCGAGCTCTGCCTCGATCAGCAGGCGCGGCATCAGCGCCACGCCGAGGCCATGCGCCGCGGCCTCCGCGAGCATCGAGAACAGCTCGTAGCGCGGGCCGCTGCGGGCCCGCGGCGCCTCGACCTGTTGGGCATCGAACCACTGGCGCCAGCCGTCGGGGCGGGTGCTCTGCTGCAGCAGCGGCAGCCGGGCGATGGCCGCGGGCGACAGCTGGCCGCGCGGCGCGATCAAGGCCGGGCTGCAGACCGGCAGCACGTCTTCGCTGAGCAGCGCGGTGGAGCGCGTGCCGGCCCAGTTGGCCGCCTGCGCCGGCGTGCCGGTGTAGATCGCCGCATCGAACGGCGTCTCGTTGAACAGGAAGGGCCGGGTGCGGGTCTCGATGTGGACCGTGATGTCGGGATGCCGGGCCGCGAAGTCCGGCAGCCGCGGGATCAGCCAGCGGGTGGCGAAGGTCGGCACCGCGGCCAGCTGCAGCGAACCGCCCAGCCCCTGCCGGGCCATGGCGTCGAGGGTGTCGCGCTCCATGGTGTCGAGCTGGCGCGCGATCTGGCGCGCATAGTCGGCGCCGGCCGGGGTCAGCGCCACGCCGTGGCGGGTGCGCCGGAACAGCGCCATGCCGAGGAAGTCCTCCAGCGCCGTGATCTGGCGCGACACCGCGCTCTGCGTCAGCGCCAGTTCCTGTGCCGCCCGCGTGTAGCTTTCGTGGCGGGCGGCGGCCTCGAAGCAGATGAGGGCCTGGGTGGAAGGGATCTTTCGGCGCATGGTATGCGAGGGCTACATAGTTGACTGGCGCGTCGCGCAAGCGGCGACCCGCCGGCACATTGTGCTTTGAAGTGCGACAAACTCATAACTGGGTGTGGAATCGTCGTTTGCGCTCCCTGTCCCCGGCGCTTACGATCAGGGCCGACTTCCAGCACCCCCTCATCGGAGACTTTCAGATGGCCCACGCCGCATTTCAATGGGACGACCCCCTCCTGCTCGACCAGCAACTCACGGACGACGAGCGCATGGTGCGCGATGCCGCCAACGCCTACTGCCAGGAGCGCCTCGCCCCGCGCGTGATCGAAGGCTTCCGCACCGGTGAAACCGACCCGGCCATCTTCCGCGAGATGGGCGCCCTGGGCCTGCTGGGCCCGACCATTCCCGAGCAGTACGGCGGCCCCGGCCTCAACTACGTCTGCTACGGCCTGATCGCCCGCGAAGTCGAGCGCGTCGACTCCGGCTACCGCTCGATGGCCAGCGTCCAGAGCTCGCTGGTGATGGTGCCGATCAACGAATTTGGCACCGAGGCGCAAAAGCAGAAGTACCTGCCCAAGCTGGCCACC
The DNA here is from genome assembly GCF_030316985.1 of Variovorax sp. J31P179. Taxonomy (NCBI): domain Bacteria; kingdom Pseudomonadati; phylum Pseudomonadota; class Betaproteobacteria; order Burkholderiales; family Comamonadaceae; genus Variovorax; species Variovorax sp. J31P179. The sequence goes on along the minus strand of NZ_JASZYL010000007.1, from coordinate 351,787 downwards.
GGCGAATGGATCGGCTGCTTCGGCCTGACCGAGCCCGACCACGGCTCCGACCCCGGCAGCATGGTCACCCGCGCCAAGAAGGTGCCGGGCGGCTACGCGCTCACCGGCGCCAAGATGTGGATCAGCAACAGCCCGATCGCCGACGTCTTCGTGGTCTGGGCCAAGGAAGTCAGCGAAAGCGGCACGGTCGGCCCGATCCGCGGCTTCGTGCTCGAGAAGGGTTTCAAGGGCCTGAGCGCCCCGGCGATCCACGGCAAGGTCGGCCTGCGCGCCTCCATCACCGGCGAGATCGTGATGGACAACGTGTTCTGCCCGGAAGAAAACGCCTTCCCCGAAGTGCGGGGCCTGAAGGGCCCGTTCACCTGCCTCAACAGCGCCCGCTACGGCATCTCCTGGGGTGCGCTCGGCGCCGCCGAAGACTGCTGGCATCGTGCCCGCCAGTACACGCTCGACCGCAAGCAGTTCGGCCGCCCGCTGGCCGCCAACCAGCTGATCCAGAAGAAGCTGGCCGACATGCAGACCGAGATCACGCTGGGCCTGCAGGGCTGCTTGCGCCTGGGCCGCATGAAGGACGAAGGCACGGCCTCGGTCGAGGTCACCTCGCTGCTGAAGCGCAACTCCTGCGGCAAGGCGCTCGACATCGCCCGCCTGGCGCGCGACATGATGGGCGGCAACGGCATCAGCGACGAATTCGGCGTGGCCCGCCATCTAGTGAACCTCGAAGTGGTCAACACCTACGAAGGCACGCACGACATCCACGCGCTCATTTTGGGCCGCGCGCAGACCGGCATCGCCGCCTTCGCGAACTGATGTCAGCCCCCGCCGCCACGCAAGGCGCCCTCGCGGGCCTCAAGGTGCTCGACCTGTCCCGCGTGCTCGCGGGCCCGTGGTGCACCCAGATCCTGGCCGACCTGGGCGCCGACGTGATCAAGATCGAGCGACCGGGGGTCGGCGACGACACCCGCGGCTGGGGCCCTCCCTTCCTGAAGGATGCGGACGGCAACGACACCCACCAGGCCACCTACTTCACGGCCTGCAACCGCAACAAGCGCTCGGTCACGATCGACATGGCGACGCCCGACGGCCAGGCGCTGCTCAAGCGCATGGCGGCCGAGAGCGACATCCTGGTCGAGAACTTCAAGACCGGCGGGCTCAAGCAGTACGGCCTCGACCACGAGAGCCTGCGGGCCGCCAATCCGCGCCTCATCTATTGCAGCGTGACCGGCTTCGGCCATGACGGCCCGCACGCCATGCGCGCCGGCTACGACCTGATGATCCAGGCCACCACCGGCATGATGAGCATCACCGGCCGGCCCGACGACGTGCCCGGCGGCGGGCCGCTGCGGGTCGGCGTCGCGCTCACCGACCTGTTCACCGGCGTCTACGCCAGCACGGCCATCCTGGCCGCGATCGAAGTGCGCCACCGCACCGGCGAGGGCCAGCACATCGACATGGCGCTGCTCGACGTCGGCATGGCGATCCTGGCCAACCAGGCCAGCGCCTTCCTCAACACCGGCGTGGCGCCGCAGCGGCAGGGCAACAGCCATCCGAGCCTGGCGCCCTACCAGGACTTCCGCACCGCCGACGGTGCGATGCTGCTGGCGATCGGCAACAACGGGCAGTTCGCGCGCTTCTGCGAAGCCGCCGGCCATCCGGAGTGGGCCGCCGATCCGCGCTTCGCCACCAACACGCTGCGCGTCAGGCACCGCGAAGTGCTGATCCCCCAGATGGAAGCCGTGACCCGCACCCGCAGCACGGCGCAGTGGATCGCGCTGCTCGAAGACAAGGCCGTGCCCTGCGGCCCGATCAACGACATCGCCCAGGCCTTCGAGGACGACCAGGTCAAGGCGCGCGGCCTGGCCGTGACTCTGCCGCGCGATGCCGGCGACGGCATCGAACAGATCGTCGGCGTCGCCAGCCCGCTGCGGCTGCAGTCCACGCCCCCGGTGCTGCGCCGGGCGCCGCCGGCGCTGGGCCAGCACACCGACGAGGTGCTGGCCGAGTTCGGCATCGACGAAGCCAGGCGCGCGGCGCTGCGGGCGGCGGGCGTGGTGTGAACGCGCCGGGCGCTTCCACCGCGAAGCGCTCGACGCGCGCCGCGGCGGCGCCCGCGCCCGACACGCTGACGCCGGCCGACCGCTACCAGGAGCTTTTCGTCGCGGTCCAGTCGGGCCGCGTGTTCGCCGACAGCAAGACCTTCGTCGATTGCGCGCCGCGCGCCGAGCCGGAAGCCATCCTGGCCGCCTACCGTGCGCAGTGCGGCGAACCCGGCTTCGATCTCGCGGCCTTCGTGCAGGCGAACTTCGAGCTGGTCGAGCCGGCGCCGAGCGACTATGTCTCGGTGCCGGGCCAACCGATCGCGGCCCACATCGCCGACCTGTGGCCGGTGCTGACGCGGCATCCGCAGGTGCATCCGCCGCGCTCCTCGCTGCTGCAGCTGCCGCATCCGTATGTGGTTCCGGGCGGACGCTTCCGCGAGCTCTACTACTGGGATTCCTATTTCACCCTGCTGGGCCTGTCCGGCGAACACCACCGGCCGCTGGTGCGCGGCATGGTCGAAAACTTCGCCTTCCTGATCGACACCCACGGCCATGTGCCGAACGGCACCCGCAGCTACTACCTCGGCCGCTCGCAGCCCCCGGTGTTCGCGCTGATGGTCGAACTCGCGCAGCAGCAGGGCGCGGTCGATGCGATCGACTTCCTGCCGCAGCTGCGGCGCGAGCATGCGTGGTGGATGGCCGGCAGCGAGGGCCTGGCCCCGGGCGATGCGAGCCGGCGCGTGGTGCGGCTCGCCGGCGGCGCCCTGCTCAATCGCTATTGGGACGAGCGCGACACGCCGCGCGAGGAGTCGTGGATCGAAGACGTGGCCACGGCGCAGGCCTGCGATCGCGAGCCGGCCCTGATCTACCGCGACATCCGCGCGGCCTGCGAGTCGGGCTGGGACTTCAGCACCCGCTGGATGCGCGAGCCGCCGCCGCCGGGCGATGTGCAGCCCTGCGCCCATGTGCGCGCCGCCACGGCGGCCTCGCTGGCCAGCCTCTGCACCACCGACATCCTGCCGGTCGACCTCAACGCCTTCCTGCACCAGCTCGAATGCACGCTCGCCACCTTGAGCGGGCAGGCCGGCGACGCCGCCGCCGCGCAGGCCTATTCGCAGCAAGCCGAGGCGCGCCGGGACGCGATCGGCGAGTGCTTCTGGGACCCGCAGCAGGGCGCCTTCTTCGACCACGACTGGCGGCGGGGCGTGCGCCGCAGCTGCCTGACCGCGGCCAGCGTGGTGCCGCTGTTCGTCGGCCTCGCGACCGCTGCCCAGGCCGAGGCGCTGGCCGAGACCGTGTCGCAGCGGCTGCTGGCGCACGGCGGGCTGTCGACCACCGAGTGCGGCAGCGACCAGCAATGGGACCGCCCCAATGGCTGGGCGGCGCTGCAATGGATGGCGGTCCGCGGGCTGGCCGACTACGGCCACGAGGCGCTGTCGCGCACCATCGCCAGGCGCTGGCTCGCGACCGTGGCCGCGCTCTACGAGCGCGAAGGCAAGCTGGTCGAGAAATACGCCCTGCGTCGGGTCGAGCGCGACGACACCGCGGGCGGCGCCGGCGGCGAGTACCCGCTGCAGGACGGCTTCGGCTGGACCAACGGCGTCACGGCCGCCTTGCTGGCCGAGCATCCGCAGCACACCGCGCACGGCTGCGTGGCGCACGCGGCGGCGCCGCAGCATCGCTGAGCAGCCACGGGATTTCGCTGCGGCCCACGCCCAGGTCGCGCAGGTCGAGCTCGCTCATCGCGCGCAGCTGGCGCTGGTCCAGCCAGCAGCGACGCAGCGCGTGCACCCCATCGAGCAAGCGGGTGACGAGGGCGGACTGGGTCGACGGCATGGCATGGCTCCTCATGGACGGACAGCCATCTTGCAAGCCTGCGTGCTATTGTGGAAGTTGAGAATCCTGTCACTTCCAATCAGCTTTCCTGATGCGGCAACTCAACCTCGACCAACTCCGCACCCTGGTGGCCATCGCCGACCTCGGCAGCTTCTCGGCCGCCGCCCGGGCCCTTCACCTCGCGCAACCCACGGTCAGCCTGCACATCAGCGAACTCGAATCGCGCCTGAACACCCGGCTGGTGGTGCGGGGCAGCCGCCGGATCACGCCCACTGCCGCGGGTGCTGCACTGGTCGAGCGCGCGCGGCGCCTGCTGCGCGATGCCGACGACGCCGTGGACGCCGTGCGGCGCCAGGCCGAAGGGCGAACGGGCCGCGTCCGGCTGGGCACGTCGACCGGCATCGTGGTCGAACTGTTGCCGCAGGTGCTCGAGGAGCTGGAGCGCGACCACCCCGGCATCGACGTCGAGGTCTGCATCCTCGGCTCGTCCGAGGCCATGTCGCGCCTCGCGATGGGCACGCTGGACATCGGTCTGGTGGCGATTCCGCAGCCACCGATGCGTGACCTGATGGTCACGCGCTGGCGCAGCCAGCCGATGATGGCTTTCGTCCCGAAGAAGTGGGCGGCGCCGAAGCGGGCCACGCCGCGCTGGCTGGCAGAGAGGCCCTTGATCTTCAACGAGGCGACCACGCACATGTACCGGCTGACGATGGAATGGTTCGCCGCGATCGGCGAATCGCCGCGCCCGCGCATCGAGCTCAACTTCGACGCGGCGATGCTCGCCCTGGTGGCGGCAGGCTACGGTGCGGCGGTGCTGCCGTTGCACCAGCCGGTGGGCGCGGACTTCAACGAGCGGCTGCAGGTGTTGCCGCTCCGCCCGAAGCTGACCCGGCATCTGGGCATCGCGCACCGGCCGCGCGCAACGCTCGACGGAGCAACCGAAAGCGTGCTCCAGATCCTCGAGCGGTTCAGCCAGCGGTAGGCAGCGTGTTCGCGACGTTGCCGTTCACAGCACGCGCCCGACCACGGCCAGCGCGAACACGAGCACGCCCAGCGCCAAGTTGGTGGCGACCAGCTTGCGGATCAGGTTCAGGTTCGCGGCCGCCACCGGCCACTGGCCGGCCGCCACCGCGCGCAGCAGCCGCGGATAGGGTGCGAAGCGCAGGTGCAGGAACAACGCCATCATCACCAGCCCGAGCGTGAACATCGCATGCACGCTCCAGTGCACCCGCGCGAAGCCGCCGGCGGCCCAGACCAGCAGCAATCCGCTCGCCAGCAGCACGCCGATGGCGGTCGAGACGCCGACGAAGAAGCGCGACAGCGCCGCCGCCATGAACGGCAGCCGCAGCGGCGGCTCGAGGTGCGCGACCGCGGCAGGGCGGACCGCGAAGTGCATCGTCGCCATGCCGCCGACCCAGAAGGCGGCGGCGAGCAGGTGGAGGAACAGCAGGAGGGCGGGAAGGAGGGACATGGCGTAGCGTAGACCAGAACGCCGCGGCCCGCGGCTTCAGCGGGGCTTCTCGAAGCCGCTCTCGATCCAGGCCTCGGCGCTGGCGGCGTTGAGCCTGAAGTCCGGCTTCACGCGCAGCTCGGCCAGCTCGCTGCCGGATTCGTCATGTGCCCGCAGCATCGCGTGCGGATTGTCCTCGTCCGGCACGATCTGCAGCGACACGCGGATGCGCCCGGAGCCGGCGCCCACGCTGACGTGCTTGTTCAAGCGCGCATGGAGCTGCTGCTCGTGGCGGCGCAGCACCTCGTTGGCGGTCTTCACCAGCGTGTGGAAGGCCGGCGCGTCGAGCGGCTTCGGGTTCTTCTTGTCGCGGCCCATGGTCCAGGGGCCGACCAGCGCAGGCTCCGGGTCGCCCTGGCGGGTCATCGCGACGGCCCAGCCGTCGTCGTCCTCGTTCTTGATCACGCGGGCGGTCCAGAGCGCGTCGCTCCAGAGGGTGGCTTCCTGGATCGGGGCGGCAGTGTCTGTCATGAGAGCATTCAAAAAATGGAAAGGCCGGTGCGGGCCGTGAACAGCTCGAGCGCCTTCAGCCCGAGCAGCGAGTTGCCGTTGCCATCGAGGGCCGGCGACCAGACGCACAGCGTGAGCTTGTCGGGCACCACGGCGACGATGCCGCCGCCGACGCCGCTCTTGCAGGGCAGGCCGATCGAGAAGGCGACGTCGCCGGCGGCGTCGTAGGTGCCGCAGGTGAGCATCAGCGCGTTGATGCGCCGCGCATGGCGCTCGGTCGTGATCTCGGGTTCGCCATCGATCGGGTGGGCGCCGTCGCGGCACAGGAAGCCTGCGGCGCGCGCCAGCTGCCGGCAGCTCATCCGGATCGCGCACTGGTGGAAGTAGAGGCTAAGCACCTCGCGCACGTCGTTGTCGATCTTGCCGAAGCTCTTCATGAAGTTCGCCAGCGCGACGTTGCGGAAGCCGGTCACGGCTTCCGAGGCGGCGACCTCCTCGTCGTAGGCAATCGCTTCGCCGCAGAGGTTCGACATCAGCGCGATCAGCTCGGCCTCGGCGCGCCCCAGGCTCACCAGCCGGTCGGCCACCGCGATGGCGCCGGCATTGATGAAGGGGTTGCGCGGCTTGCCCTGCTCGTTCTCGAGCTGGACCAGCGAATTGAACGGGTTGCCCGACGGCTCGCGGCCGATCCGCTCCCACAGCGCATCGCCGAGGCGGCGCATCGCCAGGGTCAGCGTGAACAGCTTCGAGATGCTCTGGATCGAAAAAGGCGTGTCGGCATCGCCGGCCGCGGCCTCCTGGCCCTCGCAGGTCCTGAGGGCGATGCCGAACTGCCGTGCCGGCACCCGCGCCAGCGCCGGGATGTAGCTCGCCACCTGGCCCTCCACGCCGAGCAGCGGGCGGACCTCGGCCTCGATGGCATCGAGCACGGGCTGGAAGTTCATGGCTTGGCTCCCGGGCGCCGGTTCACGAGCACGATGCCGAGCGCCACGCCGCAAAGCGCCAGCACCAGCTGCAAGGTCAGCGGTTCGGCCAGCAGCACGACGCCGAACACCAGCGCGAACAGCGGCGTCAGGAAGGTGAAGGATGAGATCCGCGTGGCCGGATAGTGCCGCAGCAGCCACATCCAGGCCAGGTAGCTGGCGAAGGCGCCGATCACGGTCTGCAGGCCGATCGAGAACCAGGCGTAGCCCGAGTACGCGAAACCCCAGCGCTCGCCGAGCAGCAGCGACAGCAGCGGCGAGACCGCCGCGGTCACCGCGATTTGATAGAACAGCGTCTTCTCGGCGCTGGCGGTGGCCAGCCGGGTGGCGCGGATCGTCAGCGTCGTCAGGCCCCACAGCACGCCGGCGGTTAGCGCCAGCGCATCGCCGCGCAGCTGCGCCGAGGTGCTGTGGCCGAAGCTCTCGCTGAAGGCCACCACCACGCCCGCGAAGGCGATCGCCAGCCCCACCCATTGCAGGCCCCGCAGCCGTTCGGCCGGCACCCAGCGCGGCAGCAGCACCGCCACCACGAAGGGCGAGGTGTACAGGAACACCGTGAGCCGCGAGGCGGTCGTGAGCTGCAGCCCGAGATAGATGCAGGTGAATTCGCCCGCGAACAGCGCACCGGCCAGGAGGCCGCCGGGCAGCGTGCCGTCGCGCGCGAACAGCGGCACGCCGCGGCGCACGCACCAGATCCACAGCAGCACCACCGCGCCCGTCATGCGGATCGAGGCCTGCCACAGCGGCGGCACCTCGCCGACGGTGGTCTTGATCAGGATCTGCTGCAGTCCCCAGAACGCGCAGCAGGCGATCAGCAGGGCGGTGGCGCGGGTGTCGAGGTGTTCCTTGCGTTCGATCATTCCAGGGATTTCTGTTCTTCTTGTGATGCGGCCTGGGGCCGGCGGGGCGGTGTCAGGGAGATGCGACCGCATAGGGCGGGTGGCCGTTCGTGCCGACCATCAGCTCGGGCAGCACCACTTCAACGTCGGGCACGCTGCGGGCGGCGCGGTCCAGCGCGGCGGCCATGCTGCGCGAGGGCACGCAGCCCTGCAGGTAGACCCAGCGCCGCTGGATCACGACCCAGACGCTGGCGCGCCGCACGCCCGGCACGGCGGCCAGCGCCGCCTGCACCTTGGGCGCCAGCGGCTTGTCGTAGCGGTAGGCGTTGCTGTCGGCGCAGCGGCCGGCCAGCCAGCAGCTGGTGCCGCGCTCGAGGCGCGAGTGCATCTGCGCGCGCCGCTCCTCGGCGGTCAGCAGCGGGCCTTCGGGCACCGGGCAGCTGCGCATGCCCGACGCCACCTGGAAGAAGGGATCGTCGAACCAGTTCTGCTTGACCGGCTTGGGCGGCTCCTGGGCCACTGCGGGTTCGACCGCGCAGGCCACCGCCAGCAGCACCGCCGGCGTGGCCCTCAAAGCGGATGCTCCGTGTAGAAGCGCCCGCCGTGGAACAGCAGCGGCGAGGCGCCCGCGCTGTGCATGCAGCGCTCGACCTCGCCGACGAAGATCACGTGGTCGCCCTCGTCGTAGCGGCTGCGGTTGAAGCACTCGAAGCTGGCCGCGGCGCCCACGAGCACCGGCGCCCCGCCGATGCCCTCGGTGAAGGCGACATCGGCCCAGCGGTCGATGTCCTTGGCCGCGAAGCGCTCCGCCAGGCTCTTCTGGTTGGCCGCCAGGATGTTGATCGCATAGTGCGAGCCGGTGCTGAGCGCCGCCATCGAGGCCGCGCTGCGCGCCAGGCTCCACAGCACCAGCGGCGGATCGAGCGAGACCGAATTGAAGGAGTTGGCGGTCAGGCCCACCAGGGCGCCGTTCGCGGCCCGCGCCGTGACGATGGTCACGCCGGTGGCGAACATGCCGAGCGATGCGCGGAACTCGTCGATGGAGAAGGAGGGCGGTTGCGCCTGGGCGGGAGCGGTCACGGAAGAGGGGGGCAGTTGGAGGTCCATTTTGGCCGATCGGCCGCGCGGTCGCTGGCGCCGGCCGGAACGCTCAGCCGAAGAACCAGTAGCCGACCGCGATCGCGGCCACCACGCCGGCCAGTTCCGCCAGCAGTGCGCAGCCGACCGCATGGCGCGCCCGCTGGATGCCGACCGCGCCGAAGTACACCGCCAGCACATAGAACGTGGTCTCGGTGCTGCCCTGGATGGTGGCGGCGACCTTGGCGGCGAAGCTGTCGACGCCCTGGCTCTGCATGGTCTCGATCAGCATCGCGCGTGCCGCGCTGCCCGAGAAGGGCTTGACCAGCGCGGTCGGCAGGGCGTCGACGAAGCGAGTGTCCCAGCCGGTGCGCGCCACCACCCAGCGGATGCCTTCGAGCGCCAGGTCGAGCGCCCCCGAGGCGCGCAGCACGCCGACCGCGCTCAGCATCGCGACCAGGTAGGGCAGCAGGTTCCTGGCGACGTCGAAGCCTTCCTTGGCGCCTTCGATGAAGCACTCGTAGACCTTCACCCGCCGCAGCGCGCCGACCGCCAGGAAGAAGACGATGAGCCCGAACAGCACCAGGTTGCCCAGCAGCGAGGACAGCGCGGCCAGCGCCGCGGCCGACAGTGTCGCCAGCAGGGCCATGAAGCCGCCGAGCAGCAGTGCGCCGGGCAGCAGGTAGGCCAGCACCACCGGGTCCCACAGCCGCAGGCGCTGCATGAACGCCACTGACAGCAGCCCGACCAGCGTCGAGGCGCTGGTCGCCAGCAGGATCGGCAGGAACACCAGCGTGGGATCGGGCGCGCCCTGCTGCGCCCGGTACATGAAGATCGTCACCGGCAGCAAAGTCAGCGACGAGGCGTTGAGCACCAGGAACAGGATCTGCGCGTTGCTCGCGCTGGTCGCGCTCGGGTTCAAGGTCTGCAGCTCGCGCATCGCCTTGAGTCCGATCGGCGTGGCGGCGTTGTCGAGGCCGAGTGCGTTGGCGGCGAAGTTGAGCGTGATCAGGCCGAGTGCCGGGTGCCCGGCCGGCACCTCGGGCATCAGCCGGCGGAACAGCGGGCCGAGCAGCCGCGCCAGCCGGTCGACGATGCCCGCGGCCTCGGCGATGCGCAGGAAGCCGAGCCACAGGGTCAGCGTGCCGAAGAGCAGCACCATCACCTCGACCGACAGCCTGGCCATCGCGAACAGGCTCTCGACCATCGAGGCGAACACGGTGGCGTCGCCGCCGAGCAGCCAGCGGCCGAGTGCCGCGGCCGCCGCGGTCAGGAAGAAGCCGAGCCACAGGCCGTTGAGCACGCCTAGCGCCCGGCAGCGGATGCGCGGGTCTGCCGGGGGCGCGGCACCTCGACCAGCAGCGCCGGGTCGAAGTTGTCCTGCTCCCCCTTGCCCAGGTAGCCCAGCGGGTTGGCGACCACGCGGCAGCCGTCCTTCAGGTAGTCGAACTGGCAGTGCAGGTGGCCGTGCAGCCACAGGTCGGCTTGCGGCAGCAATTCGTCCAGGTTGTTGCAGAAGCCCGCGGTGCCCGGGCTCAGGCCATAGCGGGGATCCGCGCTCGCCAGGGTCGGTGCGAAGTGCGTGATCGCCACGGTCGTGCCTTCGAACGGCTGGGCGAGCGCCTCGCGCAGCCACGCCTGGCATATGAGTGAGTGCTCCCTCAAGGCGTCGGCTAGAAAGATCTCTCCGCCGCGCGTGGTGGCCGCCTTCTGCAGGTAGAAGTTGGCGGCGCGCATCGCCTTGCCGCGCTTCTTGAGCGCCTCGGCCAGGTCGTCGCCGGGCTCGACCAGGGCATCGAAATCGGCCCACAGCGTGGTGCCGACGAAGCGCACGCCGTCGATGACCAACGTCTCGCGCTCCAGCCAGAGGATGTCCAGTGCCTCGCAGGTCTCGCGCAGCCGCTGGTGGACGGCATCGAAATCGGCGTTGTCGTACTCGTGGTTGCCGGGGACATAGACCACTGGCGCCGGCCAGCCATGGCGTGGTGAGAAGCGGGCCAGGCCGAAATCGGGCTCGGCCAGCGATGAGCCGGCCTGGTAGGAGCCGATGTCGCCCGCCAGCACCAGCAGGTCGGCGCCGGCCGCCGGGGCGACCTGGAGATGCGGATGAACCTCGATATGGAGGTCCGAGAGCAGCTGGAGCTTCATGGGGGATGGGTGCAGTCTAGCGGATGAGGTTATGCGTTTTGTGCATGGCGCTTGGCTTGAAGAATTGGGGAAAACCCTTATTCTTGATTCATCGTCACTCCGCGCCGCCCGCTTGGGCAGCGCAACATCATGTTTAACCTTCTTGCCCTCGTGGCCCGTTTTTTCCGTCCGACCCTCCAGGCTGTCGATGCCAGCCCGGCCGCAATCCTGATGCAGAACGCCGACAGCCGCGCCGGCCTCGACGCTCATCACGCGCAGGAACTGCGCGCCGCCGCCAGCGCCTGGCTCAGCGTCGTCCGCTAAGGACCCGCGAACGCAGCCTGCGCCGAGCGCAGCAGCGCCTGCCGCAGCCAGCCGTGCGCATGCGCGTGCTGGGCCCGCCGATGCCAGAGCGCATCCACGTGCACCAGGGGCTGGTCGAAGGGCAGCTCGCGCAGCACCAGGTGGTCGTCGATCCCGGTCACCCGCGCGAAATGCCGCGGCATCACGGTCAGCAGGTCCGAATTGGCCACCACGCGTCCGGCCGTGAAGAACTGGTTCACCGTCACCACGATGCGCCGCTCGCGCCCCAGCGCGCCCAGGGTCTGGTCGATGAAGCCGTAGGGCCGCCCCGAGAAGCTGACCAGCAGGTGGCGCGCGTCACAGAAGCTGTCGAGCGTCAGCGGCGCGTCGGCCAGCGGATGGCCCTGGCGCATCACGCACACATACTGCCCGACATACAGCCGCTGGGTCTCGAAGGGCTCGCCGACCCCGGACTGCCCGCGGGCCGCCAGGCTGGCGACCACGGCCGGAAAGTAGCCGATCGCGACGTCGACCTCCTCCTGCTCCAGCATCCGGCGCGGATCGCGGGTGGTCAGCGGCAGCACCCGCAGCGACACGGCGCGCGCCTCCTCCTCGACGATCCGGATCAGCCCGGGCATCAGCTCGGCGGCGGTCGCGTCGGCCATCGCCAGCAGGAAGGTCGTGTCGGCGATGCCGGCATCGAACTCACCCGGTGCCAGCGTGTGCTGGAGCTGCCGCAGCGCATCGCGCACTGTCGGCCAGAGCGCCAGGGCCCGCGGCGTGGGCTCGACCCCTGCGCCGGCGCGCCGCACCAGTTCATCGCCCAGCACCTCGCGCAGCCGCCGCAGCGCATTGCTGACCGCCGGCTGGGTGATCGCCAGGTTGCGGGCCGCGCGCGTGAGGTTGCGCTCCGCCATCACTTCGTCGAAGACGCGAAGAAGGTTCAGGTCGAGCGTGCGAAAGTTGACGTCCATAAGTGATGTGAATGATAAACATCAGCAGGATAAATTGGCAAAACATTAGGGTAAGCCCTAATATCAGGGCATCGGCTTCGGCCACCCCGTCCTTTCAGGAGGAACACCATGACCAGCTTCATCCACGTTGAAAAGCCCGCCACCCATCCCGGCATCGTTCGCGCCGAGGCGGCGATCGAACAGGTACGCGCAGCCCGCCGCGGTTTCGACGGCGCGCGTGGGCTGGCAGCCCTGCTGCTGGCCGCGATCGTGTCGTCGCTGCTGGTCGTCGCCGACCGCCTGGTGTCGATCACCCAGGAAGGCGGCCTGATGGTGGCCTGGCTGGTGCTGTGGGCCGTGGCCTTCATCGGCCTGGCCTTCTTCGCAGGCACGGCGCGTTCGCTGGCGGTCCGCGCCATCGCCGCGGCCCGGAACGTGGCCAAGCGCCGCGCCGCCGCCCGCGCCGACGAGCGCTTCCTGGCCTACGCCAAGCACGACCCGCGCATCATGAACGAGCTCAACGTCATCGCCACCCACCAGCAGGCGGTGGATGCGCCGGTCCCGACCTTGCACGACGCCCTGCGCCGCGTGAACCTCGGCCAGTACTACTGATCGCGCACCGCGGGCCTTCGGGCCCGCCCACGAAAAAGCCGCCCGAGGGCGGCTTTTTTGCGTCGCTGCCGAATCAGGCCGCGAGGCGCTGCTCGATCGCCGCCTTGGTGGCGGGCAGTTCCTTCGGCAGGTGGTGCGACAGCTGCTCGAACAGCTCGGCGTGCAGCTTCAGCTCGGCCTGCCAGGCGGCCTTGTCGATGCTGGTGACGGTGTCGAACTGCTTGGCGCTGAAGTCCAGCCCGGTCCAGTTGAGGTCTTCGTAGCGCGGGCTGACGCCGAACACGTGCTCGCTGCCCTCGGCCTTCTGCTCGATGCGGTCGATCATCCACTTGAGCACGCGCATGTTCTCGCCGTACCCGGGCCAGACGAACTTGCCGTCGTCGCCCTTGCGGAACCAGTTGGTCGTGTAGATCTTCGGCAGCCTGGCGCCCGAGGCCTCGAGCTTCTTGCCGAGGTCGAGCCAGTGCTGGAAGTAGTCGCTCATGTTGTAGCCGGCGAAGGGCAGCATCGCGAACGGATCGCGCCGCACCACGCCCTGCTGGCCGGCGGCCGCAGCGGTGGTCTCGGAGCCCATGGTGGCCGCCATGTAGACGCCCTCGACCCAGTTGCGGGCCTCGGTCACCAGCGGCACCGTGGTGGAACGGCGGCCGCCGAAGATGAAGGCATCGATGGCGACGCCCTTGGGGTCGTCCCAGGCGGCGTCCAGCGCCGGGTTGTTGATGGCTGCGACCGTGAAGCGGGCGTTCGGGTGCGCGGCCTTGGCGCCGGTCTCCTTGGCGATCGCGGGCGTCCAGTCCTTGCCTTGCCAGTCGATCGCGTGGGCCGGGGCTTCGCTCATGCCTTCCCACCAGACGTCGCCGTCGTCGGTCAGCGCGACGTTGGTGAAGATCACGTCGCGGTCGAGGCTGGCCATGCAGTTCGGGTTGGTCTGCATGTTGGTGCCGGGCGCGACGCCGAAGTAGCCGGCTTCGGGATTGATTGCGTGCAGCTTGCCGTCGGTGCCGGGCTTGATCCAGGCGATGTCGTCGCCGATGGTCGTGACCTTCCAGCCCTCGAAGCCGGCCGGCGGGATCAGCATCGCGAAGTTGGTCTTGCCGCAGGCGCTCGGGAAGGCGGCGGCCACGTGGTATTTCTGGCCCTGCGGATTGGTCACGCCGAGGATCAGCATGTGCTCGGCCAGCCAGCCTTCGTCGCGGCCCATGTTGGAGGCGATGCGCAGTGCGAAGCACTTCTTGCCGAGCAGGGCGTTGCCGCCGTAGCCCGAGCCGTAGCTCCAGATTTCGCGCGTCTCGGGATAGTGGACGATGTACTTGGTCTTGTTGCAGGGCCAGGCGACGTCTCGCTGGCCGGCTTCCAGCGGCGCGCCGACCGTGTGGACGCAGGGCACGAACTCGCCGTCGTCGCCCAGCACGTCGAACACCGCACGGCCCATGCGGGTCATGATCTTCATGTTGACCGCGACGTAGGGGCTGTCGGACAGCTCGATGCCGATGTGGGCGATGGGCGAGCCCAGCGGGCCCATGCTGAACGGCACGACATACATCGTGCGGCCCTTCATGCAGCCGTCGAACAGGGGCTGGAGCGTGGCGCGCATCTCGGTCGGCGCCATCCAGTTGTTGGTCGGGCCGGCGTCTTCCTTGCGGGCCGAGCAGATGAAGGTGCGGTCTTCGACGCGGGCGACGTCGCTCGGGTCGGAGGTGGCGAGGAAGGAGTTGGGGCGCTTGGCCGGGTTCAGCTTCTTGAAGGTGCCGGCGTCGACCATCTGCTGGCAGAGGCGGTCGTATTCTTCCTGGCTGCCGTCGCACCAGTGGATGCGCTCGGGCTTGCACAGGGCGGCCATCTCGGCCACCCACGCGATCAGCTTCGCGTTCTTGACGTAGGAGGGCGCCTGCATGGCAAGACCCTTCAGCGGTGCGTTCATCGTCTATCTCCTAAGTTGAAAATCGTTTTTTCGAACGGGACGCGACGCCGCGGGGCGATCGAAATCCGTTGGAGAAAACGCTTCCGTCTAGGGAGGGGGCTGGATGGAAGACCGTGTGGACCGGGGCAGGGGTCGGCGCGGCGACGACCGACCCGGCTGCGGCATTGCGCCCCGCCGGCGGCACGCAATGCCGCGCGGTGGCGCTGCCGGGTTCAGGCCATGTAGATGGCGATGGAGGCCAGGAGGAGCATCAGCACCCCGCCCACCAGCGGCAGAACCAGGGGCATGAGAGGGACGATCGACTCGACCGCGTCTTGTTCGACCGCGGCGGCGTGGCCGGGTTCGATGGGGGTGGGGTTGGACATCTGGGTTCCTTGTATTCTCACGACTGGGGCCATTTTACCGGCTGGGCCGCGGGCCGCGGTCTAGGGGGTTGCCAGACCTTTTTCGGGTCCCGGAGGCGACCGATCGAGCCATTCGCCCCAGTCGGTGGCGCACCACGGGTTGCTGGATTTCGCCGCCGCCTTCGGCCAGGCCTTGTAGAAGCTTCCGTTGAGCTGGCTGCGCGCGATCAGGAAGCTGACAAAGCGGCGCAGCAGGACCCGGTCGGGCCCGCTGTGGGGCGCTTCATGCCAGAAGGCGTCGAGCGGGCCCTGGTGGCAGAGGCCCGGCATGTCGTAGATCGCCTCGCCCAGGGCCTTGACCGGGACATGGTGCTCGAGCGCCTGCAGCCCCGTCGTGCTGTTGACCACCACCACGCCGCGGGCGTGCTTGAGCAGCGTCGGCAGGTGCTGGTCGTGGACATAGAAGCACCGGTGGGCGATGCCGTGCGCCCGGGCGAGTCGCCGGACCAGCGTGGCGTAATCCGTATAGCCGCGGCTCATCGGGTGGTGCTTGATCACCAGGGCGGTGTCCGCGGGGGCGTGCCGGGCGAAGGAGCCGAGCACCTCCTCGACGAAGGCCTCCACCGAGTCGAAGCTCGAATGCACGAAGATCTGCGCGTCGTTGAAGACCTGCAGCGGCACCAGGAAGAAGTGCCTGTCCCAGCGGGTACACAGCCGCTCCAGCATGCCGTGCTGCAGCGCCCGGTACTTGAGCTTGCGCCAGCCCGAGCGGATCCAGGGCCAGGCCTCGGTCAGTGCGAGCCGCCGGTGATGCGCATAGCGGGGGAACCAAGGCTTGCCCAGGCTGCCGATCGAGAAATACAGGAAAGCCCACCAGGCCATGTGCCAATAGGTGTTGCCCAGATCCCTGCGCCGGGGGCGGGCGGCCTCGGGCTGCGCCAGGTAGAACGACGGCTGGCGGGGGACCTGCGAGTGGCCGTTCACGCCGTGGCGCTCGAAGGTCATGTAGTGCGGGCGCAGGTAGCCTTCCTCGAACACGCCGACTTCGAGCCCGCGCCGCATGGCGATCTCGTGTGCCACCACGTGGATCGGGCGGCAGTCGCCGAACAGCAGGATGACGTCGATGTCCAGCCGATCGAGCAGGGCGTCCAGCCATGCCGGCCACTCAGCCATCGCGCCCTTGAACGAGAAGGCGCCGCGCCGATAGAACAGGCGGTCGCCGGCATTGAAGTTGACCTTGAACACACGGGCGCCCGCCAGTTGGAGGTCGTGGGCCAGGCGGCTGAAAAAAGGCCCCACCGGGCCTTGCAGCAAGAGGACGCCTTGTCCTCGGAAGGCGTGGATTCCGCGTTCGATCATTCGCCCGCAGGCTAATGGCGAAGCGGCGCCAACCCGAATGGTCCGGTGCGATCGATCCCTTTCAGGGCGAACGAACAGAAATTTCCGAAGGGCTGGCTGACCCGTTCTCAGCGCTGCTCGACGGCCTCGAACCCGGCTGCCGTCAGGGCCGCCAGCACGGCCGCCAGGTGCTCCCGCCCCCGGGTCTGCAGCACCAGTTCGACATCGACGTTCTGCGCCGCCAGCATGGTGAAGGCCCGCTGATGGTGAACTTCGTCGATGTTGGCGCCCGCTTCGGCGACAGTGGCCGTGATATGGGCCAGGGAGCCCGGCACGTCCCGGGCGCTGACCCGCACGCGCGCGAGCCGGCCGGCGCGCACCATGCCGCGCTCGATGATCGCCGCCAGCAGCAGCGGGTCGATATTGCCGCCCGACAGCACCAGGCCGACGCGCTGGCCCCGGAAGCGGTCGGGATGGCGGATCAGCGCGGCCAGTCCGGCGGCGCCGGCGCCCTCGACCAGCGTCTTCTCGATCTCGAGCAGCATCAGCACCGCCTGCTCGATGTCGCCCTCGTCGACCAGCAGCAACTCGTCGACCTCCCGGGCGATGATCTCGCGCGTCAGCACGCCGGGGGTGCCCACGGCGATGCCTTCGGCAATGGTGCTGGTTCCCTGGGGGTGGTGGGTGCCCTGCACCGCGTTCACCATGGCCGGGAAGCGCGAGGTCTGGACGCCCACGATGCGGATGCCCGGCTTGCGCGCCTTGGCGGCCAGCGCCATGCCGGCGGCCAGGCCGCCGCCGCCGACCGACACCACCAGCACGTCCAGGTCGGGGACCGCATCGAGCATCTCGAGCGCCACCGTGCCCTGGCCGGCGATGATCGCCTCGTCGTCGTAGGGATGGACGAAGGCCAGTCCCTCGCGTTCGGCCAGCGCCAGCGCATGCGCGCGGGCCGCCTCGAGGGTGTCGCCATGCAGCACCACTTCGGCGCCGAATCCGCGCGTGCGTTCGATCTTCACGCCGGGCGTGAAGCGCGGCATGACGATCAGGGCCCGCAACCCTAGGCGCTGCGCGTGGTAAGCCACGCCCTGCGCGTGGTTTCCGGCCGACATGGCGATCACGCCACGGGTGCCGCCTTCGGCCAGGTCGACCAGTTTGTTACAGGCTCCGCGCTCCTTGAACGAGGCGGTGAACTGCAGGTTCTCGAACTTCAGGAAAACCTGGGCGCCGACGATTTCGGACAGGGTCCGCGATTCGACGCAGGGGGTTTCAAGCAACTGCCCGTGGAGACGGAGGGCCGCGCGCTCAATGTCTTCGATTCCAACCATCGGCGTCATTGTGGACGGAATCGCAACATCCTGGTATTTCGTGTCCGCAGGCTTCCCGAAGCCAATACTCTGCGTTATGGTCGCTTCCAGATTCACACATCCCCTCGCGGGAGGTTGCCAGATGGTCAAGCGTTCCGGTGTCGATGCAGTGGCTGCGGCTTCCCGCGGCCATGCACTGCCGTCGCCCGGACTCAAGGAAGCGCCGGTGCTCGAACTCATGTGTTCGCACTTCGTGCTCACGCTCGCGGCCAAGCAGGGCCCGCGCTTCAACGTGCGCCGGGACCTCAACGGCCTGCTGTCGCTCACCGGCCGCCACCTGGTCTGGCCGCTGCCGGTGCTGCATCGGCTGCGCGAGTTCCTCGGCCGGCGTTGCGTCGGCAACGAGGTCTGGAAGGGGGTCGAGGGTTTCGACGGCCGCACGCTGCTCGACCGCCACGGCGTCTGGCGCGGCCCCTACGAAGAGGGCACGCTGTTCTTCTACCTCGACGAATACGCCAAGGACCAGCCCAAGGACCTGCTGTCGGTGCTGTCGGTCACGCGCGACTGGCTCACCCATGCGCTGCGCAAGCAGTCGACCCTGGTCGAGAAAAACATCGATGCGCTGGCCGGGCTGCTGCAGCTCAACAAGGCCGAGCGCGCGCTGCTGCTCTACGGCACCCTGGCGCGCTACCAGCGCGACCTGCGTTCGCTGCTGGTCGAGTTCAAGGTCAACAACGCGCCGGAGGCCTACGCCGCGATCGCCGAGGTGGCCGGCGTCAATGCGAGCGAAGTCGGCGAGGCGCTGCGCGCGGGCTCGCGGCTCGAGCGCATCGGGCTGGTCGAGAACCTGATCTCCGAGCACAACATCACCGACCTGGCCGACCTCATGAAGGTCAGCGAGAAGCTGCCGCCGGTGCTGATGCGCGAGTACCGCGACCGCAACGAACTGATGGCCGTGTTCACGCGCCCGTCCGCCAAGAGCAGCCTCTCGGTGCACGATTTCTCCTTCGTCGAGGACGAGGCCCGGATGCTGGTCACCTTGCTGCGGGCGGCGGTGGCGCGCAAGGAGCCCGGCGTCAACGTGCTGCTCTACGGCCCGCCCGGCACCGGCAAGACCGAACTCGCCAAGGTGGTCGCGCAGGCCGCGGGGCTGGAGCTGTTCGAGGTCGAATACGCAGACCGCGACGGCAATTCGCTGTCGGGCCGCGACCGCTACCGTTCGCTGCAGATCGCGCAGGTGTTCCTCAAGGGCAGCGAGCAGTCGGCGCTGCTGTTCGACGAGGTCGAGGATGTGTTCCCGCCCATCAGCACCGAGGCCGCGCAGCTGATGGCGCGCGCCGAGCAGATTCCCTCCCCGGCCAGCGGCAGCGTGAGCGGCAAGGCCTGGGTCAACCAGATCCTCGAATCGAACGCGGTGCCGACCTTGTGGGTCACCAACCGCATCGAGCAGATCGACCCGGCTTTCCGGCGCCGCTTCGCCTACCACCTCGAGCTCAAGTCGCCGCCGCCCGGCGCCCGCGAGCAGCTGGTGCGCAAGACGCTCGAAGGCGTCTCGGTGTCCGAGGCCTTCACCGCCAAGCTGGCCGGGCGCAAGGGCCTGACACCGGCGCAGATCCGCACCGCGGTGCGCTTCGCCGAGCTCGCCATGACCGAGGGCGGCTCGGTCGAGAACCTGATCGAGCGCCAGCTCAAGAACGCCGATCTCGCGCTCGGCACGCCCGATGCCCTGGGCGCGCGCCGCAGCGTCACGACCTACGACCTCGACATGCTCAACGTCGAGACCCGCTTCGAGATCCCGCGCATCGTCGAGGCCCTGAAGGCGCGCGGCCACGGCACGCTGTGCTTCTACGGCGCGCCCGGCACCGGCAAGACCGCCTTGGCGGAGCACATCGCGAAGGCGATCGGCCGGCCGCTGATCATCAAGCAGGCCAGCGACCTGATGAGCAAGTACGTGGGCGAGACCGAGCAGAACATGGCCGCCATGTTCAAGGAGGCCGAGGCCGAGAAGGCGGTGCTGCTGCTCGACGAGGCCGACAGCTTCCTGCAGGACCGCCGCGGCGCCCAGCGCACCTACGAAGTGACCGAGGTCAACGAGATGCTGCAAGGCATGGAACGCTTCGACGGTATCTTCGTCTGCACCACCAACCTGCTCGACCGGCTCGACCAGGCGGCGCTGCGCCGCTTCACCTTCAAGATCAAGTTCATGCCGCTGACCGGCGAGCAGCGCGAGCGGATGTTTGTCACCGAGGCGCTGGCCGGCGATGCGGCCCAGCTGACCCACGAGATCAAGCTGCGGCTCGCCAGGCTGCCGCAGCTGTGTCCGGGCGACTTCGCGGCCGTCAAGCGCCAGACCGACATCCTGGCGGTGGCCTTCTCGGCCGACGAGTTTCTCGAGCAGCTCGATGCCGAGCACCGGATCAAGCCCGAGGTGCGCGAGTCCCGCGGCATCGGCTTCGTCCAGTAAGGTTCCACACAAGAAAAGGCGCGGGTCGCCGCGCGCGGGGGAGAGCGATCGATGAGGGCTGTCCGGACTGCCCGGAGAATGGACGCGGCGCGCTGCGCCTTGGGCGCTGCCGCACTGGCGCTGCTGGGTCTGCTCGGTGCCTGCGGCGGTGGCGGGGGCGGGGGCGGCGGCGGCGCAGCGTTGCCGCTGGCCGCGCCGGCCGCCCTGGCGCCGGGCGACGACCCGATCGTCGCCTCGTCCAGCGTGCAAGGCCAGTGCGCCGCGCCGCGTGGCGGCATCGACCCGGACACCGGCGCGGCGTTCCCCGACCAGCCCGGCTCGGCGACCACCGAGAAGCGCTGGCTGCGGGCCTGGATCGACGAGACCTATCTCTGGTACGCCGAAATCCCCAGCACGCTGGTGGCCGGCGAATACGCGACCCCGCTCGCCTACTTCAACGTCCTCAAGACACCGCTGTCGACCCCCTCGGGCAGGCCCAAGGACCGCTTCCACTTCACGGTCGACACGGCGCAATACCGGGGCCTGTCGCAAGACGGCGTGCTGATCGGCTACGGACTCGAACTTGCCTTCCTGAGCGCCGCGCCACCGCGCGACATCCGGGTGGCCTTCACCGAGCCCGGCTCGCCGGCGGCGCAGGCGGGCTTCGATCGCGGCCTCAAGCTGGTCGAGATCGACGGCATCGATGCGGTGGCGGGTGCGGACGTGGCGGCACTCAACGCGGCGCTGTCGCCCACCCGCATCGGCGAAACGCACAACTTCAAGCTGCAGGCGCCCGACGGCAGCCTGCGCAGCGTGAGCCTCACGGCGGCCGCTGTCACCCGCACCTCGGTGCAGAACGTGAAGACCATCGCCACCGACAGCGGGCCGGTCGGCTACATGCTGTTCAACGACCACACGGCCGGCGCCGAAGCGCAGCTGATCGCGGCGGTCTATCAGTTCAAGGCGGCGTCGGTCAGCGACCTCGTGATCGACATGCGCTACAACGGCGGCGGCTTTCTCGACATCGCCAGCGAACTGGCCTACATGGTCGCCACGCCGGCGGCCACCCGCGGCACGGTCTTCGAGGCGCTGCAGTTCAACAGCAAGAACCCGTTCCGGATCACCGCGGCGCAGGCCACCGTGCCCTTCCATGCGACCACGCGCGGCTTCTCGGTGTCGGCCGGCCAGCCGCTGCCGCAACTGGGCCTGTCGCGCGTCACCGTGCTGGCCGGCCCCGACACCTGTTCGGCCAGCGAATCGGTCGTCAACGGCTTGCGCGGGGTCGGGATCACGGTGGACCTGATCGGTGGCGGCACCTGTGGCAAGCCCTACGGCTTCTATCCGCAGGACAACTGCGGCACGACCTATTTCGCGATCCAGTTCCAGGGCGTGAACCAGCAGGGCTTCGGCGACTATGGCGACGGCTTCGTGCCGACCTGCGCGGTGGCGGACGACTTCGGCCATGCGCTGGGCGACACCGCCGAGAGCCGGCTCGCCGCCGCGCTGACCTTGCGCAGCACGGGCGCTTGCCCGGCCGCGCCGCAGGCCCGGGGCGGTGGCGCGCTCGGCAAGGCGGAGGCGACCGGAACGCCCTATCTGATCCGCTCGCCGCTGCGCGAGAACCGGATCATTTCACGCCCCTAGAACGCCGCGCAGACCCGCAGCACGTCGGTGCCGTAGGCCTCGAGCTTCTTGGTGCCGATGCCGCTGATGCCCTGCAGGTCTTCGAGCGTCGCGGGCGCGCGCTCGGCGATCGCGGCCAGAGTGGCGTCGTGGAAGATCACGTAGGCCGGCAGGTTGTGCTCCTTCGCGACCTCGGCGCGCCAGGCCTTGAGCGCCGCGAAGCGGGCCTGGCCGGCCGCGTCGAGAGTGGCGGCGGCCGGCGAGGGCGCGCCGCGCGCGGTCTTTTCGCGCCGCGACTTGCGTTCGGCCGGCGCGGAGATCGATTCGCGCAGCATCACCTGGACCTCGCCCTTGAGCACGGCCCGCGAGCCGTCTGTCAGCTGCAAGGTGTTGTACGCCTGGGCGTCGACCGAGAGCGCGCCGGTGGCGATCAGCTGGCGCAGCACGCCGCGCAGCTGCGCCTCGCTGAACTCGTCGCCGATGCCGAAAGTGCTGACCCGCTCGTGCCCGAACTGCTTGACCTTCTCGGTGGCCTTGCCGCGCAGGATGTCCATGATGTGGCCGGCACCGAAGCTGATGCCGCTCTGCTGCTGCACCCGGTAGATGGTTGAAAGCAGCTTGCGCGCCGCATCGGTGCCGTCCCACACCTGCGGCGGCGTGATGCAGTTGTCGCAATTGCCGCAGGGAACGCTCTTCTCGCCGAAATAGCCGAGCAGCCGCACCCGCCGGCAATCGCTGGCCTCGGCCAGTGACAGCAGCGCATCGAGCTTGCCGCGCATCACCTGCTTGAACTCCTCGCCGGCCGGGCTCTCGTCGATCATGCGGCGCTGGTTCACGACGTCTTGCAGGCCGTAGGCCATCCAGGCGTCGGCGGGGGCGCCGTCGCGGCCCGCGCGGCCGGTCTCCTGGTAGTAGCCCTCGATATTCTTCGGCATGTCGAGGTGGGCCACGAAGCGCACGTCGGGCTTGTCGATGCCCATGCCGAAGGCGATGGTCGCGACCATCACGATGCCTTCGTCGCGCAGGAAGCGGTCCTGGTGCTTCTGGCGCACTGCGGCGTCGAGACCCGCGTGGTAGGGCAGGGCGTTGATGCCGGCGTCGACCAGGGTCTGGGCCACGTCCTCGACCCGCTTGCGCGACTGGCAATAGACCACGCCCGCATCGCCCTCGTGCTCGCGCTCGATGAAGCGCAGCAGCTGGGTGGTGGCTTCCTTTTTCTCGACGATGGTGTAGCGAATGTTCGGCCGGTCGAAGCTGGAGACGAACTGGCGCGCTTCTTCGAGCTGCAGCCGCTCGACGATGTCGGCGCGCGTGAGCGCATCGGCGGTGGCGGTGAGCGCGATCCGCGGCACGCCGGCATAGCGCTCGTGCAGCACCGTGAGTGCACGGTACTCGGGCCGGAAGTCGTGGCCCCACTGGCTCACGCAATGGGCCTCGTCGATCGCGAACAGCGCCAGCTTGCCGCGCTCCCTGAGCGAGTCGAGCTGCGACAGGAAGCGCGGCGTGTTGACGCGCTCGGGCGCCGCGTACAGCAAGGTGATCTCGCCGCGCAGCATGCGGCGCTCGACGTCCTGGGTCTGCTCCCAGTCGAGCGTGGAATTGAGGAAGGCGGCATCGACGCCGGCCTCGTGCAGGGCGCCGACCTGGTCGTGCATCAAGGCGATCAGCGGCGACACGACCACGGTCACGCCGTGCCCGGCGCGCTGGCGCGCGATGGCGGGGATCTGGTAGCACAGCGACTTGCCGCCGCCGGTGGGCATCAGGACCAGGGCGTCGCCGCCCGCCACGACGTGGTCGACGATCGACTGCTGCGGGCCGCGGAACTGCGCGTAGCCGAAGATCTCGTGGAGGATCGACTGCGGATCGTCGGCGCCGGACGAAGGCGCGGAGTCGGAAGAGGCGAGGGGCAAGGCGGACACGGTTCGGCGTTGGATGAAGGCCGGCCCGCAAGGGATGCCGCGGCGGGCCGGCCTTCATTGTCGCTTGGTGGCGCCTCCCGGCTGTCAGCTGCGGATGTTTTCGCGGCCGAAAACCGCCATCAGCGTGCAGCCCATGGTGGCCACCAGCTTCTCGCGGCCCTCATCCAGGGCGTAGGCATGGCCCTCGCAGACCGTCACCGTGCGCCCGGGCTTGACCACGCTGCCGACCATCCGGAAGGTCTGGCCCTTGGCGGGTGCGAGCAGGTTGATCTTGTATTCGATGGTCAGCACCGCGGCGTCGGCCGGCATCAGCGTGAAGCCGGCGTAGCCGCAGGCCGAGTCGAGCGCGGTCGCCACCATGCCGGCATGCAGGAAGCCGTGCTGCTGGGTCAGGCCGGCGGCCCAGTCGAGCTCGATCGCCACGCGGCCCGGCGCGATCTCGCCCAGCCGCGCGCCGATGGTGGCCATGGCGCCCTGGCGCTCGAAGCTCTGGCGCACGCGCTGCGCGTAGTCGGGGTCCGGCGGAACGAAGGCGGTGGCAGGCATGGGTGATGGGATTGACGTTTACGTAAACGTGAATTATGGCCGTCCCGCCCTTGGCACGGCGCTTGCAAACCATGGCCATATTCGCCGCGCCTGCTCCTGTCTAGACAACTTTTGGTGCATGAAACCGCTTTCGCGCACTGCGGAAGTGCAAAGCGCCACTTGCCATCAACCCGAATTCCGGGTTAACCTGTATATACAGGTGCAGCGCGGGGAATGAAACTCGGCTGCCCTGCTGGACTACGAATACTTTTTCCTGCCCGGCTAGCCGAAACTTTTGAAACGCAACAGGAGAACCTGAATGGTCAAGACGGTCGGAAAAATAGCCTCGCTGCTGGCGGCTGGTGCATGCGTCGCGGGCCTGGCGGCGAGCGCCCATGCCGAAGACACCAAGATCACGCTGGGCATGTCGGGCTGGACCGGCTTCGCGCCGCTGACGCTGGCCGACAAGGCCGGCATCTTCAAGAAGAACGGCCTCGATGTCGACCTGCGCATGATCCCGCAGAAGGACCGCCACCTGGCGCTGGCATCGGGCGCGATCCAGTGCGCGGCCACCACGGTCGAGACGCACGTGGCCTGGAACGCCAACGGTGTGCCGATCGTCCAGATCTTCCAGATGGACAAGTCCTACGGCGCCGACGGCCTGGCCGTGCGCAACGACGTCAAGAGCTTCGCCGACCTGAAGGGCAAGGCGATCGGCGTCAGCGCGCCCGGCACCGCGCCGTACTTCGGCCTGGCCTGGATGCTCAACAAGAACGGCATGAGCATGAAGGACGTGAAGCTGGTCTCGCTCGAGCCGCAGCCCGCCGCCCAGGCCTTCGTGGCCGGCCAGAACGACGGCGCGATGACCTACGAGCCGTATCTCTCGACCGTTCGCGCCAACCCCGCCGCCGGCAAGATCCTGGCCACCACGCTCGACTACCCGATGGTGATGGACACCGTCGGCTGCGCCCCGACCTGGCTCAAGTCCAACGCCAAGGCGGCCCAGGCGCTGGCCAATTCGTACTTCGAGGCCCTCGACATGATCAAGGCCGACCCGGCCAAGGCGAACGAAATCATGGGCGCGGCGGTCAAGCAGAGCGGCGAGCAGTTCGCCAAGTCGTCGGCCAACCTGCGCTGGTCGGACAAGGCGGCAAACCAGAAGTTCTTCGCCAACGACATCCTCCCGTTCATGAAGGACGCGCAGGTGATCCTGCTGGAGTCCGGCGTGATCCGCAAGGCGCCCGACGACCTGGCCGCCACCTTCGACACCAGCTTCGTCAAGTAAGAGGCACGGACGATCATGAGCGCGACGCCTGTCATGCACTCCTCCACGCCGGCGGCCTCGGCCGCGCCGGCCGCCCCCCAGGCGCCGCGCCGGCGCCGCGCGCTGGCGCCGCTCGAACCGGTCGGCGCCCGGGCGCGCTGGCTGCTGGGCGTCGGCTT
Source organism: Variovorax sp. J31P179 (assembly GCF_030316985.1). Classification (NCBI taxonomy): domain Bacteria; kingdom Pseudomonadati; phylum Pseudomonadota; class Betaproteobacteria; order Burkholderiales; family Comamonadaceae; genus Variovorax; species Variovorax sp. J31P179. The sequence continues at coordinate 326,195 of NZ_JASZYL010000007.1, read as the reverse complement.
CTTCGTCCTGTTCGTGGCGGTCTGGGGCTTCTTCACGCTCGGCGGCTTCGTGTCGCCGACCTTCCTGGCCAGCCCGGTCACGATGGTCAAGGAAGCGGTGCTGCTCTTCACCGAGTTCAACTTCAGCCACGACATCGGCATGACCGTCTGGCGCGTGTTCGGCGGCTTCGTGCTGGCGACCATCGTGGCCGTGCCGCTGGGCATCGCGATGGGCACCTGGAAGAGCGTCGAGGCTTTCTTCGAGCCTTTCGTCTCGTTCTGCCGCTACCTGCCGGCCTCGGCCTTCATCCCGCTCCTGATCCTCTGGGCCGGCATCGGCGAGACCCAGAAGCTGCTGGTGATCTTCATCGGCTCGGTGTTCCAGATCACGCTGATGGTGGCGGTCACGGTGGGCAGCGCGCGGCGCGACCTGGTCGAGGCGGCCTACACGCTGGGCGCCAACAGTCGCGGCATCGTGCTGCGGGTGCTGATTCCGGGTGCCGCGCCGGGCATCGCCGAGACGCTGCGCCTGGTGCTGGGCTGGGCCTGGACCTACGTGATCGTGGCCGAGCTGATCGGATCGTCGTCCGGCATCGGCCACATGATCACCGACAGCCAGGCGCTGCTGAACACCGGGCAGATCATCTTCGGGATCATCGTCATCGGCGTGATCGGGCTCATTTCCGACTTCGCTTTCAAGGCGCTCAACCGCCGTCTCTTCGCCTGGAGCACGATCTGATGAACCAGCTTTCGATTCGCGGCGTGTCCCGCACCTTCACCGGCACGCGCGGCCAGACCACGCAGGCGCTGCTGCCGATCGACTTCGAAGTGCGCGAGAACGACTTCGTCACCATCCTCGGCCCCTCGGGCTGCGGCAAGTCCACCCTGCTGCGCATCGTCGCCGGCCTCGACTACCCGACCGAAGGCCGGGTGCTGCTCGACGGCCAGACCATCGAGGGCCCGGGCGCCGACCGCGGCGTGGTGTTCCAGAGCTACACGCTGTTCCCCTGGCTCACGATCGCGCAGAACATCCGCTTCGGCCTGCGGGAGCGCGGCATGAGCGAGGCCGACCAGAAGGAGCGCAGCGATTTCTTCATCGCCAAGGTCGGCCTGCGCGGCTTCGAGAACCATTTCCCCAAGCAGCTTTCCGGCGGCATGCAGCAGCGCACCGCCATCGCCCGCGCGCTGGCCAACGACCCCAAGATGCTGCTGCTCGACGAGCCCTTCGGCGCGCTCGACAACCAGACCCGCGTGCTGATGCAGGAACTGCTGCTGGGCATCTGGGAGTCGGCCCGCAAGACGGTTCTGTTCGTCACGCACGACATCGACGAGGCGATCTTCATGGCCAACCGCGTGGCCGTGTTCAGCGCCCGGCCCGGCCGCATCAAGACCGAGATCCCGGTCGACTTCGGCCATCCGCGCCACTACACAATCAAGACCTCGCCCGAGTTCATGGACATCAAGGCACGGCTCACCGAAGAGATCCGCGCCGAATCGATGGCCGCCGCCGAGCATTGATCCCCAGCCCCGAGAAAGTCCGCATGACAGCCGCCAGCCTCCGCAAAGCCACCGACGCCCACCGCACCGCGCCTGCGCGCGCGGCGGCCTCGACGTCGCCCGCGCTGGCGCTGTACGAGCAGATCAAGGCCTTCATCACGCACAAGATCCAGGACGGCTCCTGGAGCGCCGGCCACCGCCTGCCGTCCGAGAGCGAGCTGGTGGCGCAGTTCGGCGTGGCGCGCATGACGGTCAACCGCGCGCTGCGCGAGCTGGTCGAGCAGGGGCGCATCGTGCGGGTGGCGGGTGTCGGCAGCTTCGTCGCCGAGGACAAGCCGCAGTCGACCCTGCTGCAGATCGCCAACATCGCCAGCGAGATCCGCGACCGCGGGCACGACTACCGCTGCGAGTTCCTCACGGCCGAGCGCATCGCCGCCTCGCCCGACGTCGCGGTCTGGCTCGACCTGCGGCCCGGCGAGTCGGTGTTCCACACGGTCTGCCTGCACATGGAAAACGAAATCCCGGTGCAGCTCGAAGACCGCTACGTGAACCCGCGCGTGGTGCCCGACTTCCTCGACCAGGATTTCTCGCTGGTCCCGCCGAGCGAGTACCTGGTGCGCAACGTGCCCTTCGACCAGATCGAGCATGTGGTCGACGCCGTGCTGCCGACGCCCGAGCAGGCCGAACGGCTGGCGATGCCGGTGACCGACCCCTGCCTGCTGCTGACGCGCCGCACCTGGACCCGCACCCTGCCGGTGACGGTGGTGCGCTGCCTGCACCCGGCTTCGCGCTATCGCCTCGGCAGCCGGTTCCGGGCCGACGGCAACCCTTCCTTCGGCTGAACGCGCACGCCCCGCCTTCGAATTCGCGCGCACCTACTTGTATAGACAGGAGAACCCATGACCGCCACCCCTTCCGCCCACGCGCCGATCGTCCTCGCGCCCGGCGATGTCGACCTCGCCACCCTGCGCCGCGTGCATGCCGGTGGCGTCCAGCTCGCGCTCGCTCCGGCGGCGCGCGCCGGCCTGCTCGCGGCGCAGGCCACGGTCCAGCGCATCGTCGATGCCGGCGAAGTGGTCTACGGCATCAACACCGGCTTCGGCAAGCTGGCCCAGACCATCATCCCGCCCGAGCGGCTGGCCGAGCTGCAGCGCAACCTGGTGCTGTCGCACAGCGCCGGCACCGGCGAGCCGCTGGCGGCCGGCGTGGTGCGGCTGGTGCTCGCGACCAAGGCCGTGAGCCTGGCGCGCGGCCATTCCGGCGTCCGGCCCGAGATCGTCGATGCGCTGCTGGCGCTGTCGAACGCCGGCCTGCTGCCGCGCATTCCTTCGAAGGGATCGGTCGGCGCCTCGGGCGACCTGGCGCCGCTGGCGCACCTGGCCTGCGTGCTGATCGGCGAGGGCGAAGTCACGGCGCCTGACGGCGAAGTCATCGGCGGCGCCGACGCGCTGCGCCGCATCGGCCTCGCGCCCTTCGTGCTCGGCCCCAAGGAAGGCCTGGCGCTGCTCAACGGCACCCAGGTCTCGACCGCGCTGGCGCTGGCCGGCCTGTTCGGCGCCGAGGACGTCTTCGCGGCCGGCCTGATGGCGGGCGCGCTGTCGCTCGAGGCGATCCAGGGCTCGATCAAGCCCTTCGACGCCCGCATCCATGCCGCGCGCGGACAGCCGGGCCAGATCGCGGTGGCGGGCGCGGTGCGCGCGCTGCTCGAAGGCAGCGAGATCGTGCCCTCGCACGCCGATTGCGGCCGGGTGCAAGACCCGTACTCGATCCGCTGCGTGCCGCAGGTGATGGGCGCCTGCCTCGACAACCTCGCCCATGCGGCGCGCGTGCTGCGCATCGAGGCCAATGCGGCCTCCGACAACCCGCTGGTGTTCGACAACGGCGACGTGATCTCGGGCGGCAACTTCCACGCCGAGCCGGTGGCCTTCGCAGCCGACATCATCGCGCTGTCGGTGGCCGAGATCGGCGCCATCTCCGAGCGCCGCATGGCGCTGCTGCTCGACAGCGGCCTGTCGGGCCTGCCGCCCTTCCTGGTGCGCGACGGCGGCGTCAACTCCGGCTTCATGATCGCCCAGGTGACGGCGGCGGCGCTGGCCTCCGAGAACAAGTCGCTGGCCCATCCGGCCAGCGTCGACAGCCTGCCGACCTCGGCCAACCAGGAAGACCACGTGTCGATGGCGACCTTCGCCGGCCGCAGGCTCGGCGACATGGTCGACAACACCGCGGTGGTCGTCGGCATCGAGGCCATGGCTGCGGCACAGGGCATCGAACTAAAACGGGGCCCGAAAAGCTCGCCCTTGCTCGAAGCCGAATTCGCCGCCATCCGCGAACGCGTCGCCTTCATCGACCAGGACCGCTTCCTCGCGCCATCGATCGAAGCCATGCGCCTGTGGGCACGCCAGGGCCAATGGCCCGAAGCGGTGCAGGCCATCCTCCCCAGCCACGCCTGAATCAACGATCCAGCTCATCGAAAGGACACCCCGCCATGAACGCACCCGACAAATTCCTCGCCGCCGCCACCGATCCCCGCCATGACGCGAGCCGCGTCATCCGATCGCCGCGCGGCAGCACGCTGAGCTGCAAGAGCTGGCTCACCGAGGCGCCTTTCCGCATGCTGCAGAACAACCTCGACCCCGAGGTGGCCGAGCGGCCGCAAGACCTGGTCGTGTACGGCGGCATCGGCCGCGCCGCGCGCGACTGGGCCTCGTTCGACCAGATCCTCGAATCGCTCAAGCAATTGAACGACGACGAGACGCTGCTGGTGCAGTCGGGCAAGCCGGTGGGCGTGTTCAAGACGCACGAGAACGCGCCGCGCGTGCTGATCGCCAATTCGAACCTGGTGCCCAAGTGGGCCACCTGGGAGCACTTCAGCGAGCTCGACCGCAAGGGCCTGATGATGTACGGCCAGATGACGGCCGGCAGCTGGATCTACATCGGCAGCCAGGGCATCGTGCAGGGCACCTTCGAGACCTTCGTCGAGGCCGGCCGCCAGCACTACGGCAACGACCTCTCGGGCAAGTGGATCCTGACCGCCGGCCTCGGCGGCATGGGTGGCGCGCAGCCGCTGGCCGCGACCCTGGCCGGCGCGGTGTCGCTCAACATCGAATGCCAGCAGGCCAGCATCGACTTCCGCCTGCGCACGCGCTACCTCGACAAGCAGGCCAAGGACATCGACGACGCGATCGCGCTCATCAAGCAGCACACGGCCGCGAAGGAAGCGGTCTCGATCGGCCTGCTCGGCAACGCCGCCGAGATCCTGCCGGAACTGGTCAAGCGCGCCAAGGCGGGCGGCCTCAAGCCCGACCTCGTGACCGACCAGACCTCGGCCCACGACCTCGCCAGCGGCTACCTGCCGATCGGCTGGACCTTGGCGCAATGGGAGGCCGCCAAGGCCGACGCCACGCAGCATCCGACCCTGCGCAAGGCAGCGGCCAAGTCCTGCGCCGTGCACGTGCAGGCGATGCTCGACTTCCAGGCCATGGGCATCCCGACGGTCGACTACGGCAACAACATCCGCCAGGTCGCCTTCGACGAGGGCGTCAAGAACGCCTTCGACTTCCCTGGCTTCGTGCCGGCCTACATCCGGCCGCTGTTCTGCGAGGGCAAGGGCCCGTTCCGCTGGGTCGCGCTCTCGGGCGACCCGGAAGACATCTACAAGACCGACGCCAAGATCAAGGAACTGTTCCCTGACAACAAGCACACCCACCGCTGGCTCGACATGGCGCGCGAGCGCATCGCCTTCCAGGGCCTGCCGGCGCGCATCTGCTGGCTCGGCCTGGGCGAGCGGCACCTCGCCGGGCTGGCCTTCAACGAGATGGTGAAGTCGGGCGAGCTCAAGGGCCCGATCGTGATCGGCCGCGACCACCTCGACACCGGCTCGGTGGCGAGCCCGAACCGCGAGACCGAGAGCATGAAGGACGGCAGTGATGCGGTCTCCGACTGGCCGCTGCTCAACGCGCTGCTGAACACCGCCGGCGGCGCGACCTGGGTCAGCCTGCACCACGGCGGCGGCGTTGGCATGGGCTACTCGCAGCACTCGGGCGTGGTGATCGTCTGCGACGGCACCGACGCCGCCGCGAAGCGCATCGAGCGCGTGCTGTGGAACGACCCGGCCACCGGCGTCATGCGCCATGCCGATGCCGGCTATGACATCGCCATCGCGACGGCGAAGAAGCAGGGCCTGAACCTGCCGATGATCAAGTAGTCCGGCAAGGCCGTGCGAATCCATCGCTTCGACACCGCCTCGCTGGCCGCCGCGCCGTGGAAGAACGGCGGCGGGACCACGCGCGAGATCGCCGCCTGGCCCCAAGGCGCCGGAATCGACGGCTTCGACTGGCGGGTGAGCATCGCGACCATCGACCAGGCCGGGCCGTTCTCGGCCTTTCCCGGCGTCGACCGCGTGATCATGCTGCTGGACGGCAGCGGCGTGCGGCTGCGCTCGGGCGACGGCCGGATCGAACACCGGCTCGATCGGCCGCACGGACCGTTCGCCTTTTCCGGCGACATGGCGCTCGACTGCGAGCTGCTCGGCGGCCCGTCGACGGACTTCAACGTGATGACGCGGCGCGGCCGCCTGCGCGCCGAGGTGCGCGTGGTGGGCGGCGACAGCCAGGTGGGACCGGCAGCGGCCGGCCTGCTGCTCGCGCTGCGCGGCCGATGGCAGCTGCGGGGCGGCGACACGACCACCCTCGAACCCGGCGCCGGACTGTGGTGGGCCCAGGGCCCTGCCGGCTGGCACGCGACCCCTCTCGATGCCGAGGCCGCGCTGGTCGCGGTCCGCTTCGAAGAAGCGCTCACTCCTTCCACTTGAACACCATGACTCATCCCGCGTCTCCTTCCGCCGACGGCGTCTGGCAGCACCTGCGGCTTGCGCCCGGCGCGCTGGCCGACGACCAGGACGCCGTCGCCGATGCGGCGATCGTCGTCCTCGACGGCAGGATCGAATGGATCGGCGAACGTGCGTCGCTGCCCGCGATGCATGCCGGCCTGCCGCGCTTCGATGGCGAGGGCGCGCTCGTCACGCCGGGCCTGGTCGACTGCCACACGCACCTGGTCTACGGCGGCCAGCGCGCCAACGAGTTCGCGATGCGCCTGGCCGGTGCCACGTACGAAGAGGTCGCGAAGGCCGGCGGCGGCATCGTGTCGTCGGTTCGCGCCACGCGCGAGGCCGATGAAGACGCGCTGTTCGTTCAGGCCGCGGCCCGGCTCGAGCAACTGCTGGCCGACGGCGTCTGCGCGATCGAGATCAAGTCGGGCTACGGCCTCGCGCTCGACCACGAACGCAAGCAATTGCGTGTCGCACGGCGGCTCGGCGAGGCCTATGGCGTGACGGTGCGCACGACCTTCCTGGGCGCCCATGCGCTGCCGCCCGAATACGCGGGCCGCAGCGGCGACTACATCGACCTGGTCTGCAGCGAGATGCTGCCGGCACTGGCCGCCGAGGGACTGGTCGATGCGGTCGACGTCTTCTGCGAGCGCATCGCCTTCTCGCTGGCCGAGACCGAGCGGGTGTTCCAGGCTGCGCAGGCGCTCGGCCTGCCGGTCAAGCTGCATGCCGAGCAGCTGTCCGACATGGGCGGCGCCGCGCTGGCGGCGCGCCATGGCGCGCTGTCCTGCGACCACATCGAGCACCTGTCGGCCGAAGGCATCGAAGCGATGCGCGCGGCCGGCACGGTGGCCGTGCTGCTGCCCGGTGCCTACTACACGCTGCGCGACACGCACCTGCCGCCGATAGCCGCGCTGCGCGCCGCCGGCGTGCCGATGGCCGTGTCGACCGACCACAACCCGGGCACCTCGCCGGCGCTGAGCCTGCTGCTGATGGCCAACATGGCCTGCACCCTGTTCCGCCTCACGGTGCCCGAGGCGCTGGCCGGCGTGACCCGCCATGCGGCGCGCGCGCTGGGCCTGCAGCACACGCACGGCGCCTTGCATGTCGGCCAGCCGGCCAACTTCGTGCTGTGGAACGTCCGGGACGCGGCCGAGCTCGCGTACTGGTTCGGCCAGCGGCCGCTGCGCACCGTGGTGCGCCAGGGCCGCATCGCGGCGGGGGCGGCCGCATGACGACGCGCACCCTGTTCGCGGCCGATGCGCTGCTGCCGACCGGATGGGCGAAGAACGTGCTGCTGGCATGGGACGACGCCGGCCGGCTGACGCAGGTGCAATCCGATGCGCCCCGGCCGTCCGCTGCACCCACCGTGCGCGGCCCCTTGATCCCGGGCATGCCGAACCTGCATTCGCACGCCTTCCAGCGCGCGTTCGCGGGGCTCACCGAGCACCGCGCCGAGCAGCAGGACAGCTTCTGGAGCTGGCGCACGCTGATGTACCGCTTCGCCGCGCGCCTCGGCCCCGAGCAGATGGAAGCTGTCGCGACCTGGCTCTATGCCGAGATGCTCGAAGCCGGCTACACCAGCGTCTGCGAGTTCCAGTACGTGCACCATGACGGCGACGGCCGCCCCTATGCCGACGACGCCACGCTGAGCCTGGCGCTGCTGCGCGCCGCGCAGCGCACCGGCATCGGCTTCACCCTGCTGCCGGTGCTCTACCAGACCAGCGGCTTCGGCGGCACGCCGCCGAACCCGGGCCAGCGCCGCTTCATCCGCTCGACCGAGTCGATGCTGCGCCTGCTCGACGCGCTGAAGCCGGCCTGCGATGCGCAGGGCGCGCGCCTGGGCCTGGCGCCGCATTCGCTGCGCGCGGTGCCTCCCGATGCCCTGCGCGATGCGCTCGCCGGCCTCGATGCGCTCGATGCCAGCGCGCCGATCCACATCCACATCGCGGAGCAGACGCAGGAGGTCGACGACTGCGTCGCCTGGAGCGGCCAGCGGCCGGTCGCCTGGCTGCTCGACCATGCGCCGGTCGATGCGCGCTGGTGCCTGGTGCATGCCACGCACATGGACGCGCAGGAGTACCAGCGCGCCGCCACGCGCGGCGCGGTCGCCGGCCTCTGTCCCACGACCGAGGCCAACCTCGGCGACGGCATCTTCGACTTCGCGGCCTGGCGCGGCCATGGCGGGGCCTGGGGCGTGGGCTCGGACAGCCATGCATGCGTCAACGCGGCCGAAGAGCTGCTGCTGCTCGAATACAGCCAGCGCCTGGCCACTCGCCAGCGCAATGTCGGCGCCGATGCGGCGCACCCGCAGGTCGCGAGCGCGCTCACGCTGGCCGCCTTGCACGGCGGCGCGCAGGCCGCGGGCCGCGCGATCGGCGGCCTGGCGCCGGACCAGCAGGCCGACTTCGTCGTCCTCGACGCCGCGCACCTCGCACTGCAAGGGCTCGACGCGCCCGACATGCTCTCGGCGCATGTCTTCGCGAGCCACCGCACGTCGGCGATCGATGCGGTGTGGGTGGCCGGCCAGCCGCGCGTCGCCGCCGGCCGACATGCACTGCACGACCATGCCGCGGCCGGTTTCGTCGCCGCGCGCAGCCAACTTCTGAAGGATTGAGACCCATGCGCTTCATCACCACCGAGCCGCCGTTCCGCTTCCGCGCCGGCAAGCGCCCCCTGCTGATCTCGATGCCGCATGTCGGCACCCACGTGCCGCCCGGGCTCGCGGCGCGCCTCACCGACGAGGCCCGCCAGGTGCCCGACACCGACTGGCATCTCGAACGCCTCTATGACTTCGCGGACGAACTCGGCGCCTCGGTGCTGGTCGCCACGCACTCGCGCTACGTGGTCGACCTGAACCGTCCGCCCGATGGCGCCAGCCTCTATCCGGGCCAGAGCGTCACCGGCCTGTGCCCGGTCGACACCTTCGACGACACGCCGATCTACGCCGCCGGCGATGTGCCCGACGAGGCCGAGGTCGCCGAACGCCGGGAAGCCATCTGGCAGCCCTACCACCGCCAGCTCGCGGACGAACTGGCGCGCCTCAAGGCGCAGCACGGCATCGCCGCGCTCTGGGACGCGCACTCGATCCGCTCGGTGCTGCCGCGCTTCTTCGAGGGCAGGCTGCCCGACCTGAACCTCGGCACCGCCAACGGCGCGAGCTGCGATCCGGCGCTGGCGCAGCGGCTGAAGCAGATCGCCGGCGAGGCGAACGGCTTCAGCTCGGTGCTCAACGGCCGCTTCACGGGGGGCTACATCACGCGCCACCACGGCCAGCCGGCGCAGGGCGTGCATGCGGTGCAGCTCGAGATGACGCAGTGCAGCTACATGCAGGAAGCCTTGCCCTTCGACTACCTGCCCGAGGTGGCGCAGCGCGTCCAGCCGCACGTGCGGCGGCTGCTCGAAGCCGTGCTGGACTTCGTCGAGCGGAAGCGCGATCTATGAACATGTCTGCCATCCACGCACTCGCACGCCCCGAGGTGCCTGCGCTGCCCGCCTACAACGCCGGCCTGTCGTCGCAGGCGGTGCGTGCGCGCTACGGGGTCAGCGAGATCGCGCGGCTCGCCAGCAACGAGAACCCCTTCGGCGCCAGTCCCGCGGTGGCGCGCGCGCTGGTCGACCTGGCGCTGCAGGTCGGCACCTATCCAGATGCGAACTGCAGCGCGCTGCGCGCCGCGATCGCGCAGCGCAGCGGCGCCCGGCCCGAGGAGGTGGTGATCGGCAACGGCTCCGAGGACATCCTCCAGATGCTGTGCCAGGCCTTCCTGTCGCCCGGCGACCGGGTGCTGACGCAGCGGCCCGCCTTCGGCCTGCACGAGATCTACCCACGCATGATGGGCGCGCAGGTCGAAGCGCTGGCGCTGACGCCCGCGCTCGGCTTCGACATCGACGCCTGGTGCGAGGCCCTGGCGCGCGGCCCGAAGCTGGTGATGCTGGCGAACCCGTCGAACCCGGTGGGCTGCATGTTCGATGCCGGCGAGTTCACCCGGCTGCTCGCCGCCATGCCGCCGGCCACGCTGCTGGTGCTCGACGAGGCGTACTACGAATACGCGCGGACCGCGCCCGGCTTTCCCGATGCGCTGGCCGCGCTGCGCGCGCAGGAGCGGCCCTGGATCGTGCTGCGCACGTTTTCCAAGGCCTGGGGGCTGGCGGGCCTGCGGGTCGGCTACGGCATCGCATCGGATGCCGCGCTGGTCCAGCTGCTGGACCGGGTGCGCACGCCCTTCAACGTCAACCTGGCGGCGCAGGCGGCCGCGTTGGCGGCGTGGGGCGACGAGGCCTACATGGTCCATGCGGTGGCCGAAACGGTGCGGCGGCGCGACGCGATGGCGCAGGCGCTGCGTGCGATGGCCTGGCCGGGGCTGCGCGTCGCGCCGTCGGCGGCCAATTTCCTGTTCATCGACCTGGCGCGTCCGAACGGCCCGGTCAACGAAGCGCTGCTGGCGCGCGGCATCATCGTCAAGCCATGGAAGGAGCCCGGTTTCGAGAGCTTCATCCGGGTGTCGATCGGCACGCCGGAAGAGAACGCGCGCTTCCTCGGCGCGCTGACCGAGATCGCCGGCGCGCAGGCCTGACAAGACCCGACGCCGCGGCGGGCGCGGCGGCGCTTTCTACAATCGGGTCATGAAGCCCGTCGTCTACACCCGCGCCCAGCAACTTCCCGCCATCCTGGCCCAACGCATCGCCATCCTCGATGGCGCGATGGGCACCATGATCCAGCGCTTCAAGCTGACCGAGGCACAGTACCGCGGCGAGCGCTTCAAGGACTTCCCGCGCGACGTCAAGGGCAACAACGAGCTGCTCTCGCTGACCCGGCCCGACGTCATCCGCGACATCCACGAAGGCTATCTCGCGGCCGGCGCCGACCTGATCGAAACCAACACCTTCGGCGCCACCCGGATCGCGCAGGAAGACTACAAGATGGCCGAACTGGCGCGCGAGATGAACCTCGAGTCCGCGAAGCTGGCGCGCGCCGCGTGCGACAAGTTCAGCACCCCCGACAAGCCTCGCTTCGTCGCCGGCGCCCTCGGCCCGACGCCCAAGACCGCCAGCATCAGCCCCGACGTCAACGATCCCGGGGCGCGCAACGTCAGCTTCGAAGAGCTGCGGGCTTCCTACTACGAGCAGGTCGAGGCCCTGGTCGAAGGCGGCTCCGACGTGCTGCTGGTCGAGACCATCTTCGACACGCTGAACGCCAAGGCGGCGCTGTTCGCCATCGACGAGTACTTCGAGGCCAGCGGCGAGCGGCTGCCGCTGATCATCAGCGGCACCGTGACCGACGCCTCCGGCCGGATCCTGAGCGGACAGACCGTGACCGCCTTCTGGCACAGCGTGCGCCATGCACGGCCGCTGGCCATCGGCCTGAACTGCGCGCTGGGCGCGGCGTTGATGCGGCCCTACATCCAGGAGCTGGCACGCGTCGCCGACGACACCTTCATCAGCTGCTACCCCAACGCCGGCCTGCCCAACCCGATGAGCGAGACCGGCTTCGACGAGACCCCCGACGTCACCTCGCGCCTGTTGCACGAGTTCGCGGCCGAGGGACTGGTCAACATCGTCGGCGGCTGCTGCGGCACCACGCCGGAGCACATCGCGGCCATCGGCCAGGCGGTGGCACCGCTCGCCGGCCGCAGCCTGCATCGCGCGGCCTTCTACAGCGAAGCCGCTTGAGGCCGCCGCGCCCGGCGCATGTGAAGCCGGGATGAAGAAAGTCTCCAGACGTTCCGCGTGTGCGCGAACACGCGCGCTGCGGCGTTCTCGTTTGAAGGCCGTGGCTGATTGACATCGGGCTGCAGCCCCTTCTACCCTGGACCGCAAAGGAAATCTTCATGAACAACAAGGCAATGCGATGGGCCGGCCTGGCCGCCATCGCCCTGGCGGTGCCGTTGGCCGCCTCGGCCCAGCAGGCATTCACCCGCGGGCCGCTCAACCTGCGTGCCGGTCCCGGCGACAGCTATCCGCTGGTGGCCACCTTGGGGCCGGGGCAGTCGCTGCAGGTGATGGGCTGCACCGCCGGCTACGGCTGGTGCGACGTGGTGCTGCCGGACGGCCTTCGCGGCTGGTCCTATGCGGCCAGTCTCGAATACGCCTACCAGGAGCAGCGCGTCCCGCTGGCGACCTATGGCGCGATCATCGGCGTGCCGCTGGTGACCTTCGCGATCGGCAGCTACTGGTCCAACTACTACCGCGATCGCCCCTGGTACAACCAGCCGCGCTGGTGGGGCGGCCGCCCGCCGCCGCCGCCGGGCCCGGGCTGGCGCCCCCCGCCGCCGCCGGTGCCGGGCTGGCGTCCGAATCCGTGGCCGGGCTATGCGCCGCATCCGCCGGGCTTCCGTCCGCCGTCGGCGCCGGGCTTCGGTCCGCCGCCATCACCCGGTTTCCGGCCGCCGCCGGCACCCGGTTGGCGCCCGCCGCCCGGTGCGCGTCCGCCCGGCTTCCAGACCGGCGGCCGGCCGCCGGGGCAGGGCGGGGGTGACCACGGCCATGGAGGCGGCCGCGGTGGCGACCATGGCGGTGGCGGGGATGGCGGTCGCAATGGCCATGGCGGGGGCCACGGAGGCGGCGGTGGCGGCCACGGAGGTGGCCACGGCGGCGGCCATGGTGGAGGCGGCGGAGGCCGCGACCGCTAGCCGGCGCTTTCTTCAGTCCTTCTTGCGGGCGATGAGCGCCACGAAGCGCTGGGCCCCGAGGCCCAGCGGCCGCTCGCGCGACCACACGACATCGACCCACAGGTCGAGCCCGTTCGACAGGTTCTCGAACGGAATCTCGACCAGCGCGCCGGCCGCCACGTGCGGCCGCGCGAAGTTGCGCGGCAGCCAGCCCCAGCCCAGGCCGGCGGTGATCAGGCTCAGCGCGGCCAGCGCGTTGTCGGTGCGCCAGACATGGCGCGCGAAGACGAAACGCGGGTCGCTGGTGGCGAGGTCGCGTCCGGCGACCACGATCTGCCGCGTGGTCGTCAGGTGTTCTTCTCGCAACCGTCCCCCAGCCGCGGCCAGCACCGGATGGTCGGGCGCCATCACGGCCACCATGGTGTCGTTGGCCACTTCCTGGAAACCCTCGCGGCCGTCGAGGCTGGGGCGCTCGAACACCAGGGCCAGCTGCGCCCTGCCGCTGTGTAGCAGCGCCAGCGCATCGGCCTGCGGCGCCGCCAGCACCTCGACCTCCAGCAGCGGGTATTCGGCCGCCAGAGCGGCCAGCGGCCCGCTCCAGGGCGCGGCCAGCAACTCGGGCGCTATGGCCAGCGTCAGCCGGTTCTCCAGCCCCTGGGTCAGCGCCAGCGCCTGGACCTGAAGCTGCTTGAGTTGCGCCGCCAGCAGGCGCGCCTGCGGCTCCAGCGATCGCGCGGCCGCGGTCGGCTGCGGCTCGCGACCGCTGCGGTCGAACAGGCTGAGGTCGAGCTCGGCTTCGAGACTGGCGATCGCCATGCTGACCGCCGAGGGCACCCGGCCCAGCGCTCGCGCCGCCGCCGAGAAGGAGCCGTGATCGACCACCGCGAGAAACACCGCCACGCTGTCGCTGGAAAAACCCACGGCCGCCCCGATCTATCAATGAACCTGAAAGAAGATGACTTTTTATATCAGGTAAACCAACATAAAGTCCAGCTCAACGCCAACCAACACAGGATCGATTTCATGCAAGGGCTCAAGCGCCGCGTCGTCTATATCAGCCTCTACGAGGGCATCGCCATCGTCGCGGCCAGCGCGGGCCTGGCGCTGATGTCCGGCCAGGGACTGGGCCATTCGGGCGTGCTGGCGGTGATCGCCTCGGTCATCGCCGTGCTCTGGAACCTCTCGTTCAACGCCCTGTTCGAGCGCTGGGAGTCCGGCCAGGCGGTGCGCGGCCGCAGCCTGCGCCGCCGGATCGCCCACGCGATCGGCTTCGAAGGCGGCCTGATCGCCTTCCTGGTGCCGGTGTTCGCCTGGTGGCTCGGCGTCAGTCTCTGGGACGCCCTGGTGATGGACCTCGGCCTGGTGGTTTTCTTCCTGGTCTATACCTTCGTCTTCAACTGGGCCTTCGACGCCGTCTTCGGCTTGCCGGCATCGGCCGCCGGCGCCGCGCAGCCAGCGTAAAATCCGCGGCTCCCAAGGAGCGTTGCAGCGCCGCCGGCCGTCTGGCCGGCCGCGTCAGGCTTGGGCTTCCAGGCACTGGAGTGCAACGACGCTCGCCTGACCCCGTTTCCACAGGTGAGCCCATGCCAATCGATTCTTCCGCGTCCCAGACCCCGCCCCCGATGAAGCTGTCCGGCCTCGAGCCGGTGCAGATCGGCGATGGCGCGCTGTTCGTCAACATCGGCGAGCGCACCAACGTCACCGGCTCGAAGGCCTTCGCCCGCATGATCCTGAACGGCCAGTTCGAGGAAGCGCTGGCGGTGGCGCGCCAGCAGGTCGAGAACGGCGCCCAGGTGATCGACATCAACATGGACGAGGCCATGCTCGACAGCAAGGCCGCGATGGTGCGCTTCCTGAACCTGATCGCCAGCGAGCCCGACATCGCGCGGGTGCCGATCATGGTCGACAGCTCGAAGTGGGACGTGATCGAGGCCGGCCTGCGCTGCATCCAGGGCAAGGGCATCGTCAACTCGATCAGCATGAAAGAGGGCGAGGACCAGTTCCGCCATCAGGCCCGGCTGCTGCGCCGCTACGGCGCGGCAGCGGTCGTGATGGCCTTCGACGAGAAGGGCCAGGCCGACACCTACGAACGCAAGATCGAGATCTGCGAGCGCGCCTACCGCATCCTGGTCGACGAGATCGGCTTCCCGCCCGAGGACATCATCTTCGACCCGAACATCTTCGCGATCGCCACCGGCATCGAGGAGCACAACAACTACGCTGTCGACTTCATCAACGCGGTGCGCTGGATCAAGCAGAACCTGCCCGGCGCCAAGGTGTCGGGCGGCGTGTCGAACGTCAGCTTCAGCTTCCGCGGCAACGACCCGGTGCGCGAGGCGATCCACACCGTCTTCCTGTACCACGCGATCAAGGCCGGCATGGACATGGGCATCGTCAACGCCGGCATGGTCGGCGTCTACGACGACCTCGAGCCCGAACTGCGCGAGCGCGTGGAAGACGTGGTGCTGAACCGCCGCCCCGATGCCGGCGAGCGCCTGGTGGAAGTCGCCGAGACCGCCAAGAGCGGTGCCAAGGACGAGAGCAAGAAGCTCGAATGGCGCGGCACGGCCGAGCACCCAGTGCACGTGAACCAGCGGCTGTCGCATGCGATGGTGCACGGCATCACCGACTTCATCGTGGAAGACACGGAAGAGGCCTACCAGCAGATCCTGGCCACCGGCGGGCGTCCGCTGCACGTGATCGAAGGCCCGCTGATGGCCGGCATGAACATCGTCGGCGACCTGTTCGGCCAGGGCAAGATGTTCCTGCCGCAGGTGGTGAAGTCGGCCCGCGTGATGAAGTCCGCGGTGGCGCACCTCATTCCCTACATCGAGGAAGAAAAACGCCAGGACGAGGCCGCCGGCCGCGATGTCCGCACCAAGGGCAAGATCGTCATCGCGACGGTCAAGGGCGACGTCCACGACATCGGCAAGAACATCGTCACGGTCGTGCTCCAGTGCAACAACTTCGAGGTCGTGAACATGGGCGTGATGGTGCCCTGCCACGAGATCCTGGCGCGCGCCAAGGTCGAGGGCGCCGACATCGTCGGGCTCTCGGGCCTGATCACGCCGAGCCTCGAGGAGATGCAGTACGTGGCCGGCGAGATGCAGAAGGACGAGCACTTCCGCATCAAGAAGATTCCGCTCATGATCGGCGGCGCCACCACCAGCCGGGTCCATACGGCCGTGAAGATCGCGCCGCACTACGAAGGCCCGGTGGTCTACGTGCCCGATGCCTCGCGCAGCGTGAGCGTGGCGCAGTCGCTGCTGTCGGACCAGGCGGCGAGCTACATCGACGAACTCAATGCCGACTACGACAAGGTGCGCCACCAGCACGCCAACAAGAAGCAGGTGACGCTGTGGCCGCTGGCCAAGGCGCGGGCCAACAAGACGCCGGTCGACTGGGCTGGCTATGTGCCGCCGGTGCCGAAGTTCATCGGACGGCGCGTGTTCAAGAACTTCGACCTGACCGAACTCGCCAAGTACATCGACTGGGGGCCCTTCTTCCAGACCTGGGATCTGGCGGGGCCGTTTCCGGCCATCCTCAAGGACGAGGTGGTCGGCACCGAGGCGGTGCGGGTCTACTCCGACGGCCAGCGCATGCTCAAGCGCCTGATCGAAGGCCGCTGGCTCACGGCCAGCGGCGTGATCGGCTTCTGGCCCGCCAACACCGAGCGCGACGACGACATCGTGCTCTACACCGACGAGTCGCGCAGCGAGGCCGCGCTCACCTGGTGGGGCATGCGCCAGCAGGCCGAGAAGCAGGTGATCGACGGCGTGACCCGGCCGAGCCGCTGCCTGGCGGACTTCGTGGCGCCGCGCGAGAGCGGGCTCAAGGACTACGTGGGCATGTTCGCGGTCACCGCGGGCATCGGCATCGAGAAGAAAGAGAAGTACTTCATCGACGACCTCGACGACTACTCGGCGATCATGCTGAAGTCGCTGGCCGACCGGCTGGCCGAGGCCTTCGCCGAGGCGATGCACCACCGCGTGCGGACCGACCTGTGGGGCTACGCGCCCGACGAGACGCTCAGCAACGCCGACATGATCGACGAGAAGTACCGCGGCATCCGGCCCGCGCCCGGCTACCCGGCCTGCCCCGACCACAGCGTCAAGGGCCCGATGTTCGACCTGCTGAACTGCGCCGAGATCGGCATGAGCGTGACCGAAAGCCTCGCGATGATGCCGGCCGCCAGCGTCAGCGGCTTCTACCTGAGCCACCCCGACTCGACCTACTTCAACGTCGGCAAGATCGGCCACGACCAACTGCAGGACCAGGCAGCGCGCCGCCACCAGAGCGAGGCCGAACTCGAACGCCTGCTGGCGCCGAACCTGTGACACGAAGCGCCGTCGCGAGCACCGCCGGCCAGCGGGAGTTCCTATTCAAAAGCTGATGTTCGGGGCCGCCCACTACGCGGCGATGGCGGTCTTCGCGGTCGCCTGCTGGGGGTTCGGGCGGGCGCTGCTGGCGCGCATCGGCCCGCCGGGACGGCGCGACGCCGCGCTCGAAGCCGCGATGGCGGCCGCGGCCGGGCTCGGGCTCCATGTCTGCGTCTTCCAGGCGATCGCGATCGCCGGGCTGTTCGGCCGCGGCGCCGTCATCGGCACGGTGGCGCTCGGCCTGCTGGCGGCCGTGCTGCAGTGGCCGGCCTGGCGGCGCGAACGCGGCCCGCGGCTGCCGTCAGAGCCCTTCGGCTTCGTCGAAAAGCTGGCGCTGGTGGCCTTCGTGCTGACGGCGCTGCCGGCCCTGGTCGAACCGCTGGCGCCGCCGGCCGCGTTCGACGAGCTGATGTACCACCTGCCCTATGCGCGCGAAGTGCTGCAGAGCGGGCGGCTCGGCGTCCATGAGTGGCTGCGCTATCCCTGGTTTCCGTACAACTACAACCTGATCCATGCCGGCGCGCTGGCGGTCGGCGACGACGTCCTGCCGCACCTGCTGAGCGCCCTCGCGGGCTGGCTGTCGGTGGCGATGGTCTACCGGCTGGGTGCGCAGCATGCGAGCCGGCTGACCGGGCTGGTCGCGGCCGCGATCTGGCTCGGCATCGGCGACTACGAAAGCGCGCTGATCGACATCGGCGTCGCCCTCTTCGTGCTCGCCGCCTGCACCGCCCTGTGGTGGTGGCGCGAGTCCGACGATCCGGCGCGCGGGGCGCGCTGGCTGGCACTGGCCGCCTTCTTCCTCGGCGTCGCGGCGGGCTCCAAGTACCAGGCCCTGACGGTGCTGCCGCTGGTGGCCGTGTTCGTGGTCCGGCGCGAGCGCCGGCTCAAGGTCTGGGCCCTGGCGCTGGTGTGCTTCCTGGTCCCCTGCATCTACTGGTATGCGCGCAACGCGGTCATGACGGGCGACCCGTTCAATCCGATCGGCGCGCGCCTGTTCGGCTTCACCAACTGGAACGCGGCCGACTACAAGAACCAGTTCGACGACGTGCGCGCCCATGCCGCGTGGCCGAACGGCTTCCTGTGGGGCGTGCTGTTCGTGCCGTTCGCGCTGGCATGGAAGCGCTCGCCGGCGGTGCGCGCGGCGGCCGTGTTCAGCCTCTACTCGCTGGGCGTCTGGGCCCTGACCTCGCGCTATCCGCGCTACCTGGCCGCCTCGGTGCCGCTGATCGCGCTGGTGTCGGTGGTCGGCTGGCAGGCATTGCTGGCCCGCCTGGCCGACGGGCTGCGCCGCGCGCTGCCGGCGTGGAACGCGCGCGGCCTGCTCGACCGCGCCGGCCGCTGGCTCGGCGTGCTGCTGCTGTTGGTGGGCGTCGGCGGCTCGTTCTACATGACGCGGCGGAGCGTGGCGGCGATCGCGACCACGCCGGCCGAGCGCGCCGCCTTCCTCGACGCCCACGTGCCCGGCTATGCGGTCATGAACTACCTGCGCGAACACGCGACCGGGCGGGTCTACCAGATCGCGCTCAGCGAAGCGATCTACTATGGGCCGGCCCCGGTCTGGGGCGATGCGATCGGGCCCTGGCGCTATGCCGACTTCATCGTGCTGCCGCCGGCCGAATTCGCGCGCAAACTGCGGGGTCTCGGCTTCGAGGCGATCGCGGTCGGCGCCAGCGCCGCGCCGATGCTCGCCGCCCAGCCCGGCTTCCTTGACCATTTCGCCTTGATGTACGAAAAAGCCGGTGCCAAGGCCTACCGCATCCTGCCTGCCAAGAATGACTGAACGTTTCGACTCGCGCCCCCTGCGCATCGCCGCCGTGATCCCGTGCTTCAACGAGGCGCTGGCCATCGCGCAGGTGGTGAGCGAGTTTCAGGCGTCCCTGCCCGAGGCCGAGATCCATGTCTTCGACAACAACTCGACCGACGACACCGCGGCCGTGGCCCGGGCCGCCGGCGCGCGCGTGACGCACGTCCCGCTGCGCGGCAAGGGCAACGTGGCGCGGCGGATGTTCGCGGACGTCGAGGCCGACGTCTACGTGATGGTCGACGGCGACGCCACCTACGACGTCGGCGAGGTGCGGCAGCTGATCGAACTGATGGTCGAAGGCAACCTCGACATGGTGGTCGGCTCGCGGGTCGACGACGGCGCCGACATGCAGACCTACCGGCGCGGCCACCGCTTCGGCAACGCCTTGCTGACCGGCGCGGTGGCGAGCCTCTTCGACGGCCGGATGACCGACATGCTGTCGGGCTATCGCGTCTTCTCGAGGCGCTACGCCAAGTCCTTCCCGGCATTGTCCAGGGGCTTCGAGATCGAAACCGAATTGACAGTCCATGCGCTCGAATTGCGGATGCCCTTCGCCGAGGTCCCGATGCCCTACCGCTCGCGGCCCGAAGGCTCCGAAAGCAAGCTGTCGACCTACCGCGACGGCTGGCGCATCCTCAAGACCATCTGCAAGCTGTTCGTGAGCGAGCGGCCGCTGCAGTTCTTCTCCAGTGCCGCGGGCCTGCTGGTGCTGCTGTCGCTGATCCTCGCCGAGCCGCTGGTGTCCACCTACCTGAACACCGGGCTGGTGCCGCGGCAGCCGACCGCGGTGCTGGTCACCGGGATGATGCTGATGGCGATGTTGTCCTTCGTCTGCGGCGTGGTGCTGCACACCGTGACCATCGGCCGGCGCGAGGCCAAGCGGCTGTGCTACCTGGGGATTCCCGGCGTCCGCTCCGCCGCCGGCCGGCCATGAAGCTCGGGCGGGAGTTCCTGTCGTTCGCGATCGTCGGCGCGATCGGCTTCGTCGTCGACCTCGGCGTGCTCTACGTGGTGGCGCCGGCGTTCGGCTGGTATGGCGGGCGCGTGCTGTCGTTCCTCGCTGCCGCCACCGTCACCTGGGCGCTGAACCGGCGCTTCACCTTCGCCGGGAGGCATTCGGGCGCGTCGATCGGGCGCGAGTACCTGCGCTACCTGCTGACGATGATGGGGGGCGCGCTGGTCAACTACGGGGCGTACGTGCTGACCTTGCACTGGCTGGGCGGGCCGCTGGCCCCCGCGCTCGGCGTGGCGTTCGGCAGCTGCGCCGGGCTGGCGGTCAACTTCCTGACGGCGCGTTTCCTGGTGTTCAAGGGAGCGACCAAGGCGGGTTGAGCGATGGCCGAAAGCGGTTCAGGGTCTCAATCCGAGCATGACGGTCAACGGGGCGACGGCGGGTTGACCTTGGGCGAGAAATTGGATATCTTTGAGATATCTTTTCAGGAGCCATTCCATGCCGGCCCGCGCCACTGTGAACCAGATCGCCTTTCGCTACCGACCTGTCGACAGCGCCACGGGCGTGACCCGCGAAACCGCCAAGCGGCTGGCGGAATTCCTTGGCGTCGACGAGACGCAGGCGATTCACCGCGCGCTGCACGAGATGGCCGTGCGGGTCCTGCCACAGTACGAGGCCGACGACGGTCCGTTGACGGCAGCCCAGATGCGCCAGATCAAGAAGCGGGCGCCGCAGGGCGGCAAACGGTCGATACGTTCGAGCTTGGTCGACGTGGAAACGACATGAGCCACCAGTGGTGGAGCGAGCCCACCGCTGGCGAAATCGTCTGGTGCCACTTCCCCGACGACATTCATCCTCGACCGAAACCCCGCCCGGCACTGATTCTGGCTGTTTTCGACGACGATGATCCGCAGTTCGCGGTCAGGGTGGCCTACGGGACCAGCCAGCGTACGACGACGCTGCACCGGGGCGAGTTCTCCATCCTGCATGAGCGCAATCCGGCGGCCTACGCAGCGGCGGGGTTGAGCTACGACACCAAGTTCGACCTCAAGCAGGCACTGGATCTGCCCTATAGCACCGAGTGGTTCTCGGTGCCGCCTTCCGCTCCCCACGGGCAGATTCCCAAACTGGGTGTGCTGCATCCGTCCCTCGTGCGCGCCGTGCAAGCGGCGTTTCAGGCCGCACGCGCGTGACCCGTTGGCGCGGCTCAGTGCCCCCCCGACACCACCACGGCAATCTCCGTCGCCGGCGGCGTGTTGCGGCTGCGTCCGCAGCGCACGATGCCGTCGATCATGACCATCCCGACGCCCGGGATGTCGCCGAGCTGCACGCTCTCCAGCAGGGTCTTGCCCGAGGAGTGCTGGGCCCGGTCCATGAAGACGAAGTCGGCGTCGCGGCCGACCTCGATCAGCCCGCAGTTGAGACGGCGCAGGCGCGCCGTGTTGCCGGTGGCGAAGCAGAACACCAGCTCGGCCGGGATGTTGGCGAACGAGGAAATCAGAGAGACCATCCGCAGGATGCCCAGCGGCTGCACGCCGGAGCCGGCCGGGCCGTCGGTGCCCAGGATCACGCGGTGCGGGCATTTGAGTTCGATGGCCGCCCGCGCCGCCGCGATCGCGGTGCGCTCGTTGCCGTTGTGCACGATCTCGATGCCACGCGTGCTCTTCTCGCACAACTCGCACACATGCGCCTCCGGCAGCGAGGTGTGGCCGCCGTTGATGTGGCCGATGATGTCGGCGTCGGCCTCCAGCACCGTGTCCTTGTCGATGTAGCCCGAGCCGGGCACCGATGGCCCGCCGGTGTGGATCGTGCTCTGGATGCCGTACTTGCGCGCCCAGGCGACCATCTCCTTGGCTTCATAGCCGGCCTTGACCGAGCCCAGGCCGACCTCGCCGAGCAGGCCGACGCCGGCTTCGGCCAGTTCCTTGAAGTCGCTCTCGACCATGCCCTTCTCGATGACCGGCGCACCGGCCAGCACCTTCACGCCAGCCGGGCGGAAGGCATCGAAGGCGCGCTGCGCGGTGATCGCCAGCGCCTTCAGGCCGACGATGTCCTTGGGGCGCCCGGGGTAGTGCACCTCGCCGGCGGAAATCATGGTGGTGACGCCGCCGTTCAGGCTCGATTCGATCCAGTTGAGCTGGCTCTGGCGCGGCGTCCAGTCGCCCGCGACCGGATGCACGTGGCTGTCGATCAGGCCCGGCGCGACGCAGGTCTTCTTGCAGTCGATGACGGTCTTCGCGCCTTCGAGGTCGCAGTCTTTTTCCTTGCCGACCGCGACGATCAGCCCGTCGACGACGACGATGGTGTCGGCATCCAGGATGGGCTTGTCGATGTCGCCCGACAGCAGCAGGCCTATGTTCCGGATGACGACCTTGCCCGACTTGGCGCCGGTTGCGACTTCTGCCATTTCTTTTCCTCGTGAGTGGATTCTTCCTCGGAAGCTCCGGCATCGACGGTGCGCAGCACGGTCTCGATCACGAAGTCTTCCCAATGCGCGACCGCCTCCGGCGTCTCCAGGGGCTCGCCGAGGAACGCGGTCAGCGTGTGCCGGTTCGACGTGTAGAAATAGCCGGTCGAGGCGATCAGCAGGTACAGGTCGCGCGGTGCCACGTCGTCGCGGAACAGGCCCTGCTGGACGCCCGCGGCGACGATCTCGCTGATGATCGAGATGGCCCGCGACGAGTACTCGCGCGCCCGCAGCGACTTGGCGATGTGCCGGCCCTTGTGCAGGTTTTCGGTGTTCAGCAGCGTGACGAACTCGGGGTTCCTGCGGTAGTAGCCGAGCACGAACCGGATCACCGCCGTGAGCGACTCCACCGGCCGCGAGGCATCGAGGTCGATCGCGGCCTCGGCATCGTCCATGCGCCGGTAGATGCCTTCGAGCACCGCGATGAACAGGCCTTCCTTGCTGCCGAAGTAGTAGTAGATCATGCGGTCGTACGACTTGGCGGCCTTCGAGATCTTCTCGACGCTGCCGCCGTCGTAGCCGTACTTCGCGAACACCTTGGTGGCCGCGCGCAGGATGCTCTCGCGGGTGGCTTGCGCCGCGGCCTCGCGCACGCCGGTGCGGCGCGTCGCGGGCTTGGGCGCGCTCTTGCGCGCGGCTGCCTTGGCCTCGGGCATCTGCGGCTTCGCTCTACTTTTCGGCGAAGGCGCGCTCGACCACGTAGTCGCCCGGCGTCGAGGTGTTGCCTTCCTTGAAGCCGCGGGCCTCGAGGATGTGCTTGAGGTCGACCAGCAGGCCCGGGCTGCCGCACAGCATGACGCGGTCTTCGGCGGCATTGAGCGCCGGCAGGCCGAGGTCGTCGGTGAGCTTGTTGCTTTCGATCAGCTCGGTGATCCGGCCCATGTTGCGGAACTCCTCGCGCGTCACGGTCGGGTAGTAGAGAAGCTGCTTCTCGATCATCTCGCCGAGGATCTCGTGCTTGGGCAGATGGTCGGTGACTAGGTCGTGGTAGGCCAGCTCGTCGACCTGGCGCACGCCGTGCACCAGGACGACCTGCTCGTACTTCTCGTAGGTCTCGGGGTCGCGGATGATGCTCATGAACGGCGCCAGGCCGGTGCCGGTGCCGAACAGGTAGAGCCGCTTGCCCGGCAGCGTGTAGTCGATCAGCAGGGTGCCGGTGGGCTTGCGGCCCACGATGACCGTGTCGCCGACCTGGATGTGCTGCAGCCGGGAGGTCAGCGGGCCTTCTTCCACCTTGATGCTGAGGAACTCCAGGTGCTCCTCGTAGTTCGGGCTGACGATGCTGTAGGCCCGCAGCAGCGGCTTGTTGTTGACCTTCAGGCCGATCATCGTGAAGTGGCCGTTGGAGAAACGCAGGGCCGGATCGCGGGTGGTGGTGAAGGTGAACAGCCGGTCGGTCCAGTGGTGGACGCTGAGCACGCGTTCTTCGCTGAATGCACTCATAAGGGTCAGGAATGGTTATGAACGAACAAGGGATGCACCAATTGTCGGCGATGCCCGCGAAAACCCCAATGCAAGCATCGGGCCCGTTTGCTACATTGGATCAATAAATGTAGCGTTCACCACATGAAAGTGTAGGGAATGCTACACAAACGTCAGTTCCAGCACAAGAGAAGGTGCCAGCGGGCGGCCGGCACAGATGTTGCACCTCCGCTCGCCTTCCCTCCCCAGACTGCCACGAGACCCCCGCGATGACCGAACACACCAAGACAGATGGATTGCCCGGCATGGACATGCCGGTGGTGCCCGAAGCCCTGGGCCGCGCGCCGCTGCGCAACGAGCGCATGAGCACCAGCAAGGTCGAGTGCAACGCCTGCCCGGTGCTGTGCCAGATCTCCGACGGCCGCACCGGCGCCTGCGACCGCTACGCCAACCGCGCCGGCGTGCTGGTGCGGGTCGACCCGGTGGTGCTGCTGCGGCGCGAGCTGGCGAGCGAATCGCCGGCGCTGGTGCCTTTTGCGCGCATCGGCAACGAGGTCGAGGGGGCCGAGCACGCCGAAGCGCCGGCGGCCGATGCCGACTGGGACGGCGATCTCCTGCATGCCGACGAGGTCTTCGTGACCGGCGTGGGCTCCTCCACCACCTATCCCGACTACAAGCCGGCGCCGTTCATCGTCGCCTCGAAGGCGCAGGGGGTCGACATGGTGACGGTCGTCACCGAAGGCATCTTCAGCTATTGCAGCTTCAAGGTGAAGATCGACACCGACCGCTTCCTCGGCGCCGAGCAGGCCAACGTCCGCTACAAGGGCGAGGTGGTCGGCCACGTCACCACGGCCGAATACGGCTCGCAGATGCTGTCGCTGGGCGGCGTGCACCACCTCACGGGCGGCAGCAAGAAGGAAGGCCGCATGACCTGCGAGCTGATGCAGCTGCTGGGCAACAAGAAGGCGGTCGAATGCGTGATCGACGGCGGCGCCAGCATGGTGATCCAGGCCGGCCGCGCGCCGATCGTCAATGGCGTCGAGGAGCAGCGCATGCGCGTGGGCTGCGGTTCGGCGGCGGTCGGCATCTTCGCGCGCCAGCTGTTCGGCCACGCCGACGAGGTGGTGGTGGTCGACGACCACATCACGGGCGTGCTGACCGAGCACCAGGCCGGGCGCTGCCTCGACATGGCGCCGTCGGGCATCCAGATGCGCGGGCGCAAGTCGACGCCGGGGCGCTATTTCCAGGTCGCGAATCCGGGCAATGGCTGGGGCGGCACCGACATCGACGATCCGCTGTCGATCATCGAGGGCTGGGAGGAGGGCGTGGCCCGGCCGGGCCTGCGCCTGCTGATGACGTCCACCACCGGCGAGCACGCGCAGTGGTATGTGCTCGACGAGCAGTTGCAGCCGGTCGAGCAGCCGATGCCGGCCGAGGTGCGCCGCATCGTCGAGCGCATCGGCGAGAACTGCGAACCCTCGCTGTGCACGGTGCTGTTCCTCGGCGGCGCCGGCGGGTCCCTGCGCGCCGGCGTGACCGAGAACCCGGTGCTGCTCACGCGGGCCATCAAGCGGGCACTGGTCAACGTGACCTGCGGCGGCGCGCCGGCCTACGTGTGGCCGGGCGGCGGCATCACGGTGATGGCCGACGTGCTGCGGATGCCCGACAACAGCTTCGGCACCGTGCCGACTCCGGCGATCGTCGCGCCGATCGAGTTCAGCATGCGGCGCGACGACTACGCCGCGCTGGGCGGCCACATGGAGCATGTGTTCTCGCTCGAACAGGCGCTGGCCCGCGGTGCCTGGCAGGACGACGGCGCCCCGCTGGCGCGCCGGTGGCTGCGCATGGATGCGGCCAATCCCTGGCCGCTCGGCCAGCCGCCGATGCTGGGTTGAATTTCATGCCTGCACAACGCACTGCGCTGGACGGTGGCCGCTGGCATCTGAACCATGGCCCGATCGACCTCATCGCCGAAGCCCACGGCGATGCGGTCGAGGTCGCGGTGGCGCACGAGCATGTGTGGCGGCGTTTCGCCGTGCTGCTCGACGAGCTGGTGGCCGAGCTGCCCCTGCTGCGCCAGCCGGTGGCCGACGGCGACTGTCCGCTGCGCGGCCCGGTCGCGCGCCGCATGTGGGAGGCTTGCGCGCCGTTTCGCGCCGGCTTCATCACGCCGATGGCCGCGGTCGCCGGTGCGGTGGCGCAGGAGCTGATCCCCTGCTACCACCGGCCGGGCATCGAGCGCGCCTGGATCAACAACGGCGGCGACATCGCCCTGCACCTGGCGCCCGGCCAGAGCGCGCGCATCGGCCTGTTCGCCGACCTCGCCCGCTTCGACCTGCGCGCGCCGGGCCTCATCACCACCGACGGCCAGTTCGAACTGCGCGCAGAAGATCCGGTGCGCGGCGTCGCCACCAGCGGCTGGCGCGGCCGCAGCTTCTCGCTCGGCATCGCCGACAGCGTGACGGTGCTGGCCGCCACCGCGGCCCAGGCCGACGCCGCGGCCACCGTGATCGCCAATGCGGTCGATGTAGCCGATGCCGGCATCCAGCGCCGGCCGGCGAACGAATGCAAGGACGACAGCGACCTCGGCGACATCCCGGTGACGGTCGACGTCGGCACGCTGGCGCCCTCGAAAGTGCATCGTGCACTGGATGCGGGCGTCGAGCGCGCCGAGGCGCTGCAGCGCCTCGGGCTCGTGGCCTCCGTGGTGCTGGTCTGCCAGGGGCAGTGGCGGGTCGTCCAGCCCTTAAGCTCCGGGTTTGCGGAGCTGCTGCCGCAGAGCGAGGGCAGCATCGCTGCCGATGCAGTTGGTTCAGTATTTGCTTAACGAAAAGCAGGACACCTTTTCATGATCGATATCCGCCGCGTCTTTACCCATGTCGAGCACATCCACCACGAGTTCGGACCGCGTGCCGCGACGCCGCTGGTGCGGGGCGCCATCGGCGCGGTGCTGACCAATCCCTTCGCGGGCCGCTACGAGCCCGACATCCTGCCGATGATGGCGCTGCTCGATCCGGTCGGCGTCGACATGGCGCACCGCCTGCGCGCCGCCATGGACGTGCCGGTCGAGCAGATCGCCACCTACGGCAAGGGCGCCATCGTCGGCGCCGCCGGCGAGCTCGAGCACGGCGCGCTGTGGCACGTGCCCGGCGGCTATGCGATGCGCGAGCTGCTCGGCTGGAAAGGCGACCGCGAGGCCTACCGCAAGGGCCAGGCCGAAGAGAAGACCGGCCAGCCCGGCAATGCGCTGTCGATCGTGCCGTCGACCAAGAAGGTCGGCCCGCCCGGCGCCGCGCTCGACGTGCCGCTGACCAACATCAACGCCAGCTACGTGCGGGGCCAGTTCGATGCCATCGAGGTCCGCGTGCCGGGCGCGCCGGCGGCCGACGAGATCGTCTTCATCCTCGCCATGAGCACCGGCTACCGCGTGCATGATCGCGTCGGCGGCCTGCGGGCCGAGAACATTTCCAAGTGGGACGGCCTCCGCTGAACCCGACAGAGACAAGGAACCAACCATGAGTGCAAATATCCGCAAGCTCGTCGTCCAGGTCGACGAAACCCGCAAGGAAATGGGCCAGGCGATCGACCCGCCGACGCGCCGCGCGGTCGCCATCGCCGTGATCGACAACCCCTACGCCGGCCGCTACAGCGAATCGCTCGACGAGCTGATCGCGATCGGCGAGGAACTCGGCGCGCTGCTGGGCCAGAAGGCCGTGGCCGCGCTCGGCATCGCGCCCGGCCAGGCCCAGAGCTACGGCAAGGCCGCGATCGTCGGCGAGGCGGGCGAGCTCGAGCACGCCGCGGCCATCCTCCATCCGAAGCTCGGCGCGCCGCTGCGGGTGGCGGTCGAGAAGGGCGCCGCGCTGGTGCCGTCGAGCAAGAAGCGCGGCACGCTCGGCACCGCCATCGACGTGCCGCTGGGCCACAAAGACGCGGCCTTCGTGCGCAGCCATTTCGATGCCATCGAGGCCCGGGTGTCCGACGCGCCGCGCGCCAACGAGATCGTGGTCGCGGTGGCGGTCACCGATAGCGGCCGCCCGCTGCCGCGGATCGGCGGCCTGCAAGTGTCCGAGATCAAGGGCGAAGACGGCCTCCGGTGATGAATGTGACCCCCACGCTCCTCACTTCGTGTGTCGCTGCCCCCCGAGGGGGCCGCAGGCCGCCTTGGGGCGGCCCGGCGCCGGCCTGATTGCCGCAAAATTTTCTTTCTGTTCGATCCCAAGGAGTTCCCGATGAATCCCATGCGCCTAGCCTTCACCGCGGCCGCCGTCGCCACGCTCGCCACCGCACTCGCTCCGGCGCATGCGCAGGGCGTCATCAAGATCGGCGAGATCAACAGCTACAAGGCGCAGCCCGCCTTCCTCGAGCCCTACAAGAAGGGGATGGAGCTGGCGGTCGACGAGATCAATGCGGCCGGCGGCGTCAACGGCAAGAAGATCGAACTGATCAGCCGCGACGACAACGCCAACCCGGGCGACGCGGTGCGCGTGGCCGAAGAACTGGTCTCGCGCGAGAAGGTCGACATCCTGGCCGGCACGTTCCTGTCGAACACCGGCATGGCGGTGGCCGACTTCGCCAAGCAGAAGAAGTTCTTCTTCCTGGCCGGCGAGCCGCTGACCGACAAGCTCACCTGGCAGGGCGGCAACGCCTACACGGTGCGCCTGCGTCCCGGCACCTACATGCAGGCCGCGATGCTGGTGCCCGAGGCGGCCAAGCTCAAGAAGAAGCGCTGGGCGGTGGTGTACCCCAACTACGAATACGGCCAGTCGGCCGTGGCGGCCTTCAAGACGCTGCTGAAGGCAGCCCAGCCCGATGTCGAGTTCGTCGCCGAGCAGGCCACGCCGCTCGGCAAGGTCGACGCCGGCAGCGTGGTGCAGGCGCTGTCCGATGCCAAGCCCGACGCGATCTTCAACGTGCTCTTTGGTGCCGACCTGTCGAAGTTCGTGCGCGAGGGCAACACCCGCGGTCTGTTCAAGGACCGCGAGGTGGTGAGCGTGCTCACCGGCGAGCCCGAATACATGGACCCGCTCAAGGACGAGGCGCCCAACGGCTGGATCGTCACCGGCTACCCGTGGTACGGCATCACGACCGCCGATCACAAGAAATTCGAGCAGGCCTACCAGGCCAAGTTCAAGGACTACCCGCGCCTGGGCTCGGTGGTCGGCTACAGCATGATCAAGTCGGCCGCGGCGGGCATCGCGAAGGCCAAGAGCACCGACACCGAGAAGGTGGTCGCGGCCTTCAAGGGCCTGCAGGTCGACACGCCCTTCGGCAAGATCACCTACCGCCCCGAGGACAACCAGTCGACCATGGGCGCCTTCGTGGGCCGCACCAAGAACGAGGGCGGCAAGGGCGTGATGGTCGACTACGTGTATCTCGACGGCTCCGACGCCAAGTACCAGCCGAGCGCCGCCGAGATCAAGAAGTCGCGCGCCGCCGACTGAGCCAGGAACGAACGGGTCATGAGCTTTTCAGGTTTCATCGTCCAGCTGCTCAACGGGCTGGCGAGCGCGTCCTCGCTGTTCCTCGTGGCGGCCGGGCTGTCGCTGATCTTCGGCGTCACGCGCATCGTGAACTTCGCCCATGGCTCGTTCTTCATGGTCGGCATCTACGTCGCCTACACGCTGGTCGACCGGCTGGGCACCGGCTTCGGCTTCTGGCCGGCGCTGGTGATGGCGGCACTCGCGGTCGGCGTGCTGGGTGCGCTGATCGAGGTGGTGCTGCTGCGGCGCATCTACAAGGCGCCCGAGCTCTTTCAACTGCTGGCCACCTTCGCGCTCGTGCTGGTCATCAAGGACGCGGTGCTGTGGCTCTGGGGCCCCGACGAGCTGCTGGGGCCGCGCGCGCCGGGCCTCGCCGGCTCGGTCATGATCCTCGGGCGGCAGTTTCCTTCCTACGACCTGTTCCTGATCGTGGTCGGTCCGGTGGTGCTCGGCCTGGTCTGGCTGCTGCTGACCCGCACCCGCTTCGGCACCCTGGTGCGCGCCGCCACGCAAGACCGCGAGATGGTCAGCGCGCTGGGCGTCAACCAGGCCTGGCTATTCACCGCGGTGTTCGCGCTCGGCGCGCTGCTCGCGGGCCTGGGCGGCGCGCTGCAGCTGCCGCGCGAGCCCGCCACGCTCGAGATGGACCTCAACACCATCGGCGCGGCTTTCGTGGTGGTGGTGGTCGGCGGCATGGGCTCGATCCCCGGCGCCTACGCCGCCGCGCTGCTGATCGCCGAGATCAAGGCGATCTGCATCTGGCTCGGCGTGGTCGACGTGTTCGGCATCCCGGTCTCGTTCTCGAAGCTCACGCTGGTGGTCGACTTCCTGGTCATGGCCGTGGTGCTGGTCTGGCGCCCCTGGGGCCTGTTCGGCAAGCCGCAGGCGCCGAGCCGCTACGTCGGCATGCAGGAAGAGCCTCTGCGGCGGCCCAGCCGCGCCTACGTGATCGCGGTCGCGCTGTTCGGCCTGGTGCTGGTCGCGATGCCCCTGCTCACGGCCGGCTCGCCCTACACCACCGTGCTGCTGATCGACCTGCTGATCGCCGCCCTGTTCGCTGCCAGCCTGCACTTCATCATGGGCCCGGCCGGCATGCACTCCTTCGGCCACGCGGCCTACTTCGGGCTCGGTGCCTACGGCGCCGCGCTGCTGGTGCGCGCCAGCGGTATGCCGATGGAACTGGCGCTGGTCGTCGCGCCGCTGGTGGCCGCGGCGGGCGCCTTCGTCTATGGCTGGTTCGCGGTGCGGCTGTCCGGGGTCTATCTCGCGATGCTCACCTTGGCCTTCGCCCAGATCACCTGGGCCATCACCTACCAGTGGGACAGCTTCACCGGCGGCAGCAACGGCCTCACGGGTGTCTGGCCTTCCGAGTGGCTGGCCGACAAGCGGACCTACTACTGGGTCACGCTGGCGCTGGTCGGGCTGGGCGTGTGGTGGCTGCGCCGCGTGCTGTTCTCGCCCTTCGGCTATGCGCTGCGCGCCGGCCGCGATTCGCAGCTGCGTGCCGATGCGATCGGCATCGACGTCAAGCGCATGCAGTGGGCCGCCTTCGTGATCGCCGGCACCGCGGCGGGCCTGACGGGGGCGCTCTATGCCTTCTCCAAGGGCAGCATCTCGCCTGAATCGCTGAGCGTCGGCAAGTCGGTCGACGGGCTGGTGATGGTGCTGCTCGGCGGCATCCAGACCTTGGCCGGCCCGGTGGTGGGCGCGGTCACCTTCACCTGGCTGCACGACACCGTGGCGCGCAACACCGACTACTGGCGCGCGATGCTGGGCGGCATCATCCTGCTGCTGGTGCTGCTGTTCCCGCAGGGTATCGCCGGCTTCGCCAAGCAGCTCTTCGATCGCCGCCGGCACAAGGCCGAAGCGGTCGAACTGAAAGAGGTGAAGGCATGAGCCTCCTCAAAGTCAACGAACTCGGCAAGTCCTTCGGCGGCGTCAAGGCGGTCGACGGCATCAGCTTCGAGCTCGCGGCCGGCGAATTGCTGGCACTCATCGGCCCCAACGGCGCGGGCAAGTCGACCACCTTCAACATGGTCAACGGCCAGCTCAAGGCCGACCGCGGATCGATCCTGCTCGACGGCCAGGAACTGGTGGGGCGCAAGCCGCGCGAGATCTGGCGCCTGGGCGTGGGACGCACCTTCCAGATCGCCGAGACCTTCGCCTCGCTCACCGTGGCCGAGAACGTGCAGATGGCGCTGCTGTCGCACGACCACAAGCTGTTCTCGACCTGGCGCCGCGCCTCGGACCACAAGCGCGACGAGGCGCTGGCGCTGCTCGACCAGGTCGGCATGAAGTCGCAAGCCGACCGGCCCTGCAGCGTGCTGGCCTACGGCGACGTCAAGCGGGTCGAGCTCGCGATCGCGATGGCCAACAGCCCGAAGCTGCTGCTCATGGACGAACCCACCGCGGGCATGGCGCCCAAGGAACGCAATTCGCTGATGGCGCTGACCAAGCAGCTCGTGATCGACCGCGGCATGGCGGTGCTCTTCACCGAGCACAGCATGGATGTCGTGTTCGCGTACGCCGACCGCATGATCGTCCTGGCCCGCGGGCGCCTGATCGCCCAGGGCAAGCCGCTCGAGATCCGCGACCATCCCAAGGTGCAGGAGGTGTACTTCGGCAGCGGCAAGACCTTCGAGAAGATTGCAGAGAAGGCCGCTGCGGTGAACGCGGCGGTCGGGGAGCACGCATGAGTTCACACGAGACCTTGCTCGAAGCCAAGGCCCTGTGCGCCTGGTATGGCGCCGCGCAGATCCTCTACGACGTCGATCTCGAAGTCCGGCGCGGGGAAGTGGTGGCGCTGATGGGCCGCAACGGCGCCGGCAAGTCGACCACGCTCAAGGCGCTGATCGGCATGCTGGCCAAGCGCCGTGGCGCGGTGCGCTTCCTCGGCCACGACATCTCGAAGAGCGAGCCGCACCTGGCGGCCCGGCTGGGCCTGGGCTTCGTGCCCGAGGACCGGCGCGTGTTCACCGACCTCAGCGTGATGGAGAACCTCGAGGTCGGGCGGCAGCCGGCACGCCGCTGGAGCGACGGCACCGACGCGCCGCTGTGGACCCCCGAGCGCCTGTTCAAGCTGTTCCCGAACCTCGGCGAGATGCCGAACCGCCCGGGCGGCCGCATGAGCGGCGGCGAGCAGCAGATGCTGACCGTGGCGCGCACGCTGATGGGCAACCCGTACCTGGTGCTGCTCGACGAGCCCTCGGAGGGTGTCGCGCCCGTGATCGTCGAGCAGATGGCGAACATGATCCTGGAGCTGAAGGCGCAGGGCGTGAGCATCCTGCTGTCCGAGCAGAACATGCATTTCGCGGAGCTGGTGTCCGACCGGGCCTACGTGCTCGAGAAGGGGCAGATCCGCTACCAGGCGTCGATGGCCGAACTGGCGGCCAACGACGAAGTCCGCCGTGCCTACCTGAGCGTCTGAGTCTTTGTTCAACCCGAGGAGCGACACCATGCAACGCAGAACCGTCCTGAAATCCGCGGCCGCTTTCGGCCTTGTCAGTGGCCTTGGCATCTCGATGCCGCTGTTCGCGGCCGCGAAGATCAAGCCGGCGGCCAATGCGGCGCTGATCGTGGTCGACGTGCAGAACTGTTTCATCGAAGGCGGCACGCTGCCGGTGAAGGGCGGCGCCGAGGTGGTGCCGGTCATCAACAAGCTTGCCGATGCATTCCAGAACATCGTCGTCACGCAGGACTGGCACACGCCCGGCCATGCCTCGTTCGCGAGCACCTACGCCGGCAAGAAGCCTTTCGAGACCACCAAGCTGAGCTACGGCTCGCAGGTGCTGTGGCCCGACCACTGCGTGCAGGGCACCGACGATGCCGCGCTCAACAAGGACCTGAAGCTGCCGACCGCGCAGATCATCATCCGCAAGGGCTTCCACAAGGACATGGACAGCTATTCGGCCTTCGAGGAGGCCGACCACAAGACCGCCACCGGGCTGGCCGGCTACCTGAAGGCGCGGGGCGTGAAGACCGTGTTCGTCACCGGCCTGGCGACCGACTTCTGCGTCGCCTGGACCGCGATGGATGCACGCAAGGCGGGCTTCGAGGTCTACGTGATCGAGGACGCGACGCGCGCCATCGACCTCAATGGCTCGCTGGCCGCGGCGTGGAAGCAGATGGCGGCCAAGGGCGTGAAGCGCATCCAGTCCACGGACATCGTCTGAGCCGCCCGGGAAGATGCCGGAGCTCGGACTCAAGGTCAACGGACGCAGCGTCGAACTCAGGGCGTCGCACGAGGCCTCGCTGCTGCATGTGCTGCGCAACGACCTGGGGCTCAACGGGCCCAAGTTCGGCTGCGGCCTCGGCCAGTGCGGCGCCTGTACCGTGTGGGTCGACGGCACGGCGGCGCGGGCCTGCGTGATTCCGGCGCACGGCGTGGCCGGCCGCGAGATCACCACGCTCGAAGGCCTCGGCACCCGTGAGCACTGGCACCCCGTGCAGCAGGGTTTCGAAGACGCCCAGGCCGCGCAGTGCGGCTACTGCCTCAACGGCATGGTGATGCAGGCCGCGGCGCTGCTCGCGCGCGAGCCGAATCCGAGCGAGGCGCGCATCCGCAGCGAGCTGTCGGGCAACCTGTGCCGTTGCGGCACCCACGTCGAGATCCTGGCCGCGGTGCAGCGTGCCGCGCTGCGGATCGCGGAAGGCGCCGGCACGTGACGCGCCGCGCCGACCTGCCCCGCACGCGCAGCGATTTCCTCCAGGCCGACGGCGTTCTCGTCGTCGTGCGCGAGACGCCCCCGGCGCCGCCGCCGTCGCCGGGCCAGCCGGCGGCGGTGGCGGGCAATCCGGCCGAGGGGCCGGAGGTGCTGCTCGCGGTCTGGGACGACGGCAGCGTCACGGCGCTGAACGGCCATGTCGACCTCGGCACCGGCATCCAGACCGCGCTGTCGCAGATCGTGGCCGAGGAGCTCGACCTGCCGATGGCGCAGGTCCGCATGGTGCTCGGCGACACCGCGTGCGCGCCCAACCAGGGGGCGACGATCGCCAGCGCCTCGATCCAGATCCACGCGGCCCCGCTGCGGCATGCGGCGGCACAGGCGCGCGGCTGGCTGATCGCGCAGGCAGCGGAGCAACTGGGCGTGCAGCCCGTGCTGCTGACCCTGCGCGACGGCCGGGTCCGGCACCGCGACGACCCGGCCTTCGGCATCGGCATCGGCGAGCTGGTGGCCGGCGGGCGCAGCGTGCTGCAGCTGGACACGTTGTCGAAACCGAAGGACCCGGCCGACTACCGCATCGTCGGCCGTTCGCAGCCGCGCGTCGATATTCCTGCCAAGCTGGCCGGCGAGACCGTCTTCGTGCACGACATGCGCCTGCCCGGCATGCTGCACGGCCGCGTCGTGCGGCCGCCCTATGCGGGGGCGGACCATGGCGACTACATCGGCAACACGCTGGAGTCGGTCGACGAGGCCTCGATCGCGCACATTCCCGGCATCCGTGCCGTGGTCGTGATCCGCGATTTCGTCGGCATCGTCGCCGAGCGCGAGGAGCACGCCGAACAGGCGGTGCGCGAACTGCGCGTGCACTGGAAGGCCTGGCCCGGCCTGCCGCCGCTCGACGACCTCGAAGGCGCGATCAGTGCCAATCCGTCGACGCAGCGCCTGCTGGTCGACGAAGGCGATGTCGACGGCGGGCTGGCGGGCGCGGCCCAGCCGATGCCACGCACCTACGTCTGGCCCTACCAGATGCATGCGTCGATCGGGCCCTCGTGCGCGCTGGCGCATTGGCGGCCGGGCGGGGGGGCTGAACTCCGCGTCTGGGCCGGTTCTCAGAACCCGCACGTGCTGCGGGCCGACCTCGGCAAACTCATGGGCCTGGACGACACCGCGGTCGACGTGGTGCGCATGGAGGCCGCCGGCTGCTACGGCCGCAACGGCGCCGACGATGTCGCGGCCGATGCGGCCCTGCTGGCGCGCGCGGCCGGCGCCCCGGTGCGGGTGCAGCTCACGCGCGAGCAGGAGCACCTGTGGGAGCCCAAGGGCGCCGCGCAGCTGATGCGCATCCAGGGCGGGCTCGATGCCGAGGGCGGCGTCGCGGCCTACGACTTCGAGACCTCCTACCCGTCGAACGGCGCGCCGACGCTGGCCTTGCTGCTGACCCGGACCGTCGAGCCGGTGGCGCAGGCCTTCGAGATGGGCGACCGCACCGCGCGGCCGCCCTACGGCTATCCGAACCTGCGGGTCAAGGTAAACGACATGGCGCCGATCGTGCGCGCCTCGTGGCTGCGCGGGGTGTCGGCGCTGCCGAGCTCGTTCGCCCACGAGTCCTATGTCGACGAACTCGCGACCGCCGCGGGTGTCGACCCGGTGGCTTTCCGGCTGCGCCATCTGCACGATCCGCGCGCCGCCGAGCTGGTGCGCCAGACCGCGCAGAAGGCCGGCTGGCGCATGCGCACGGGCCCGCAGGAGAACGCCGACAACGGCCTCGGCCCGGGCGGCGACGTGCTGTTCGGCCAGGGCTTCGCGTATGCGCGCTACGTACACAGCAAGTGGCCGGGCTTCGGCGCCGCCTGGTCGGCCTGGGTGGCCGATGTCGAGGTCAACCGCAAGACCGGCGAGGTGCATGTGCGGCGCGTGGTGGTCGGCCATGACGCCGGGCTGATGGTCAACCCGGCCGGTGTCGAGCACCAGATCCACGGCAACGTGATCCAGACGACCAGCCGCGCGCTCAAGGAGCAGGTGCGCTTCGCGCCGCAGGCCGCGCCCGGGTCGGCGCTGCTGCCCGGCCGGCCGCCTTCGGGCGTGGTCGCCAGCCGCGAGTGGGGCAGCTACCCGATCATCAACTTCCGCGAAGTGCCGGTGATCGAGGTGATGCACCTGCAGCGGCCCGGCGAGCCGTCGCTGGGCGCCGGCGAATCGTCCTCGGTGCCGGGCACCGCCGCGATCGCCAACGCGATCTTCGATGCCACCGGCGTGCGCTTCCGGTCGCCGCCGTTCACGCCCGAAGTGGTGCGGGCGGCGCTCAATCCGCTGCCGGCGCCGGCCGGGCCCGAAACCGCTCCCGCGGCGGCCCCGCGGCAGCTGCCGGCCTCCGCACCATGGCCGAAGCGCCGCGGCCTGTGGGCCGGCGCCGGCGCGCTCATCGTCGGCGGCATCGGCGTGGTCGCGGGGCTCGCGGGCTGGCGCTCGGCGATCGCGCCGGTCAGCTTCAGTGCGCCGGCTTACAGCGAGGCGACGATCGAGCGCGGCCGCCGGCTGGCCGCGCTCGGCGACTGCGCGGTCTGCCACACGGCGCCGGGCGGCACGCCCAACGCGGGCGGCCGGGCGATGGAGACGCCCTTCGGCACCCTCCACACCACCAACCTCACGCCCGATGCCGACACCGGCCTCGGCCGCTGGTCGTTCACGGCCTTCCAGCGGGCGATGCGCGAGGGCATCTCGCGCGACGGCCATCACCTGTACCCGGCCTTTCCGTACACCGCCTTCGCCAAGACCAGCGACGACGACCTGCAGGCGCTCTACGCCTACTTCATGTCGCTGCCGCCGGTGCGCGCCGAGACGCCGCCGGCGGCGCTCAAGTTCCCCTTCGGCCTGCGTCCGCTGATGGCCGGCTGGAACGCGCTGTTCCACGACCCCGCGCCCTACCGGCCGGTGACGGCCCAGAGCGCCGAATGGAACCGTGGCGCCTACCTGGTCAACGGCCTGGGCCACTGCGGCGCCTGCCACACGCCGCGCAATGCGCTCGGCGCCGAGCGGGGCGGCAGCGCCTCGCTGTCGGGCGCGATGATCGATGGCTGGGAGGCGCCGGCGCTGACCGCGCTGTCGACCGCCGGCGTGCCGTGGACCGCCGACGCGCTCTACGGCTACCTGCGCCACGGCCATGCGAAAGCGCACGGCATCGCCGGCGGTCCGATGGCCGAGGTGGTGCGCGAGCTGGCGCAGGTGCCCGACGCCGACATCCGCGCCATGGCCACCTACCTGGCGTCGTTCAACACCGCCACCACGCCGGCGGAGGCGGAGGCCCGGGCGCAGCGCCTAGTGGCGGAGGCGGCGGCGCAGCAAGGCCGGCTGCTCGGGCCCGCGCAGCGCATGTTCGACAGCGCCTGCGCCGCCTGCCACCACGATGGCGACGGGCCGACGCTGCTGGGCGTGAACACGCCGCTGGCGCTCAACAGCAACCTCACGAGCGCGCGGCCCGACAACCTGCTGCGCACCATCCTCGACGGGGTGCGCGAACCGGCTGCGCGCGACATCGGCTTCATGCCGGCCTTCCGCGAGGCGCTCGACGATGCCCAGATCGCCGAGCTGGCCGGCTACATGCGAGCCCGCTTCGCGCCGCAGGAACCGGCCTGGGCGGACCTGCCCGGGCGCGTGGCCCGCCTGCGGGCCGAGACGCCGAGCGCCCCGCGACGCTGAGAGTCCCGTACGATCCGGGGCGCAGAGGCCGAAATCGCCGGCCCGCTCCCTGGAGACCTTCGCATGACCTCGATGCTTTCGCCCGCCCAGTCCCTGCCTCGCGATGCCGAGCGCGCCACCCTGGTCGGGCGCCTCTGGCAGCCCGACATCGGCCCGGTGCTGGTCGCCGTGCACGAAGGCGGCCTGCACGACCTGTCGCGGGTCGCCGCCACCGCAAGCCAGCTGCTGGAACTCGACGATCCGGTCGGCGCGGTGCGCGAGGCCCTGCGCGACGAGCGCACGCAGCGCGTGGCGTCGCTCGAGCAGGCGCTGGCCAACAGCGACGAGACCCGGCGCGACGCGCAGCACCCGTGGCTGCTCGCGCCCTGCGACCTGCAGGCGGTCAAGGCCAGCGGCGTGACCTTCATCGCCAGCCTGCTGGAGCGCGTGATCGAGGAGCAGTCGCGCGGCGATGCCTCCAAGGCCGAATCGATCCGCGCCGCGCTCGGCGGCGTGCTGGGCGACAACCTGGCGGGCATCGTGCCCGGCTCGCCGCAGGCCGCCAAGGTCAAGGACGTGCTGATCGCGCAGGGCGCCTGGTCGCAGTACCTCGAGGTCGGCATCGGGCCCGACGCCGAGATCTTCACCAAGGCCCCGGTGCTGGCCGCGGTCGGCACCGGCGCCGACGTCGGGATCCATTCGGGTTCGGTCTGGAACAACCCCGAGCCCGAGGTGGTGCTGGCGGTCGACAGCCGCGGCCGGACGCTCGGCGCGGCGCTGGGCAACGACGTCAACCTGCGCGACTTCGAGGGCCGCAGCGCGCTGCTGCTCGGCAAGGCCAAGGACAACAACGCGTCGTGCGCGATCGGGCCTTTCATCCGGCTGTTCGACGAGCACTTCGGCATCGACGACGTGCGCCGCGTCACGGTGGCGCTGCGGGTGGTCGGGCCCGAGGGCTTCACGCTCGACGGCGCGAGTTCGCTTTCGAAGATCAGCCGCGACCCGCTCGACCTGGTGTCGCAGGCGATCGGCCCGCACCACGCCTATCCGGATGGCTTGATGCTGTTCCTGGGCACCATGTTCGCGCCGACCCAGGACCGGCACGGGCCGGGCCAGGGCTTCACGCACGTGGTCGGCGACCGGGTGACGATCTCGGCGCCCGAACTCGGCGCGCTGCACAACCGAGTGGTGCATGCGGACCAGGCACCGCGCTGGACCTTCGGCATCGGCGCCTTGATGCGCAACCTGGCCGGCAGAGGGATCATCTGACGCGCCGCCGCTGGGCGCCGAGCAGCGCCAGCACGGCGACCAGGCTGGCCGCCAGCAGGATCCACAGGCCGGCCGTATAGCCGCCCGCGGGCGTCCACAGCAGGCCCAGCATCAGCGGCGCGATGGCGCGGGCGATCGCACTCGGCAGGCCGAGGGCGCCGTTCAGCGTCGCCACGTGCTCGCGGTTCACGTACTGCGCGATCGCGGTGCCCTTGACGATCGTCAGCATGCCGTTGCCCATGCCGTAGAACAGCACGAAGGCGAGCGCCGCGGCCGGATGCCCGGCGCCGGCCAGCAGGGTCGCCAGGCCGATCGGGATCAGGCAGGGAATCAGCCGGTTCGCCAGATGCAGGTCGAAGTGGTGCTCGAAGAAGTAGAGCAGGGCGCGGCCGAACACCTGCACGATGCCGATCGCGGCCGGCACCGCGATGGCCCAGGTCTCCGACAGCCCGGCGCCGCGCAGCAGGCTCACCATGTGCGGCGGCAGCGCGGCGGTCACGGCCATCAGCAGCACGGTGAAGACGCCGATGAGCAGGAAGGGTGCGCTGCGCAGGTAGTGGCCGACGGGACGCCGCGCCGCCGTGGCGCCCGCCGCCGGCACGGCGATGCTGCGCTTCGGCGCATGACGCAGGATGCGCGCGTGCAGCGGCGCGCACAGCAGCAGGTGGACCGCGGCCAGCACCCACAGTGCATGGCGCCAGCCCAGCTGCGCGATCAGCCAGGCATCGAGCGGAATGAAGACCGTGCTGGCCAGCCCGCCAAGGAAGGTGAGCGTGATGATGGCGCGCCGGAAGTCGTTGGGGAAGCGGCGCGTGACGACCGCGAAGGCCGGCGTGTAGAGCGTGGCCGCGAGCGCCGCGCCGAGCAGCAGCCAGGCCGCGTAGAAGCCGGCGGCGGTGTGCGCCACGCTGTTCAGCAGCAGTCCGGCGGCGATCAGCACCGAGCCGCCGGTCATCACGGCGCGCTCGTGTCCGCGGTCGATCCAGCGGCCGACGGGCCAGGCCATGACCCCCTCCGCCAGCAGCGCGAGGCTGAAGGCCAGCGAGGATTGGGCCCGGCTCAGGCCGAGCTCGCGCTCGACCGGCTCCATCAGGAGCGCGAAGGTGTAGAAGACGCTGCCCCAGGTGACGAGCTGGCCGAGGGAGAGCCAGCCGACGAGGCGGCGGTCGTAGGGGGGCGGCGGGGAGGGGGAGAGGCCCATGGGCCGACTCTACCGACCCGGGTCCGCGCTCAGCCTGCGGTTTCGAGTGCCGACGCCGCCGCGCGTGCTTCGCCAGCCGCCGAAGCCAGCAGCAGCTTGTAGATCACCGCCCCGATGACCGCGCCCATGATCGGCGCGACCCAGAACAGCCACAGCTGGTCGACCGCGATGGCCGGGCCGAACAGCGCCGGGCCGGTGCTGCGTGCCGGGTTGACCGAGGTGTTG
Organism: Variovorax sp. J31P179; assembly: GCF_030316985.1. Classification (NCBI taxonomy): domain Bacteria; kingdom Pseudomonadati; phylum Pseudomonadota; class Betaproteobacteria; order Burkholderiales; family Comamonadaceae; genus Variovorax; species Variovorax sp. J31P179. The sequence continues at coordinate 285,745 of NZ_JASZYL010000007.1, read as the reverse complement.
GTCACCGGGATCGAGACCAGGTGGATCAAGGTCAGGCACAAGCCGATCGCCAGGCCGCCGAAGCCCGCGGCGCTGTTCCTGGCCGTGGCGCCGAGGATCACGATCAGGAAGATGGCGGTCAGCACGACCTCGGTCAAAAGCGCCGCCTTGAAGCCGAAGCCGCCCGGCGAATGTTCGCCGAAGCCGTTGGTCGCGAAGCCGCCGATCTCGGCGCCCGGCTTGCCGGTGGCGATCGCGTAGAGCACGAGGGCCGCGGCGATGGCGCCGAGCACCTGGGCGACGATGTAGCCGGGCAGCTCGGCGGCGCGGAAGCGCCCTGCCACCACCAGGCCCACCGACACGGCGGGATTGAAGTGGCCCCCGGAGACCGGGCCGAGGGCATAGGCGCCGGTCAGCACCGTGAGGCCGAAGGCCAGCGAGACACCGACGAAGCCGATGCCCAGGCCTGGGAAGGCGGCGGCCAGGACGGCGCTGCCGCAGCCGCCGAAAACGAGCCAGAACGTGCCGATGAATTCGGCCGACAGCTTCTTGAAGGTACTGTGTTCCATATTTTTTTTGATCCCTGAATCTTCATGTGTGACAAACAAGCCCGTCGACCGAGGCCGAGGGCGGCCGGATTCTAGGGAGCCGGGCGGACCAAGAAAGCCGGCGCCGCGGAGCGGGCCGCGGTGATGCGCCGTTGTTCACGGAAGCTCGCGTTTTCTTTGCTGCCGCGGCGTCGGCAGGGGTGCCGAAGGCCCTCGGCGCTGATACACGGCGTTAAATTTTGTAATCGCCACGCGATGCCAACCACGCGCCGACGGCCTGCGCGAGCCAGGGCCCGTCGTCCAGCGGCAGGTCGTGCCCGGCGGTCGGATGCTCCACGATGTCCGCCTGCCATCGGCGCGCCAGGCTGTGCGAACTGCGCGCGTCGACCAGGGCGTCGCAGCGGCTCGCCAGCACCAGCAGCGGCACGGCCGGGGGCTCTGCCGATGCGCGGTAGCGGGTGGCGGCGATCAGTTGCCGCAGCGCGTTGGCGCCGCTGACCGGCCGCGCCCGCCGCAGCGCGACCCATTGGCCGACGCTGTCGTCGTCCGGTGGCGGATGGCGGCTCGTGATGCGCAGGATCGTCTGTTCGCGCTGACTATCGCTCAACCATGGGCGCAGGAACCCGAGCAGGGCGGGGTAGTTCGCCGGACGCAGGCGCCAGTACCACGGGCTGAACGGGCGCAGGCTGGTGTTGACGAGCACGCAGGCGGCCAGCTCCCGGGGATGGCGGCGGGCCCAGTCGACCGCCACCATCCCGCCCAGCGACATGGCGAGCAGGTGGACCGGGGTCTCGACCCCGAGGGCCTGAAGCTGCGCGCGGCAGTGCTGCACCATGGCCTCGATGCGCAGCGGGCTGGTCTCGCGGTTCAGGCGCCCGTTGCCCGGCAGGTCGATGGCCAGCACGCGCGCGCCGGGCAGCCGCTCGCGCAGCAACCGCGGGAACTCGCCCCAGTGGCCGACTTCGCGCGTCAGCCCGCGCAGCAGCACCCAGGTCGTCATCGAGGCCCCCCGCTGTCGTACCAGCGCGCCAGCGCGCGCCGTGCATGGTCCGCGCGCTGGGCACCGGTCGGCACCCAGCGGGCGTGGCTGCAGGCCGCGCGCACGATGAAATCGAGCCACGCGACATGGCGGCGCAGCACCCGTTGCTGCCGGTGGGCGATGACCGGGTTGAAGATGCCGTGGCGCGAGAAGATCTGGCGCGGGTTCTTCTTGATCCAGAGCCAGGAGCCCATCTCCAGCGTCAACGGAAGGAACATGCCGGGCCGGTCGCAGGCGCGCAGGTAGAGGTGATCCCAGAGGTCGCCGTGCGTCAGGTACTGGCGGCTCTGCGGCTCCAGCACGAAGCGGTGGTGGGGCAGGGTGTCGTCGTGGATCTCGCACAGCGCATGCACCTCCGCCAGGTGCGCGATCGGCCGCGGCGTGTGGGCGTACGGAAACCAGATGCGGTCGGCGAGGCCGAAGCCCGAATGGCAGTCGATCGCCATGCCGAAGGGCCGGCCCATCAGTTCGGTCTCCACCAGTTCGCACAGCGCGGCGCTCTCGGGCTCCATGGGCGCGCCGAGCGGGCCCCGGTACCACGGCATGGCGGCGCTGATGCGCTGGCCGCCGATCAGGAAGGGCACGCGCTCGGCGGACTCGACCGGCGCATTGCGCATCAGGTCGACGCCATTCGGATTCGCGCGCGTGCCCAGCCACAGTCCGCCCGGGTTGACCAGCGGCATGAACACCAGGCGCACCGTCTCCAACTGGCGGTGCAGCGTGTCGTCCCACGGCAGTCGCATCACCAGGCTGCGCAGATAGGCGATGGTCACTTCGGCGCCGATGCGCTCCAGGCCGTGCACGCCGCCGAAGAATCCCACCGCCGGCGCGTCCGGGCTGGCGCTGCCCAGCACGAAGGCCTCGACCGGGAAGCGCCGTCCGTCCGCCTCGATCTCGCACAGCGGGCGCCGCGTCATGCGCGGGCCGGCCAGCTTGGCGAGCTGGTGCAGCTCGATCAATTCGGGAAGTTCGGTCGTGGTCACTCGGGCGTGGCGGAGGTGGTCGGTCGCAGGATGGCGGTGGGGGCGGCCATCAAAGCGTCACATGCCCGCGCTACGGTATCGTGACCATGCGACGAAATCATTCCAGTTCCGCCAGCCGGCTCCTTCGCGGCATCGGCTCCGCCTTGCTCTGGGGCGCGATCGAGTTCGTCGCCCTGGCACGCTCGCGCTGGATGGCGCGGCTGCACGCCGGGCGCTAGGGTTCGAAGCGCTTCTACGCCAGCTGCAGCGCCCGCCGGTACTGCACCGCCTCGGCCAGGTGCGCCGGCTCGACCGCATCCGCACCCGCCAGGTCGGCGATGGTGCGCGCCACCTTGAGCGCCCGGTGGGTGCTGCGGGCCGACCACCCGAGCCGCGTCGCGGCCAGTTGCAGGAACTGGAGCGCCGCCGGCGCCAGCGCGGCATGGCGGTCGATCTCGGCCCCCGCGAGCGCCTGGTTCGGCCCGCCCTGGCGCGCCAGGGCGCGCTCGCGCGCCGCCACCGCGCGGCCGCGGATCGTCGCGCTCGCCTCGCCGGCCGCGGCCTCCAGCAGCTGCTGCGCCGACACCCCGGGCACCTCGATGTGCAGGTCGATGCGGTCCAGCAGCGGGCCGCTCAGCTTGCCCTGGTAGCGGGCCACCTGGTCCGGCGTGCAGCGGCAGGCCTTGAGCGTCGAGCCCAGGTAGCCGCAGGGACAGGGGTTCATCGCGGCGATCAGCTGGAACCGCGCCGGGAACTCCGAGCGCCGGGCGGCGCGCGAAATCGTGATGGTGCCGGTCTCCAGCGGTTCGCGCAGGGCCTCCAGCGCGGCGCGCGAGAACTCGGGGAACTCGTCCAGGAACAGGACGCCATGGTGCGCCAGCGAGATCTCGCCCCCCGGCCGGCCGCGGCGGCGACCCGCCGCCCACCATCGCCACCGCGCTGGCCGTGTGGTGCGGGCTGGCGGTCGGCCGCCGCATCCATTGCCCGGTCTCGAAGCGCCCGCCCAGGCTCGCGACCGCCGCGCTCTCCAGCGCTTCGTCCACGCTCATCGCCGGCAGCAGCCCGGCGAAGCGCTGGGCCAGCATCGACTTGCCAGAGCCGGGCGGGCCCACCATCAGCAGGCTGTGGCCGCCGGCCGCGGCGATCTCCAGCGCCCGCTTGGCGCCCGCGTGCCCCTTGACGTCGCCCAGATCCGGCGGGCGCGAGGCCGGGCCGGGCGGCGCCGCCAGCACGCGGGCCCAGCCTTCGCCGTCGCCGGCGCCGTCGAGGGCCGGCGGCACGGCGTCGGCCGGCAGGAACTGCCGCACCACGTCCAGCAGGTGGCGGGCCCCATAGACCTCGGTATCCGGCACCAACGCGGCCTCTTGCGCACTCTCGGCGGGCAGCACCAGCCGCGCGCCGATGCCGCGCAGGTGCAGGGCCAGCGCCATGGCAAGCGCACCACGCACGGGCCGCAGCTGCCCCGACAAGGAGAGTTCGCCGGCGAATTCATGGCCTGCCAGCCGCGCGGCCTCGATCTGGCCGCTGGCCGCCAGGATGCCGAGGGCGATCGGGAGGTCGAAGCGGCCTGAATCCTTCGGCAGGTCGGCCGGCGCCAGGTTGACCGTTTGACACTATGTATCATTATTTTCGAAAGAGGTAGATGTCCATTGGCGGCGCAGCCCCACGTCTACCTTGTACGCAAGGGGTATCGTGCAAAAAAAAGTGGTGCTTCAATTCGAATCCAAAAGGTACGGCCGCAAGGGGTCTAAGGCCTTCACAGTTCTCTACGACGACTGGGATCCTCACGTCACCGGTTGGATCTGGCCGGCGATGGAGCGCTACGAAAAAGCGCTCGATCTCTCTCCAGAAAACATCACCAACTGGGATCACTTGGCCCATGCGCTTCCTGGACTGATAAATGTCTACTCCTGGCCAGGATTCACCTCGATCCCTATCAGCGAGCTAGAGGTCGAAGACGTGCGGGACCTGTTCATGGACATCGATGACACGTTCCATCGACTCTGGGGAGCTAACAGCGGCAGCCTGAGGTCCGCGCGAGTGCGAGCTTTTCTTTCCGACTATCTTTTGAAGCTTCGACCGGACGGGATGCTTTTGCGCGTGAGAGGGTCGTTTACGCCGAAGGCGCGGTCGAAGCCTCTGCCGCGAGCACTCATCAGCGATCAGGTCAGCATTGAGAACAATGCCGCGCTGCGCGCGCCTGTCGGCGCTTTGCCGCACGCCAATCCTGCAGAACTGAAAGTACTGACAAAAGCCCGGCTCCAGGCCGACATGCAGCGCATTTCAGATGCGTGTTGCAGTGAACTCGCCGCTTATGAGCGCGCGTGCGAGGTTATCGAAAACTTGAGACGCTCACCAATGGATGGCTGTAACGAAGCGCGCGCGCTGAAAGCGAAGCTCACTAAAGGCCAGCGAATTAAGCAGGCGATGGACCTCCTGACCCCTGAGCAGCGAGTTGCTCTGATCGCCCATTACGTTCGACTCGACAGCGCGCCAGATGCGTCTTTCTCGAAGCCGTCGTACCTCGGATCCTCTTTCCTCGAAGACGAGCTCAGCAGTTTGATGGGCATTCAGCCGGATCGATTCTTGCGATGCGTGCGCTATCGTTGCTATCCGCACCAAAGTGTCCTGATAGCGGCCATCGTGCTCATCCAAATTCATACCTCATGGAACGTCAGTTCCGTGATGGAACTGAAGGCGAGCAGGATCCAGAAATTGGGTGGCAGCCAGTACCTCATCCAGTCCCTCAAGTCCAAGACCAGTGACGACACCCCCTCGGTCTTCCTAGAAGGCGACGATAACCCGGCTGTCATCGCCTTGCGGTTCGCATTGACGCGCATGCAACTGCTCAAAGCGCGCGGCTGGGTCGAAAAAAGCGAAGAGGGCCTCTGGTTGAGTCCGCGCAGCAACTACGACAGCTCTCGCGGACTGCCTGTCTCGAACCTGTCTAAGGGCCTCAAGAATCTCATTGCCCGGTACTCACTCCCCGAGTTCACGTTCGAGCAAGTTCGCGTACAGACGCTGACCATCGTCAATCTGGAAAAGGGGCCGATCGCCGCCGCCGAGATGGCCGGACACAGCAACTTCGGAAGCATCGGCGGCTACATTGACCATCTGGTCACCCGCCGAACCAACTCGTCCATCAGCCTCGAGTTCGAGAAGCGCTGGGAGCGGGAGATTGCCGAGAGAATCACCCGCGGGCCGCAGCCGCGCTCGCTAATGCCGATCGGCGACGGGGCATCGTGCACGGATCCTGAAAATCCGCCAAACGAATCGTGGATGCAGGCAGGGGTGTGCAGTTCCGAGCACTGCCATGCCGGAGACGGTTGCCCCAATCGCACGCTGGTGATCAACCAATCGCGGATCGTAGAGGTCCTTTTGACCAACCGATACTACGAGACCAACTGGCAGCGTCTGTACGCCGGCAATCCCCAAGCCTTCGCGGCAATTCACATGCCGCGCATGGAATTCAATCTCTACCTCTACAAGTACCTTCAAAAGGGTCCCTACAGGAGTCTGCTCGATGTCGCTGTCTAAATCACTCCAGGAACCCAAGGAAGCTAGACTCCTCGCAGAAGACGAAGAAAGACCCTGTGCCTACGGCTATCAGATTCGCTCTCGCGCGCTGACTTTCGAAAACGATGTTCTACAAGTCAAACTCAAGTTCTCCGAGAACCATAAGCGCGGCACGCTCAGATTTAACTTTGCTACCGCATACCTCCCCCCGAACCTGCTTCATCCAAAAATTACCCTCTTGAAGGATCGGCCTGACCTGGCGCGCATCATCGTCGCCGTGGTGGACTCCTATCTGATCCGTCAGCAGAATACCAAGTCGACGGCCACCACATCGATGACTTTGGCGGCGACCGTCGTGCGTTTTCTCGAGTACTGCTGGATCAACGAGATTTACCATCTGAAGGATGTGTCTGAAGGTCGCTGGAACGACTTCCTTCACAAGTACACTGAAGGCGGATGGCCGCAAGTGCTTGAATTGGAGCGCCGATCCTCGGCCATTGATCTGCGAACAATCCGAGTGGGACGGCGGCGTCAGAAGAAGGGTGTTGTCGAATACACCTGCTTGCCAGTATTGGAAGCGATCGGTGCGAACGTGGCGGAATCTCAAGTCCGCCTCGAATACTCCCGAGGCACGTCCAAAGGCGTCCTGCTGCCGTCGCGAGGTGCGAAGAGGACTTCGCAGAGTTCCGTGGCTCAAGTTGTGGGCTTGCTCAACAACCTGGTCGATCTGCCTCGGGACATGCGCGCGCCGTCGCTCGCTCATGTGAACCCGTACCTCTACGCGGAGTCGATGAACGCGATCCCTACCAATCGCACTGACAACTTCGAGCCGGACGAACTTGCGAAACTGATCTGCGAAGCCTACCGTTGGGTGAACGACTACGCCGGGCCCATCCTCAAGCTCATCGAACGTGTCTATGCTGAGCTCACTGCCCGCGAACAGGAAGATCTCGACGAGTCGCGCATGGTCATCATGCTCGAGGCACCTGAGAGACTTCACCTAGAAACCACGCTCGGGGTGCGTCTTACAAGCGTGCGACGGGTGGGCGACTTGAGCCGCGGCAGCATCGGCGTACTGGGCCTGACGCGCACACTCTTGGCGGCGTGCTTCGTGGTGCTCGGGATCTTCAACGGCCGCAGGAAAGACGAGGTGCAATCGCGCTCGATCGGCCTGTACGCAGACTCATTCGAATGTCTGGATAAAGAGCTGGGTCTGTTTCAGAGCTACTTCTATTGCGAGAAGTCCGCGCACGACTATCAGTCGTTCTTCGTGAACGAAATCTCTTTCAAGGCTCTTAACGTTGCGAAGGCGCTCTCTGACATTGCATGGACCGTCGCGCGACGAAATGGCGGACAGGAACAGACGGGGCGCGCGAGGAAGATCTTCTGTATGCCTCCGCGTTCGAATGAGATTGCACCGGTCTGGTACGACTACTCCACCGATATCGGGATCAAGATGCTGCTTTGGAGGGCGACCGGGACATCGCTCAGTGTGACTCCCAACGCTCACATGTTCCGACGTGGCTACGCGACGGTGTTCCACTACCGCTACGAAAATTCCGATCTCTACGCGTTGTCGCAAAAACTTGATCACCAAACGCTGGCCATGACGATCCACTACGTGCTCGATGGGCCAAGCCGGAAACTGGCCAGGCATGCGGCGACGCTCTGGAACGACGGTGCTGGCAGAAGCGCGCGCGCGATCCACGCCGCAGAACTTGCCAAGGAAATCAAGGATTACGCCAAGGTCAAGCTGCATGACGACGTGCTGGAGATCCTGACCGCCACGAATCCCGTTTCCGGCGGCTTCACACGCCTTGTGCATCGATTCACTAGGAAGATGTACGGGCGGATTAAGTACGACGACGACGACCTACGCAGGGTGGCGCGAGGCGTTACGGATATCTTTCTCAGCCGTGGCCATGCCGTGACGCCGTTCCCACATGGAAACTGCAACGCCGGCCCCGCCAAGCGAGGTGCTTGTTGCTATGCTGAGGGACGCTTGGCGCGAGAGAGGGCATCTGCCATCACGTGCAGCAAGTGCCCGTACCATTCCATGAAGGAGGCACACTTTCAGGCCATCCAGGAAGACTTAGCTCAACAGACTACTGGTCGCGCTCGGTGGCCCAACGACTCTTTGCAAGCGCACGCCGCAGGCGAAGCGTTGAAGGCGACCGAGAAGTTGGTGCATTTCTATGCCCGGGGTCGCGCGGCTAACATCACCGGTGGCGCACGCCCATGAAAAAACCTGCGATCGCTTTCAGGACCGAGACTCAGGCGAGAGAAAACCTCGAACGCAAGATCGAGCACCTCAAGACGATGGTCGAAGCTGGCGCGCGTCCGCCGGAGGTGCCGAGCAGTCTTAGGAAATTCAACAGTTGGGAGATCGCCAGCAAGCAAGGTGCCACATTCAAGCGCAACGCGAATGAGACGATCAGTAGGCATCCGCAGCTGCGCGCCGCCGCGGTTGCGATCATGGAGGCTGCGAAGGCAGCCGCAAGGCCTTCTGTCCCCCCCAGAGACGCGGGAATGAAGCGGGCGCGAGACAAGGCCCGATTGCATCTGACGATCCGCAAGATTGCTGAAAGCGCATACCTCCGCTCGCGCGCTGAAAACCTTCGTTTGCGCAGCGAAATCGACGCTTTGCGCGCGCAGGTGGTGTCAATCAGCGACGAGGCGAACCGGCTTCGCGAAGCCCTCGAACTCGAGTTGGAGAAGTGCCGTGCAAGAAACGCCGAGTTGTTGCGAAGCGCGCCGTCCAACGTGAGGGCGATACGCCGTGAAAAGTGAGTCGCGCCTGCTCGTATCTGAGGTGTCGCTAGGGGCGGATCGGCCGGGCTTTCTGGTCTACGACTTGCAGGCGCGGCGGCTGGTCGCGGAGATATCGGACTACGCGCAAGTGATGTTGGCCGACCGATTTTACTCATCATTCACGGTCGAGCAGGGGCTGAATCACTTGGTGGAGTTCTGGCAGCATTTGCTGGAGACGAGGGGGCGACTCAATCGCGTCAGCGATGCCGTGATCAGAGAGTTCAGGGATCAGAATCTCGCGAAAGTGAAAGCCTCCGCGGCGCACCGCGGCAGCGACAACCACGCGAAGGCAACCGTCAACCTGAAGTTGTGCCGCATCTACGATTGGCTCATCTGGCTGCAGCAAGCGCGCCGGGTGCCGGTGGGAACTGTTGGGCGGACTGGTTTGGTCACGGCGCTCATAGAGGCGCAGTCGTACCGGCCAGTGCGCGGGGGCAAGTGGCGCCGCGGTGAGCGTAAGTACCCGTTGCTCTTCAAGCTCGCGGGGAGCAATGCAAAGCACAATGTTCCGGCTTCCGTCATCACCAATGAGCATGTCGCCTCACTGCTGTCCCTGTTTATCGAGCGCCACGAGCCCTATGTCGCGCAGCGCAACATCCTATTCATCGACATTGCCGAGACGACGGGATTCAGGCGAGGTTCGATTTGCTCGCTGACGGTCGAGCAGTTTGCAATTGAGGCGATCGAGCGTTCGAAGGAAGAGTTCTTGGTGCGGCCCAGTCGCCAAAAGTTCGGATACACCAACACGTTCGGCATTCCCTTGGATCTGGCCTACCGGATCCGGCAGTTCATTGACGAACATTGGCTACCGTGGGTTGGCGAGAAAAAAACTGGCGACGCGGTGCACAACGGCCGCCTTTTCCTTTCTGCCAAGACGGGTGGCCCGATCACGGACCGTGCGATGACCCAGATCGTATCTGCCGGGTTTCGTGAGTTGGGCCTAGACAAGGGCATCGGTCCCCACCGCCTTCGCGCCAAGTTCACCTCGGAGCAGTCCGATCAAGAACTGGCTGAACGAAAAGAGCTGGGCTTGGACACAAGCAACATGTCCATCGCGGCAGACCTCGCGATGAAGCTTGGGCATACAGACCCGACTCAGTACTACCGGTACGCTTCCTCAAGCCAGGCGCGTCAGGCACGAATCGCTCGTGATGGGAGGGCGGCTGAGCTCAAAGCGCTTCGACAGGAGAACAAGGACCTCAAGCTGAGCTTGGAGAAGCGCGCTACGCGCGGCCATCGCAACGGGTGACGGGTGTCCGCGACGCCTTCTAGGCGCTAAGCTTAGCTACGCACATTTTGTGCGCAAAAAACAACGAGGAGTGCCTCAATGGGGCGAATTTGGACTTGGATCAAGTCGCCGGGCGTGATGGCCTTTGCGGCAATCTTCGGTATCGCTTTGGCCGTTTATCAGGGATTTTTTTACGAGAGAAAGCCGGAGCTGACGGTTCGTGTAGATGCACTCTCGCCCGTGTTTGACATCCATCAGCCGGTAGGTGGTCTGTCTATCTCCTATGGAGGAGAGGACCTTCGATCGGCAAAGAAGACCCTCTGGGTCCTAAAAGCGACTATTAGCAATACTGGAAATGCGGAACTCAGAAAAGGCGATTACGACGACCGTGCTCCTTTGGGTCTAGAGGTGCGACTTGCGGAAGTAGTCGATCAGCCGACGGTTCACACCTCCAATGCATACTTATCGGAAAATCTTCGGGTAGTTCCCGAAAAGCATTCGGTAAGGCTTACCCCAGTGATTTTGGAGCCTGGCGACTCATTGGAGCTCACACTTCTTTTATTGGGGCCAGAGTCGAACAGGCCGGAGATTGTGCCGGTGGGAAAAATAGCCGGCCTGCGAGGTATCGTCTATTTAGGTCCAAATGCACCAGAGGATTCTACGTCTGTTTGGCGGCAATCCATTCAAGGTGACTCTCTTTTGGTGCATCCGATTCGAGCCATTATCTATTTTTTCGGCACTCTACTTTTTCTTAGTTTGTTCGCAGCGCTTGCGATCGCCGTGACCTCGCCATTTCGAACGTGGAAAGAACATCGCGAAAAGCAATCTCGACAGACGCAAATGCGGGAATATCGTCGCCACGGTGAACTAGGAAGAGCTCAGCGCTTTCTGATTGACATTTATATCGAAAAGGGTGCTGACAACTTAAAGCGGGTTGCGCGCGTGATAAGGAAACTTGAAGCAGTAGAGGACTCAGTACGCCTCCTCGAAGAAAAAGGTGCCACGGAAGAGGAAATCAAGAAGTTCTTCAATCGAACAATATTTTTCCCTCAGTACATGAGCGAAAGCGTGGAAAAAGACCTGAGAGCTGCTCAGTTGCTCGAGGGAGACGAAGTCAACAAGAAGCTCAACGGAAACCTGCCAGCGGCCCTTGAAGAGTTGTCTGCATTTCTCAAAATCGATCTGGTGAAAGAGGATCAATACGCAATGGAATTTGTTTCATTGCAAGGCGCGCGAATCGTCACGGTGGATCCGGACCCGGCGTGACACTAAGGTGACTAGGGTTGGCCCGAACTGCGCGCCGTGCCCGATGAGCGTCTTCGGACTGAAATCTATCCGGGTCGCACTAGGTCTAAGCAACTTCGCCAAGAACACTGCCAATTTGAACTGCGGGTTTCCGAGATTTGCGGAGACCCACCAATTGCTGATGGCCGGACACCTGCCGGAGACGGGCTGCGTGGTCACCTGCCATTGCCGCGCTAGGACCGGCATTGGCCTTCGTCTATCGCATCGCGTTTGATGCAGCGAGGCGTCCGCGGCCCAAAGTGACGACATCCCAGGCACCTACATTCGTCGCCTCTGAAGGCCGGTGCGTTACGTACGCGCTCGTCGGCAGGGCCTGAACGGGTCTAGGTTTTGCGCAATGCAGCAACCGAGGGGAGCTGCCGCTCGAACTCGTCCACAAATGCTGGCATATCCAGATCCAGCGCGATCAGCCAATGGCGCAGTTCGACAAAGTCGATTCGTCGAACCCCTGTTTCGACTTTCGAAACGTCGGTCTGCCGCATCTTCATCCGCTTGGCGAGATCCGCCTGGGTGAGGCCACGTGCAGCCCTCACCTCCCTCAGCAATTTAAGCAGTAGCCGGTTTTCCCGGCTGTAGATCGTCTTGAGCATAGCCACTTCCTTGTGGCCACGAGGCTCGATTCGATCTTCGAATATGCGAAAAACGCATATTGCTCCTAGAACATCCTGCTGTGCGCGCTGCAAGCTTCCGTCTGCGGCGCCTCCTCCGGGGGGCTCCAGGGTGAAATAGGCAAGCCTCCGGAGGCGATCTTTGCTAGCATTTTTGTCGCTGTGAGACCCCACGCGGCTTGACCATAGGAACTGCCAGGCACACCCGAAATCAAGGATCCTCGAATGTCCAAACGACTGCGAGACAAGAGCGACAAGGCAATCCAGGCGCACGCTGTGAACATGGCGAGCGGGCGCCATGAGGTGAAGCTCGGGGCCTCTGCTCATGCCCTGACGACCTACATGCTCGATCTCCCAACCCAAGCGCGCCACGATCGTGATGCGCTGGTTTCAGAGGCCTCCCGCTTCGAAGGCGCCCTTCCGGTGCGATCTCTTGATCCGGCCTTGATCGCTCATTCGACGTGGGGCAACCGGCATGCGAGCAGTTTCGACTGCGCGGAGTACTTCGCCTTGAAGCAGGAGATCCAATCGTCAGGCGGCAATGTCCAGCCCATCAAGGTCCGGCCAATCCCCGCCGGCTTGGGCGCACACCCGTTGCCCGGTTCAACGGGATCCTCCAAGGGAACTCCTTGCTACGAAGTGGTGTTCGGGCACCGTCGCCATCGCGCCTGCCTTGAGCTCGGCTTCCCCGTGCTGGCCCTGATCGAAGAGCTGTCGGATGCGGAGCTGTTTGCCCAGATGGAGCGCGAAAACCGCAACCGCGAGCCCCTCTCCCCCTGGGAGCAAGGCGTCATGTACCTGAAAGCACTGGAAGCCGGCTTGTTCACCTCGATGCGCCAGCTGGCAGTTGCCCTGGGCTGCGACGCGGGCACCGTGAGCCGGGCGATTTCGCTCGCCCAGCTTCCCGACGAGGTGGTTCGAGCGTTTCGGTCTCCGACAGATCTGCAGTTCCGGTGGGCGAAGCCCCTCATGGACGCGATTCAGAAGGATAGGAAAGCCGTCCTTCGTCGGGCCGAGCGGGTCATTGCCAAGTCCCGGGGATTGAGCCCGGCGTCGACCTTCGACGCCCTTGTCGGCGCTCATGCGGAGCCAGTCTCCACCCCGGAGTACGGGTTGGCCACTCTATGTCACGCAGGCAAGCGCATCGGTGAAGTCGTGAGGGATTCGCGCCAACGCACAGTGGTGCGGTTTCATCGCCCCCTCACCATGCCGGAACACTCTGCGATGGTTCATGCGATTCAGAAGGCGTTTCAGAAGCTCTGAGGACCTATGACCATCTGCAAACCTCGACACTTGGGCCCCGCGCCATGCTCTGCGAGGCGGGCCGGCGTCCTGATGGCGCCGCACCACCCGCGAGCAAGGGGCTCACCTTGATGAGCGACAGCCCCGAGACAAGCGGCTATGCGATGTATCGGACCGAGCACGCGGAAGCATATGGGGGCTTGGATATCCTGCTTCCGACACCTCTAAAAAGCGCACTGCTTGAAGAACGTCGAAACCGAGCCGCCGCCTGCGAGGAGGAGCGTCTTGCTGCAGAAGCCCGACTCAACCTGGATCGCCCCCCGGCCCCCCGCGCGGCCGCGGCGTCAACGCCTTCTGTCTTCGTCAATCCGGAAAACGCTGCGTCGATCATCAAGGCTTTCGAGCTCGGCGTGGCACGCCGCAACCGCACCCGCTCGCATCCCGTTCTTCGAGGAGAAGAACTGATGCGCGTTGCCTCTCGCGTGTTGACCATGCGCGATAAGGACTATCAGAAGCGCGAACTCGAACTCCTGGAAAAGCTGAAGGGCATGGGAGCCCTCAGACCTGTAGCGAACCCGGGATTCAGGCCGGCACGCTGGGGCAAGGCGCTGGAGTTCCTTCGCGAAGCCCACCCGCATTTCCAGGACGTGACCGATCTCGTTGCACGGCAGGTCGCGCTGTCCGTGCGCAGCAAGAAGCCGCTTTCGATCCCGCCGCTCCATCTCTGGGGCATCCCTGGGGTGGGAAAAACGCACTATGCAAACGACTTAGCTGAGGCCTTGGGCGCACCGATCCGACGCCAGTCCATGGAAAACGCGCAGACGACGGCGATGTTGCTCGGCACCGAACGGCATTGGAGCACAGCCACGTGCGGGATCGTGTTCGATCAGGTCGTGCTCGGCAAGTTTGCGAATCCTGTCTTCCTGATCGACGAACTGGACAAGGCGCCCCGGGAAAGCCGCTACGACCCGCTGGCCGCCCTGCATTCCCTCCTCGAGCCAGTCACCGCCGTTGCGGCCCGGGACGCGGCGATGGACATCACGTTCGACGCAAGCTTGGCGACCTTCGTTGCAACGTCGAATGATCCTCGTAAGGTGCCTGCCTCCCTACGCTCGCGGTTCCGCGAGTTCCAGATATTCCCTCCGTCCGGCGAGCAGGCGCTCCAGGCCGCGCGCGTTGTGGTGACCAACGCGGTCGAAAGGCTGGGTGTGCCAGGGTTCGAAGTTCCCGAAGCGCGAATCGGGAGCGTCCTCGCACATCTGACGGCCCGCGAAATTCACCATGCTGTGCAAGACGCAGCCGCTCGGGCGATGGAAGCAGGCCGGATGCATTTGACGGTAGCGGACCTCCCTGAGGAAGCCATGGATGGCGACGGGACCCGTCGTCGCCTTCATTGACGCAGACGATACCGAGGTCGAGCGTTTCATCACTGACATCTTCGAGCGTCCCGATGATTGACCAAACTGACGACATCGAGAGAAGCGCCCCGCAGCGCCGTTCTCACCACTGCACGGTGTGTGACGGCCATGCCAAGTACTTCGTGCGCAACGGGTGCTACGTCAAAGTCTGCGCTTCACGTGCTCCGGACAAGCTCAACCGTCCCTCGGCGACAGAACTCATCGGCTTGGTGAGCCTTGCGATGCAAGAGCCGTCGGAAACGCTGAGCTACATATGAAGCTGCTCCTTCTTTCCGACCTCCACCTCGAGTTCGAGCCCTTCGAGCCGCTTCCGAAAAGTGAGTTCGACGTTGTGATCCTCGCAGGGGACATCCACACGCCCGGTCGGCGCGGCATCGAGTGGGCTAAGGCGCACTTCGCCGGTAAGCCGGTGATCTACGTTCCCGGCAATCACGAGTACTACGGCAGCCGGATGGACCTGGCTCATTCGGAGGCCCGGACTGCGGCGATTCGCGGCCAAGTGCATCTGCTAGATGGCGGCGAGGTCGTGATCGACGGCGTGCGCTTCCTCGGCTGCACGCTCTGGACGGACTTTGAGTTGGCCATCGAGACATCCGAAGGTCGACGACGAGACGCCGGGCTGGCCATGAGGAGGGCGACCAACCTTATGAACGACTACACCCTGATCCGGACCGCCGACGAACTCGCGGAGCCAGATACCTGGCGCAGCCGTCAAGGGCGAAGGCTGAGGGCGGAAGACACGCTCAGGATCCATCAAGGCCAGCGAACCTGGTTGAGAGAGAAACTCGCGGAATCGTTCGCCGGACCCACCGTGGTCGTCACGCACCATCCACCGCATCGTGGCTCGCTCGCGAAGCGCTACGCCGAAGATTGGGTCTCGGGCGCCTTCGTCAATGAACTGCCCGAGACGTTCTTCGACGTGCCAGTGCTCTGGGTGCACGGGCACACTCACCAGAGCTTCGACTACCGCGTCCGCTCATGCCGCGTCGTATGTAACCCCCGCGGCTACGTCAACTGGAGCGGCAGAACGGAGAACCAGACATTTGATCCCGGTCTGGTGCTCGAATTGTCAGACTGCAGAGATGGATATCTGACATGACCAAGGATCTCTACGCCACGGTCGCAGAGACAGCAGCCTTGCTTCGCGAGGGGCAAGAATACCGTCGCGGACGCTTGGGCGCGGACGACATGATCACCGTCACAGAGGCTGCCTCCCTCCTGGGCGTGGATGGTTCGACGATCGCCACGTGGATCAATGGCGGCCGGTGCATCGGGCTTGCCGACCCCGACGGAACGCTGAGGGCTCCCCGTTGGCAGTTCGAGCCGTTTGTCTGGTCAGCAATTCAACTCATCGGCAGAGCTCTCGGCACGCGGGAGCCGTGGCCGATCCTCGCCTTCCTTGAGACGCCGACGCCTGCGCTGGAAAGCTTGACACCGCGAGTGGCCCTCGAACGGGGTACCGCAATCGATCGTATCCTGGCCGCAGCCATCGACCACGCGCACTGATCGAAGATGAAGCTTCTGATCCTCTCTGATCTTCATGCCGAATTCGAGTCTTTCGAGCTATCGAAGGGCTTGGACTACGACGTAGCCATCTTGGCGGGCGACATTGCCTCGCCTGGTCGGGTGGTCGCGCGTTGGCTACGGGACCCGGCGCGCTTTGCTGACAGGCCCGTCGTGCAGATCGCCGGCAATCATGAGTACTACGAGTCCGTGCTCGATGAGGAAAAGGCGGAGATGCGGCGCCAAGCGAAGGAGCAGGGCGTTCACTTCCTCGACTGCGACGAGGTGGTGATCGCCGGCGTTCGCTTCCTGGGCTGCACGTTGTGGACTGACTTTCGCTTGCGGATCGATAACCCGGGCTTCGCGGGACAACAAGTGCGTCTGCTGTCGGATCGGCATCGCTCGATGATGGAATGCTTGCGCTACCTGGCCGACTATTCAGCCATCCGAGTCGATGACCCGCACACATCCAACTCGCGTGGATCCCGGCGCCTGGTGCCGATGGACACCTTGCGTATCCATCGGCAGCATCGCTCCTGGCTGCGCAGGAAGCTCGCCGAACCGTTCAACGGGCCAACGGTGGTGGTGACTCACCATGCACCTCATCGCAAGTCGCTGGCACCGCGGTATGCCGAGGATTGGTCCTCTGGCGGCTTCATCAACGAGATGCGGCCCGAGTTTTTCGAGGTCCCCGTGCTGTGGGTGCATGGGCACACGCACGACAGCTTCGACTACGTTGTGGGGAACTGCCGGGTGATCTCAAATCCGCGCGGCTATTTGAACTGGCAAGGGGATTTCGAGAACAAGCTTTTCAACCCAGCTCTTGTGGTCGAGGTCGTCTCCTCTCCGGGGGTGAAAGGAAACCGTGCCGATCAGGAACTGCTTGATCTCGCCAGAGAGGTGTTCGGGAAGGAGGCCCATGCTTGGCTAGGCACGGCGCATGTCCTCCTGGGAGGCCAAACTCCGGCGGAGTTCGCTGCTGCCGGCGGCCGAGAACGGGTGCAGACTATTCTTCGAACGATTCAGCACGGGGGCGTTGTATGACGCGACCCGCCACGGGACAGTAGCCGCGCGGTGAACTTAGGGCCTCAGTGCCCACGTCCCGTTGTCGTCGTACTCCAGGCAACGGACCAGATTGAAGGGTTGCCAGAGCACGTCAAAATTTAAATCCGGTCAAACTTTGAACGAACCGAACGAATGAGTCTTCCAAAGTTGGCGCACTTTCCAACCCAGGAAAATCAACAGCTTACGAGCGCCGTTTTCAAAGTTGCACCACTCCCGTTTTTATGGTTCCGCCGGCGCAGGTGCAGCGAGCATCCAACGGCCGCTTGCGGGCTCCATCGCCATCCGCTGTAAGCCCGGTTCGGGCCCGTTGCTGTCGGTCAGGGCGGTCAGCCGAGCGGCAGGAAAGCAATGCGAAAGCGGCCGGTGGCCCGAACCGAAGGTCAATGGCAAATCATTGGCATACCCGAGTAGATCCAGTACGCGGTCGCCGGGACCCCAACCACCCAGGCAACCGCCTGCCATTGCCCGTCTTCCCACAGCCGTTTCATCATGCGTGCTCGAAATGACTGAACGATTGCGCGAAGGTCCAGGCGAGCCATCGGGCCACCCCCAGGCGTAGGGTTGTTTGGCTCGGGTGTCATCGGAATTGCCTGGAAGCCCTGCGCACACCGGCCACCGCGTAACACAGGCCGAACACGTAGACGGCAATGCTGATCCCTTGGAGCGCGAGCCATGTATTCTTTCCCGCCTGCACTGGCTCAAAAAAGAAGTTCGGCCAGAAGTAGTTGAAGAGCGCATAACCCACCCCGGCCGTCACCAGTTCGGCGATGAGGCCATACGAGCAGAGCGTCGGCGCAATGCGCTCGTGCTTGGAAATTTCCGACGGCGATCCCTGTCGGGACGCGGACAGGTAGCACAGACCGATGACGGCCATGCCAAGGCCACCCGTCTTAAGCGTCAGCTCGGCGAGGATCGCCGGACAACCCCACCACAGCGTCATGTTCTTCAGGAAGATCGGGCCTACATCTCCAGCCAGTGCGCCGTGCATGTAGTGCGCGATCGGGATGAAGCCGGTGATGAATCCCGTGATGAACAGACCGAGGCCCCAGTGGATGAACTTCCAGCCCAGGCTCGCGTGCGTGACGACCGGCACGTCGCCGCCCATGACGACAGCTGCATTAGTCATTTGATTCTCCTGTCTATGTGACCCTCATCGGACCAGTTCAACTTCGCCCGGCCGCCATGCCTTGGTGAAGAACGATTCCTCCGGGCTGTACAGGCGCAGGATCGTGAACCAGCCTTTGCTTGGCATCGTCTGGATCCAGTTGCCGTCCTGCACACCGGATGGTTTGGCAGGTCCGAAGTAAACGGTTGTCGTGCCATCCGGGTTGGCGGTGGCCGCCGGGGACGGGTAGCTTTGGCTTCCTGCACGCGGGAATCGCTGAGGAGTTTGGAGCATGGAGCGGGTCTGGTTGTCGTAGAGCGTGAATGACCAGAACGCTGCCGCAGGGATCTTGGCAGGCAAGGTCACCTTGTACGTCTTGGCGCCGTCGAAGGGGTTCTTTTGAGCATCAGAGAAGCCCATCAAGTATTGCGAGCCGACGTTGGGCAGCGACATGATCATGCCGGGCGAGTCCATGGTGTAGCCGTAGTAGAAGGCTGCACGGGAGTCGAGCGTGCGTGCGCCCGTCGGTGGGAGCGGCTTGAAGAAGCCTTCCTTGCTGATCGTAGGTGGCGGTGTTTCAAAGGTGTAGCCGCCTTGCCACAGCATGTTCGCCCACATCGAGTTCGGGTAGACCGCCCAGCCGGGATAGTCGGCGGCGCGAAAGTTCAAAGACCGGCCAGCCGCATTGCCCACCGCGGCGGCGTCGGTGAGGATCGCCTTCATCCTGGCGTCCGGCGCGAATGGCTTTCCTTTGACAATGCCGATGGCAGCCAATTGACCCAATATCTCAGGGTCGGTCGAGGCAGCCGGCTCCATCTGAACAAGTTTGTCGATCGCCTCGAAGTAAGAGAAGTCGGCAGGCGGAACGGTATTGAATGCCCTTCCGCTCCCTTCAACGAACTTCGTCGGCGGAATAGGCGGCATGGGGGCGAGCCGGATCTTGCCTTCGAGTGCGGTCGCGATGCTGGTACCGTATGTGCCCGGCGTGTACTGATAGATCTTCAGGCCGTTCTTGATCGCCGCCACTGCCGGCTTGGGATCGTTGTTCTCCATGAACGCGCGCACGGCATAGAGGACGTGGTTGGTCTTCGAGCGCCCCACAAAGTAGCCGTTGTCGGGCAGCGGGCCATCGTAACCCGGCGGGAGGAGCAGATACTTTCCTCCTTGACCTCGGTCGGGACCCGGATTGCCAATGTCGATGATCCACCCGAACCACATATCGTTGATCGTGCCGAGTTGCTTCGGAGGCACCTCGACGACCAAGGGGCCTTTGGACAGATCGAGGGTGGCGAGGGTGTAAATGGTGTCGGCATTTGGGGTGAGAAAGATGGATTTTGAATCCATGAGATCCGAGAAGATCACCACCGTGTTGTCCTCCGCCCCGATACTCTTGAAGCCCTCGCGGATCGCGTAAGCCGAGCCGCCCGAGTAGGCGTTCGTGAACGCGCTGATGCCGCGAGCAAAAGCCATGCTGTCGTCGACCTTCCGCGCCGTCTCCGCGCTGGGTGCACCATCCTTGAACTCCAGTGTCCCAATGCGCGTTTCGATTCTGTCGGGCGTCAAGACCGACGACGGAACGGACGACTGTGCAAATGTCGAACTCGGTAGACCTAGAAGCGCGAACGCTGCGAGGGATGTTATGGGCGAGATTCGTGTCTTCATTTCCTCTTTCCTTTGTTGCTGGTAACAGATCGAAGAAGGGAGAGGGGGTCTCACTTCGGGAACGTAAGCTGCGCTTGCAGCCGTAGCGACCAACGTGGTGCGTTGTTCGGGCGCTCGACGTTGTAGTAGGCCGAAGCCTGAAGGTTCACCAGCAGCTTGTCGAAGCGCACGATCTTGCCGACACGGCCGCCGACCGGCACCGTCCACTTCTGCCCGCTGCTCGCCTTCCAGTTCGCGGTGATCAAGGGCGACGAGGTCGGGTAGAAGCTGCCCGGAAAGTCGTAGTTGAGTAAGGGCTGCAAGGGCCCGTTGCGCGATTCGTCCTGCGTTCATCATTTCTCCGCCATCAAGATGCGACGCGCAAGGCGGTGAACCTGCGAGCGAAGGCCTCGGACCACTTGTTGAAGGCGTCGCGCGCATAGCTCCAGCTGGTGAACGAGCTCACGTAGCCATTCATCCACGCCGCTGCGGCGGTCGTGGCGCCCTTGTTCAGGTCGGCGGCGTACTTGAGGCCGATCTCGGTATCGGCGCACTCGCCGACGACATTGCCGGTGGCGCCGTCCCTGAATTGCGCTTCGAGTCCGGTCTGCCCCATGTACGGCGTTGAGCCCACGGGCCGGCCCGTCGCGGCGCCCGCGCCCATTTCAGCGACGAAGCCATAGGGCACCGCGGTGCCGGCCAGGCTCGCCATCGTGTCGGTGGGAATCAGCGAGGTCAGCGCGAATTTGAGGCGCAGGACACCCGGGCCCGGCGCGTCGACGATCTTCACACCGGGCGTCAGGTTCTTGACGAGGACGCCATGAAAGTAATCGAGCAGGACCTTGAGGTCCGTCGGATCGACCGGTCGCTGGGTCGCAGTGGGCTCCAGGTAGACCTGGATGCGCTCGATCATGACCTTGTCGTAGCTACTCCACTTCACGCCGGGTTGAAGCCAGCAGAGGAAGCCTTCGCCGCCGGGCGTCGGCTTAAGTCTCCCGGGCTCGGTCAGGAATCCGACCTTGCTGATCTTGGCCTCTGCATTGTTGGAAGCCACGATACCGGTGCTGCCCGCGCTGGGCGTGGAGCATCCCGAGACGAGAAGGGCGACAGTCGCCACGAAGGGCAGGAGGATGGAACAAGATCGAGTCACTGCGCGCTCCAGTCATCATGGTGATGTGGCAGGAAGGATAGGAAAAAAAGCATCCGTGCGCACCTTCCCTTTAGGGCAGTAGACAGCGAGCGCGAGGAAGCACAGAGTTCCGGGGAATCCAATGAGCACCACCGTCCCCATCTATGTCGCCGTCGTCGACGACGATGAAAGCCTTTGCCGATCGCTGGGCCGGCTGCTGCGCGCTTCGGGAATGCAGTCGATCGCCTACGACTCCGCGGAGGCCTTCCTAGCCGACACCAAGCGTCCTCGTTTCGACTGCCTGATTCTGGACGTCCAACTCGGTGGCATGTCGGGCATCGCGCTGGCCCGGCGCCTGGTCGCCGAAGGGACTCACACGCCCTTCATCTTCATCACCGCGCACGATGACCTGGAAACCCGCGCCGAAGCGCGAGCCACTGGCTGCGCAGCCTACTTCCGCAAGAACGATCCCGGTGCCGATGTGCTCCAGGCCATCCGCAGGCTTGTTCCGTGATCTCCATCCTGATCCCAAGCCAGCAGGTACTTCGTGGTCGGGGACGATTCCCACCCTATCTGTTCACGCTAAACCCCGCGCCGCTGCGCTGATCGCGGCCGGTACCCCATCTCCTCGATGCGCCTCAGTGGCAAATCATCTGGATGGCAGAGTAGATCCAGAACGCAACTGCCCGTCATGCCACGGCCACCTGTCTTGAGCGTCAGTTCCAGAAGACCGGTCCCACGTCTCCAGCCAGCGCGACATGCATGTAGTGCGCGATCGGGATGAAGCCGGTGATGAAGAGGCCCAGACCCCAGTGGATGAATCCTCATCCCAATCCTGCGTGCGTCACGGGAACGTCGTCGTTCATTGCAGTTGCCGCGCTGCTCATGTGATGCCTCCTATTCTGATCTCACGTGGCTCCGGGGGCAGCATATGCCCTACGAAGCCAAGGCGCACCGGGCAGTCGACGAGCGCAATTGCCCACTCTCCAGCGCCACATCTACGCATTCACGGATTTCCGTGAATTCTCCTTTGACGGAGATTGGCGGCTTTCCGTGATTGAGCGCGGAACTGCCCGACGGGACACTTGCTTCCCATCCGCACAGCCGTGCCCACCGAGAAAATTGGAGACATGACATGATCAATCTGCATGACAACGTGAAGCTGCCCGCCGTCGGCATGACCGGGTTCGAGACCCCATTGACAGAGGAGGAAGCCGCGATCCAGCAGAGCGTGCATCGCTTCGCACGCGACGTGATGCGGCCTATCTCGCAGGAACTCGATCGCATGACGGCGGAGCAGGTCGTCGCCCCTACCTCGCCTTACTGGACCGTCTTCTCCGAGTTCGCCAAGCTCGACCTCGACCCCGCGCTGATCGCGCAGTTTCCGCCGGAGACTGCGGTGCGCATCGAGTCGCTCATCGGCGAAGAACTCGGCTGGGGCGACTCGGGCCTCGCAGTTTCGCTCGGTGCGGCCGGCTTTCCGTTGCAGATGGCCCAAGCCGTCGGCAACAAGGAACTGGTGGAAATCTCGATGGGAAAGATCGGCTGCTGGATCGTCACGCAGCCCGACAAGGGAAGCGATATTACGACTCTCTATCCCAAGCAGGACGGTGCGCCGGGCGTGCCTTTCAATCGTGGCAACCTGCTCGCCAAGGTTGGCGCCGACGAGATCGTGATCAATGGGCAGTGTTCGTCGTGGGTGTCCAACGGCGCGTCGGCGCAAGTTGCGCTGGTCTACATGAACGCCGACTATGGCGACGGCGAGCTGTATGACGGCGAGGGCCGTCCGCACGGCGTCGCCATGGTGATGCCGCTCGATCTGCCCGGTGTCTCACGCGGCAAGCCGCTCGACAAGATCGGACAACGCGCATTGCCGCAAGGCGAGATCTACTTCGACAACGTCAAGGTGCCCAAGCGCTTCGCGGTCGCGTTGAAGGATGACTACTATGGCAACTTCGCCTCGGCGTGGTCTTTTGCGGGCACGCACATGTCGCAAGTCTTCACGGGCGTCGCGCGCGCAGCTTTCGAGCACGCCCTTGCCTACTGCCATGACCGCAAGCAGAGCGGTGCGCGACTGATCGACCATCAGCTCACGCGCTTCCGGCTGGGCGACATGCTGCGGCGCGTGGAGCTCGCGCGCTCGGTGGCGCGCCGGTCGCTCGCCTATGCGCGGTTGTCGCCGCGCTCGCATCCGTATGCCACCGCCTCGGCGAAGGTCACGGTTACGGAAGAAGCGATGAAGGTCACTAGCGAGGCGCTGCAGCTCTTCGGCGGCTTCGGCACCTCGCGTGAGTACCCCATCGAGAAGCTGTTCCGCGATGCGCGTGCGGCGCTGATCGAGGACGGCGAGAACAACGTCCTGACCATGCGTCTGGGCCTGCTCGCCCACCGCCTGTTCGACGACGAAGGCTGGACCCAGAACTGAGGCTCCGATCGGTGGCACTCACGCTTGAGAGTCGTCCGCGTCGTCCGCGTCGATCGTCTCGATGCCTGCCTCCAGCGCCAGTCTGGAGAGTTCGACGGTCGAATGCACGCCGCATTTGCTCATGATCGCCGCCCGGTGCAGCTTGACGGTGCGCTCGTTGATGCCGAGGTCGCCCGCGATCTGCTTGTTGAGTCGGCCGCGCAGGACGTGGGAGAGGACTTCGCGCTCCCGCTCCGAGAGTGCGGCGAAGCGCTGCCGCAACTGATCCTGGTGCGCTCTCGCACCGCGTTCCCGCTCGCCGCGGAGCAGGGCGCGCCTCACGGCGTCCAGGAATTCCTCTTTTGGCGCGCGCTTTTCCAGGAAGTCCTCGGCACCGCCGCGCATGGCCCGCACGCTGGAGGCAATGTCGCCATGGCCGGTGAGAAAGACCAGGGGCATCGGGTTGCGCGTGCGCGAAAGCGCTCGCTGCAGTTCCAGGCCGTCCACGCCGGGCATCTGCAGATCGGCCACCACACAGCCCGGCGTGGCGTCTTCGCATTGCGCGAGGAAGTCGCCCGCGGAACTGAAAGTCTTCACGGCGAAACCGCTTGCCAGCAGCAGCCGGGATGTGGCGGTCAGGAACGATGCATCGTCGTCGACGATGTAGACCGTCGATTGTGGTTGTGCCGTGCTCATGCCGTTGCGTCTGCCACTGGCAGCGTGAAGCGGAGCTTCGCCCCACCTTCTTCACGGTTCTCAGCCCACAGGCGGCCGCCGTGCGATTCGATGAGGGTGCGAGAGATGGACAGGCCCATGCCCATGCCGGTGGCCTTGGTTGTGAAGAACGAGCCGAACACTTCTTCGAGTCGGTCGGTCGGAATGCCCGACCCGCTGTCGCTGACGGCGATCTCGACGGTGTGCGCACTGGCGCGCACGGCGGTCACGACAATGTTGCGCACCTTGCGACCTCTTTCGTCGATCGCATCCATGCCGTTCGAAATGAGGTTGAGCAGCACTTGCTGAAGGTGAACGCGGTCACCCAACACCGGTGGCACGTCATCCGCGATCTCCACCACCACCTTGACCCGGCGCACGGCTGCGTCCGGGCGCACCAGGGCCGCGACGTCGCCCACCAGTTCGCTCACGGGCAGCGGCTGCACCTCGAGGTCATGGCGCCTGAGCATTGCGCGCATGCGGTCGATGACGGCACCGGCGCGCTGGTCGTCGGCGAGGATGTCCTCGACGATCGAGCGGATCTCGTCGAGATCCACTGGAGCCGCCTGCAGGAGCAGCGACGCCGCCTCCGCATTGCGCAGGATCGCCCCGAGCGGCTGGTTAATCTCGTGCGCCAGTGCAGACGCGAGTTGACCCATGACCGAGACGCGGCCCGCATGGGCGATTTCCTGATGCAGTCGAATCATTTCCTGTTCGGCTTGCTTGTGCACCGTGATGTCGCTGCAGGCGCCGCGCGCGCGAAGCGGACGGTGTGCGGCATCGAAATCCACGCGGCCCTGGGCCAGGATCCATCGGATGCTGCCGTCGGGAGAAGTCGTGCGGAACTCCGTGTGGTACTCGCCCACGCCTTCGGCCTCTTGCGAGAGGGCTTGGCGGACGGCATCGCGATCGTCTCCATGCACCTTGACCAGCAAGCGGTCGAGGTCCAGCGGTTCCGTGGGAGAGACGCCGAATAGCTCGCGTGTGCGGGGGCTGGCCCAGAACGTGTCGCGCGCGACGTCGCGAACCCAGATGCCCAGCTTCGCCGCCTCGGCCGCGAGGGCCATGCGCTCTTCGCTTTCCCGCAACTCCTGGACGAGCTGCGAGGCGCGCAGCACGTTCCTGCTCAGCTCGTAAGCCATCGTCAGCACGAGACCCAGTGAAAACAGGCTGATCGTGATCGGCGCGTGCATGACACCCCAGAACACCAGAAGGGACTGACCGATGCCGGCGAGCGCGAAGAAGACGGCGCTGCCACCGACCGTCAAGGCTGGGACCCTGTCGCCGCGCCGCCATGCCGTGATGCTCGCATCCGCCACGAAGACCACGAGCAGGCACGCGGCCAAATTCCCGATCAACATCCACGGGTTGGGCGTGCCGAGCGCGGTGGAGACGTCCTCGGCAAGAAAGGGAATGCGCAGGACCGTCGAGATCTCGCTGTAGTTGAGACCCTGGCCCGTTGTGAAGTTGGGCAGAAGCGAGGCGGTGCGCAACCCGATGACGCTCCATCCAAGCCACGATCGACCCGCCTCCAGGTAGGTTCGTACGAAGGCGACGAGCGACAGGTTGATGAGCCAGATCGGAACGTGCGCCCACCGGATGGCTGTTGCGTATTCCGCCGGGGTCTGCGCGTGCAGCATCGACATCTCGCAGAACGCGTAGAACGCTGTGGACAGTGCCAACAGCGAAAAGAAGAAGCTCGGCCACGCCGTCCGGTCCCTGAGCCAGACCGGCAGGTGGACGCCTGCCAGCGTCAGGCAAGCCGCCGAGATCATGGACCAGATGACGGTGACCCAACTCATGGCGACCCCATGGCTAGACCAGGCCCCATTCACGCGCCCGCGTCACCGCCTGCGTGCGGTTCTTCGCGCCCAGCTTGCCGTTGATGCGCCGCAGATGGCTCTCGACGGTGTTCTCGCTGATGAACAGCTTGCGGCTCAGTTCCTTGTTCGAGAGGCCGTCGGCGAGCAGGCGCAGCACCTGGCGCTCGCGCTGACTGAGCAGACCCTCGGCGGCGCTGTGGGTCGGTGCCGACGGCGAGGAGGCGAGGCTGGGGTGCAGGGCGTCAGAGACGGCGGCCAGATGCAAGGGCCGTACGCCGTCGCGGGTTGCCATTGCGTCCAGCAAGGGTTGAAGATGCCAGGGTTCATCGGCCAGTACTCGGACAAGGCCCTTGGTGCTGGCAATGTCCAGTGCCTGTTCGAGCACCTCCAGCGCCTGCGAGCGCTTAAGCGCCGCCTCGTAAGCTTGCGCGAGCAGGCATCGCAGGCGCACGGCGCGACGGGTGTGGTTCACCGCCTCAGCCTGCGCGACCGCTTCCTGGATGCGCGGGATCATTGACGGCGCAGCCCCCGAGCGCATGGACAAGCGCACGGATGCGATGAAGCCATCGTCGAGATCTTCCGAATACGGAAACTGGCCGGGCTCGGATTTCCATCCACCACTGTGCTCGATCAGCGTCATGAGGTGGCGCGCGCCCGCCAGGTCGCCGGCCAGCAGCGCGAGTCTCAGTTTCTCCTGCCGCGCGGCCGAAGCGATGCGAGGAATGCCCCAGGCATCGCCCAGGTCGAGCATTTCGGCCAGTGTCTGTTGAACGAGCTCTGTGCGCCCGCGCAATGCATGGGTGCGCGCCGCGATGCGATAGGCCGCAATCACGTGGTCGGGCACGCATGCGTCGCGGATGATCGGGAGGTATTCCTCCAGCAACAGTTCGACGGCCTGAAGGTCGTTCATCTCGTAGAGCGCTTCGGCCAGGTGGCCGGCGGCGACGCCCGAGGCGTCTGTGAACCGATAGCCCGCCTCGATGACCTTGTCCAGCGTGACCTCGAAGCGCAGGCGAGCCTCGCGCACATTGCCCTGGTGCAGATCGATCGCGCCTTCCAGGCACATCGTGTGGTTCAGCCCGTGGATCTCACCGACATAGATGCGCTTGGCGGTGGCGAGATAGCGCAGGGCCTGTGCGTAGTCGCCGCGGCTGATGCAGTCGAAGGCGGCGACGTTGTGGATCAGTCCAAGCATCCGCGGCGGAGCCGTATCGAATCCGTCCATGCAGGCGAGGGCGAGGGCGGCGGCTTGCGGCAGGTCGTCTCCCCAGGTGAACACGGCCAGCTTCGCTCCGATCAACTCTTGCGCAATCTGCGATCCCGGCTTCGCAACGCGTCCGACGATGTCGATCAACCGAGTCGCTGCCGGTTGTCGCCTCTGAATGGCCATGGTGTAGGCGCCGGAGATGGCCAGCTCGGGATGGGCTTCCAGCAGATGATCGGGCGTCGCGTCGATCCACTTGCGCAAGGTGTCGACCTGGCCGGTGTTGACCATTTCGGCGGCGCGCAGCGCCATCCATTCGGCGGCAAGATCCTGTTGCCCGCCGGCGATTGCATGATGAATCGCCGGCATGAGCCGACCCTCCGCCGCCAACCATCTCGCCGCCTTGAGGTGCAACTGTGCCGCAGTGTCCCGCGTCGGAAAGCCCGGCTGGCTCCGAAGAAAGGCCAAGAACAGCGGGTGGTACCGATACCACTCGCCATCGGCCTCCATCGCCAGCAGGAAGAGGTTGTCTCGTTCGGTCTTTTGCAGCATGGCTGCGCTGTCATTGCGCTCCAGCACGGCGTCGCACATGGCGGCGCAAAAGCTTTCGAAGAGGGCAGTCTGCAGCAGAAATTCCAACTGGCGTGCCGGTAATCGCGCCAGCACGTCCTCGACCAGATAGGTCGCCATGTCGCGAGAGAAGTCGCCCTTGTTGCGCAGGACGGCGTCGATGCCGGAGGATCCGCTGAGCGCCGTCGCGAGTTGCAAGGCGGCGGGCCAGCCGTCGGTGCGCTGCTGCAACCGGGCCAGGTCGGCTTCGTCGAGGGCGGACGGCAGGCGCGAGTCCAGATAGTCCCGTGTTTCGTCTACCGAGAAGCGCAGAGCGTTCTGGTCGACTT
The DNA here is from genome assembly GCF_030316985.1 of Variovorax sp. J31P179. Classification (NCBI taxonomy): domain Bacteria; kingdom Pseudomonadati; phylum Pseudomonadota; class Betaproteobacteria; order Burkholderiales; family Comamonadaceae; genus Variovorax; species Variovorax sp. J31P179. The sequence goes on along the minus strand of NZ_JASZYL010000007.1, from coordinate 257,602 downwards.
CCAGCAACATGCCGCGCGCACGCAAGCGCCCTAGCGGAAGCGCCGGCTTGGTGCGCGAGCCCAAGACGATGCGCTGGTTCGGGCCGAGCGTGTCGATGACGCGGCCGAGCGTGGCGAGCACCTCGGCGCTGTCGATGTGCTCGAGATCATCGACGAACAGGGCGAAGCCCGATTCGATCTGTGCCAGCGCTTCGAGCAACTGATAGGCATGGCTGCCGGCCGTCGTCTCCGGCGCGACGCGTTCCGCGAGTCCTTGGGTTTGCGACGACTCGGCCAGCACAGCTGTCAGGGCCGATTGCAGATGGAAGACGAAGCGCCCCGGGTCGTTGTCTTCCACATCCACGGTGAGCCATGCCACCGGGATGTCCTGCGCGCGCAGGGCGCGCAACCACTGCCCCATGGCGGTGGACTTGCCATATCCCGCCGGCGCATTGATCAACACCACAGGTGCGGTGGACTGCGCGAGCACGGTGGCGATTGCGTTGCGTTCGATCTCCCGCGATGCCGGACGCGGCGCGCACAACTTCAGGGAGAGAGGCCGGGGACCAAGGGGCGACATCGGGCGCTCACCCGCGGCGGCAGGTGATTTCGGGAGGGATGTCGATTTTCGCATTGCGGTATTGCCCGACGGACCGGGTGTTAATCCGTAGGCCGTTTGGACGGTTTTCACGGATTTCCGTGAACGGCCACCCGTGCAAATTGCCCGGCTTTCCGTGATTGAGCAAGTCCCCCCGAGAAAAGACACTGACTGCCATCCCAAACACACCTATTCAGGAGACTCTAAGTGGCAAAGCATCCCGTCGTTGTCTATGGCGCCAGTGGTTACACCGGCATGCTGATCATGGACGCGCTCATCGACCAGAACATCCCGTTCACCGCGATCTCGCGCAGCGCTGAACGCACCCGCGAAATGATGGCCCAGCGCGTCGTTCGCCTGGAGTCCGCGACCTACGAAATCATCGAGTGCGACCACAGCGTCGAATCGCTCACCCGCGCCTTCGCGGGGGCCAAGGTCGTTTGCAACACGGTCGGGCCCTTCATCAACTTCGGCCTGACCACGGTGGAAGCCTCCCTGAAGGCCGGTTGCCACTACCTCGACACCACCGGCGAGCAGGGCTTCATCCGCCAGGCGCGCGACCAGTTCGGCGACCTGTACCGCCAGGTCGGGCTGGTGCTGGCACCGTCCACCGCCTACATGTACACCTTCGCCGAGATCGCCGCAGAGCTGGCGCTCGAAACGCCCGGCGTGGACGCGCTCGAAACCGCCTCGCTGGCCCGCGGACCGCGCGGCGTGGGCGCCGGCGTCACGGTCGGCTCGACCGCCTCGATCTTCGAGCTGTTCCGCCAGGAGCAGTGCTACCTGTGGGAAAAGAAGCTCGTCCCGCACTCTGCTGCCGCCAGCTTCAACCTCGTGACGCCCGAGATCGCCCAGCCGGTGTTCGGCCTGCCTTGGGGCGGCACCTCGCTGCCGGTGTTCTTCGAAAACGATGCCCGCGTTCGCTCGTGCATCTCCGCCGTCGGCTTCTATGACAACGACGTGATGAAGCTGGTGCACTCGGTCGGCCAGAAATGGGACACCGAGTACAAGCACATGGGCAAGGCCGAGCAGGACGCCGTGATCAACCACCTCGTCCAGTCCACCACGCCGGCGATGCCGCCGCGCGAGCGCACCACGATCCAGCGCACGGTGGACTTCGCCATCGGACGCGGCCAGCTCGCCGCGGTGCGCGCCACCGTGCACGGTGTCACGCCTTACCTCTCAACGGGCGTGCTGCAGGCCGCCGCTGCCATGAAGCTGATCGACAACGAGACCCACAAGGTCGGTTTCGCATCCGCAGGCAAGGCTTTTGGCCACCGCTACCTGCTGGGCTTCCTGGAGCAGCGCGGCCTCGCGCGCGCCACCGTCACGCAACTCTGAGGAGGCCTCGTGGCCATCATCGACTTCTTCGACCGCGGCTGGCGCATCAATCCGACCGGCATCGCCTACATCCAGAACGAGCGCAAGCACAGCTTTGACGAGGTCGGCACCCTGTCCTGCCGCATTGCCAACGCACTGCTGGCGGACGGCTTCGGCAAGGGCACGCGCGGCGCCGTCTGGTCCGGCAACGACGTGACGGCGTGGGTCTGCACCCTCGGCCTGTGGCGCGCCAACATGGCGTGGATTCCCGTCAACGCGCGCAACGCCGCCGAGGAGAACCACCACATCCTCGACACCTTCGATTGCGAGGTGGTGTTCTTCCAGGAGGCCTTCACCTCGCAGATCGACGGCCTGCGCGAACGCCTGCCCAAGGTCAGGCGCTGGATCTGCATCGACGGCAATGCCGCCGGCGCGGTCTCGCTCGACAGTTGGGTTGCGACCGCATCGAGCAGCCGGCCCGACGTGGCCTACGACATGGACGACACGATCATGCTGTCGCCCACTGGCGGCACCACGGGCATGCCCAAGGGCGTGGAGAACACGCACCGCAGCGTCCAGACCTTCGTCATGCACTTCATGACGAGCATCGGCTACCGCACCGACGAGCCGGCCGTGAATCTCGCTGCCGCGCCGATGACGCACACGGCCGGTGTCCTGTCCGTGCCGTGCACGGCGCGTGGCGGCACCGTGGTCGTGTTGACCAAGCCCGACCCCGCGCTGCTGCTGGACGCCATCGCGCGCCACAAGGTGACCGAGGTCTTCCTGCCGCCGACGGTCATCTACAAGCTGCTGGACATCCCCGGCATCGAGAAGGTCGACTTCGGTTCGCTGCGCTACTTCCTCTATGGCGCCGCGCCGATGTCGGTCGAGAAGCTCAAGCGTTCGATCGAGGTCTTCGGCCCGGTGATGACCGGCGGCTACGGACAGACCGAATGCCCGGCTTCCATCTCCTTCCTCACGCCGGCCGAGCACTTCGTGGCCGGGCGCATTGCGGGCGACGAGCGCCTGTCGTCGGTCGGCCGGCCGAACCCGCTCGTGCGCGTCGAGATCATGAACGACGCCGGCGAGATGCTTCCGCAAGGGCAGACCGGCGAGATCTGCGTGCGTGGCGACCTGGTCATGAAGGGCTACTACAAGGCGCCTGACAAGACCGCGGAAACCATCGTCGACGGCTGGCTGCACACCGGCGACATCGGGCACCTCGACGCCGAGGGCTACCTGCACATCACCGATCGCAAGAAGGACATGATCATCAGCGGCGGCTTCAACGTCTACCCGAGCGAGGTCGAGCAGGTGATCTGGTCGCACGCGGCGGTGCAGGACTGTGCCGTCATCGGCGTGCCCGACGACAAGTGGGGCGAGGCGGTCAAGGCCGTCGTCGAACTGAGCCCCGGCCAGCAAACCAGCGCCGAAGAGTTGATGACCCTGTGCCGCGACAAGCTGGGCCCCGTGAAGTCGCCGAAGACGGTGGACTTCATTCCCGCGCTGCCACGCAGCGCCGCCGGCAAGGTGCTCAAGAAGGACTTGCGCGCGCCCTACTGGGCCCGCAGCGAGCGGACGATATGAGCGCAACACCCATTACCCAAAAACCCACGCAACGACAGTCGTCTGCGAGATCCCCCATGACCACCACCCAGACCAAGGCTCTTTTCTATTCCGGCGCGCTCTTCAACTGGGGCGGTGTGCTGATCCTGTCACTGCTGGCGGGCCCGCTCGGCCTGGAGCCGCCGCAGCACAACCTGTTCGGCCAGATCGCGCTGCTCGCCATCTTCGCCTTCGGCTGCGGCTACTGGATGGTCGGGAGCAACCCGAGGGCGAACCGCGGCATCGTCCTGCTGGGCATCTTCTCCAAGCTCGGCGTGGTCGCGATCGTCTGGGCGCACTGGCTGGCCGGCAACGCGACGACGCAGATGGCCGCGCTCGTGATGGGTGACGTGCTCTTCGCGCTGCTGTTCGCGATGTACCTCAAGCGCAGCGCCGCCTGAGGCCGCCATGAGCAGCATCTACGTCGCCGGCATCGGCATGACGGTGTTCGGCCGCCATGTCGGGCGCACGCTCGACGACATGGCGGGCGAAGCGCTGAGCATCGCGCTGCGCGATGCAGGCTGCAGCGCGGCCGATCTCGGCGCCGCGTTCTACGCCGGCATGACCAACGGGCCGCTGCAGGGGCAGGTGGCGATTCCGGGCCAGGTCGTTCTCGGCAAGCTCGGCATCGAAGGCATCCCGATGTTCAACGTCGAGAACGCCTGTGCCTCCGGCAGCACCGCGCTGCACCTGGCGGTCCAGCACCTCAAGGCGGGCGCCTGCGACGTCGCGCTGGCGTTGGGCGCCGAGAAGATGAACATCGCCGACAAGCCCAAGGCCTTCGCGCTCTTCGAAGCCGGATGGGACGTGTCGCGCGCACGAGAGAACTACGAGACGTTGATTCAGATGGGCGCGGGCATCGATCCGCCGCCCGGTTCCGAGTCCGACAAGCCGTACAGCCGCTTCATGGCGATCTACGCGGCGCTGTGCCGCCATCACATGAAGACACATGGCACGACGCAACGGCAGATCGCCGCCGTGTCTGCCAAGAATCACCAGCACTCGGTGCACAACCCGCTCTCGCAGATCCGCAAGCCCTTCACCATCGACGAGGTCCTTGCAGCCCCGCCGATCACTTATCCGCTGACCTTGCCGATGTGCGCGCCGTTGTCCGATGGGGCAGCGGCGGTCATCGTCTGCAATGAAGCGGGCTTGCGCCGAATCGGCACGGCGCGCTCGCGCTGCGTCAAGGTGGCCGCGAGTGTGATGCGCAGCTTCACGGTGCGCGGACTCGACCAACCCCAGAAGAACATCGGCCGCCTCGCGGCGCAGCAGGCCTACGAGCAGGCCGGGCTCGGTCCGCAAGACATGCACGTGGCCGAAGTGCACGACGCCTCCGCGATGGGCGAGATTATCCAGGCCGAAAACCTCGGGCTGGTCGATCTGGGGCAAGGCGGGCCTGCGGCCGAGCGCGGCGATTTCACGATCGGCGGCCGCATCCCTATCAACCCGTCGGGCGGCCTCGAATCGAAGGGCCATCCCCTCGGTGCCACCGGCCTCGGCCAGATCCACGAACTCGTCACGCAACTGCGCGGCGAAGCCGGCGCACGGCAAGTCCACGGTGCGCGCCATGCCATCCAGGAAAACGGCGGCGGCCTGCAAGGCATCGAAGAGGCCGCCCTCGCAATCCACATCCTCACCAACAACTAAGGAGACTTTTATGCAATCCCACTTCAAAGGCAAAGTTGCCGTCATCACCGGCGCGAGTTCCGGCATTGGCCGCGCGCTGGCGCTGCAAATGGGCGGAGCAGGTGCCCGCCTTGCGCTGTCGGACATCGACGCGGCGGGCCTGGCCCAGACGATCGCCCTGTTGCCCTCGGGCACCGAGGCACGCGCCTACAAGCTCGACGTGTCCTCGCGCGAGGCGGTGTTCGCCCATGCGGACGATGTGAAGCGCGATTTTGGCGCCGCGCACTTCGTGTTCAACAACGCCGGCACGACGATGGTCGGCACCTTCGAGAACCTGGAAATCGACGAGATCGAGTGGCAGCTCGGAATCAACCTTTGGGGCGTGATCTACGGCAGCAAGGCGTTCCTGCCGATGATGCTGGCGCAGCGAGAAGGCTGCATCGTCAACATCTCGAGCATCTTCGGACTGATCGGTTTTCCGACCCAGAGCGCGTACAACATCTCCAAGTTCGGCGTGCGCGGCCTCACCGAGTGCCTGTGGCGCGAACTCGAAGGCACGGGCGTGCGCGCGCTGTGCGTGCATCCGGGCGGCATCAAGACCAACATCGAGCGCGACGGCCGCCGCTGCCGCAACGCCGGCCAAGAAGAGGCCCGCCTGCAGGCGCTGGGCGCGAAGCTGCTCGTTACGCCGCCCGAAACCTGCGCCGATGACATCTTGCGCGCCGTTCGCAGCGGGAAAAAGCGACTGCTGACCGGCAACAAGTCCAGCACGCTTTTCTGGCTGACACGGCTGATGCCAAACAGCTACCACAGCCTCGTCAAGCTGGTCGCCTGATTTGGCCAGATGGCCCGCTGACCCTTTCCTGCCCACCGAGCGGGCACCCAAGTCCCGCCGTCATACCAACCCCCGAGGAGACTGTTTTCGTGCCCCACCGTGTTTTTCGCGCACCCGCCAGCATCCGTCGTCTCAGTGCGGTGACCACCGCCGCACTGGCCCCTTTCGCCATCGTCCCGGCTTCCCATGCCATGGAGATCGACACCGGCAACCCCGATGTCGTTCTCCGCTGGGACAACACCCTGCGTTACAACCTCGGCCAGCGCACGCAGAGCCAGGACAAGGCGATCCTGGGCAACCCGAACTTCGATGATGGCGACCGCAACTTCAACAACCACTCGCTGATTGCGAACCGTCTCGACCTGCTCAGCGAGCTGGACCTGGTGGTCGACAAGAAGTACGGTTTCCGCGTGAGCGGCACGGCGTGGGCCGATCCGGCCTACAACAACCTCGACAACCGCAACAACGCCACCGCCAACACCCTGTCCTTCGGCGTGCCGACGGCGGGGATCCTGTCGCCCTATACCAGCCGCTACGCGAAGGGCCCCTCGGGCGAGCTGCTGGATGCCTTCGTCTTCGGCAACACCGACATCGGCGAAACCAACGTGGGCTTGCGCCTGGGCAAGCACACGGTGTACTGGGGCGAGAGCCTGCTCGGCGGCGGTGCCGTCAACGGCATCTCCTACGGCCAGTACTCGCTGGACCTGTGGAAAGCGCTCGCCACGCCGGGCATCGAGGCCAAAGAGCTCTACCGTCCGCGCAACTCGGCCACCTTGCAGGTACAGCCGACGGCCGAGCTGTCGCTGTCCGCCCAGACCTTCTTTGACTGGGAGAGCGCGCGCTACCCGGAGTCGGGTAGCTACCTGACGGTCAATGATGCCTTGCTGCACGGCGGCGAATCGCTCATCGCCGGACCCGGCCAGCGACTGCTGCAAGCCACCAATTCCGAGCCCAACAAGACCGGCGACTTCGGCCTGGCGGCGCGCTGGAGTCCCGAGTGGCTCGACGGCACGGCCGGCTTGTATGGCCGTCGCACCGCGGACATCCAGCCGCAGCTCGCACTGCTGCCGGCGGTCGCCGCGGGCGTGCCCGCTGCAGCCTGCTCGCGCGCCGGACTGCGCCCGGTCGGCCCGAGCACCTGCTACATCAATCCAGGCGCTGCCACGTTGCCGCAGATTCAGGCCGGCTACGTCGGCCAGTACCAGGCCTTCTACGGTCGCGACATCGACATCTACGGCGTGAGCCTCGCGAAGAACGTCGCCGGCCTGAGCCTCGGCGCCGAACTCAGCTACCGCCGCAACATGCCGCTGCAGAGCGTGCCGGTGCAGGTGCTGCCCGCGCCGCTGGTCAATCCGGCCACGGGAGCGATCTCGCTGGCGCAACTCAGCCAGCTCGGCGGCGACACGCCCGGCGCACGCGGCGACACGATGCACGGTGTGTTCAACCTGCTCGGCACGGTCTCCAAGACACCGCTCTTCGACAGCGCGACATGGAATGCCGAACTGGTGTGGAGCCATTGGCTCAGCGTCTCGCAGAACCCCGGCGCCTTCAAGGGCAGCGACGCCTACCGCGCCAACCCGGCCAACGTCGATGCGGTCAGCAAGGACTACTTCGGTTTGGGACTGAACTTCACGCCGACCTGGTACCAGGTGTACCCGGGCGTGGACCTGTCGATGCCGCTGAGCTGGTCGGGTGGGATCTCGGGCAACTCGGCCGTGCTGACCGGCGGCAACAAGAACGCCGGCTCCTTCGGCATCGGCATCGCCGCCGACGTCCAGTCCAAATACAACTTCGCGCTGCGCTACGTGGGCTTCTACGGCGACTACAGCACGACACCCACCGGCGCGATGAACGTGCCCAACGGCACCTACGCCAGCCTGTCCGACCGCGGGCACGTGCTGCTCACCTTCAAGACGACCTTCTGAGTCGTCCTTACCTCAACCGAACGGAGACAAACCCATGAAGTCAACACGCCCCCTGTGGGCGGGTGCGCTGCTCGCGCTCGCCGCCCATTCCGCCCTCGCTGCCGTCGCGGCCGACGAAGCGAAGAAGCTCGGCACCACCCTCACCCAGACCGGCGCCGAGCGCGCGGGCAACGCCGACAAGACCATCCCCGAGTACACCGGCGGCCTCACCACGCCACCCGCGGGCTACGAGAAGGGCTCCGGCATCCGCCCCGACCCCTACGCGGCGGAGAAGCCGCTCTACGCGATCACCGCGCAGAACATGGCCCAGTACGAGTCCAAGCTGACGGCAGGCACCAAGGAGCTGCTGAAGAAGTACGCGACGATGCGTGTGGACGTCTACCCGTCGCACCGCTCGATGGCCTTTCCCAAGTACGTGCTGGAGAACACGGTGAAGAACGCCACTGCCGTGAAGACCACCGACGACGGCCTGGGTCTCGAAGGCACATTCGCCGGCATCCCGTTCCCGATCCCCAAGACCGGCAACGAGGTGATGTGGAACCACCTGCTGCGCTACACGGGCCAGAGCTACTACACGCAGTACGACTCCATCAACGTTGACTCGTCCGGCAAGGCGGTGCTCGCCACCACGGGCCAGATCTACATGGACTACCCGTACTACGACCCGAAGCGCACAGGCGCATCGGCGGACAACGACATCTACTTCCGCACCAAGATCGCCTACACGGCGCCGGCACGCCGTGCAGGTGAAGCACTGCTCGCGCAGGACTACATCAACCCGATGAAGAACGGCCGTCGTGCCTGGCAGTACCTGCCCGGTCAGCGCCGCGTGAAGCTCGCACCGGACATTGCCTACGACACGCCCAACCCCGGCACCGCGGGCGCATCGACCTATGACGACGCCTGGGTCTTCAACGGCGCGATGGATCGCTACGACTTCAAGCTCGTGGGCAAGCAGGAGATGCTGATCCCCTACAACACCTTCAAGCTGGTCTACGCGAAGGATCCGTATGCGGCGACTACGCCGAGTCACCTGAACCCGGACTTCGTGCGCTGGGAACAGCACCGCGTGTGGGTGGTGGAGGCGACGCTGAAGGCGGACAAGCGCCACATCTACGCCAAGCGCACCTTCTACGTGGATGAGGACAGCTGGATCGCAGTGGCCTCCGACATGTACGACGCGCGCGGCCAGCTCTACCGCGCGGGCTTCGTCTACACCAACCCCTCCTATGAAGTGCCCGCACCTTCCAGCATGGGCCAGTCGGTCGTTGACTTCAACACGGGCGGCTACAACGTCATCGGTTTGATGGGTGCCTACAACGTGGGCCTGAAGTACACCGATCCGATGTCGGCCACCGCCTGGTCGGCCGACGCGCTGGCCGGCTCCGGCGTGCGCTGAGAGGGGTTCACGTGCAACGCAGAAGCATGCTGCTGGCGGCGATCGGCTCGCTGGCGGCCTCACACGCCGGGGCGGGCGCTGATGCAGCAGTCGGCGAGGTGCTGGACCGCCCCGTGCGAATGAGCCCGTTGGCCGACCAGCGGCTCATCACGGGGATCGCGCGGGCCGGCGAGCGCCTGGTCGCCGTCGGCCAGCGCGGCCACATCGTGCATTCCGAAGACGGCGGCCGCGTGTGGGTGCAGGCCCTAGTGCCCGTCAGCTCGGACCTCACGGCCGTGAGCTTCGTCGACGCGAAGGTGGGCTATGCGACCGGCCACGACGGCGTCGTGCTCGGCACGCGCGATGGCGGCCATGACTGGACACGGCTGATCGAAGGGCGCCAGGTCAATCGGCTGGTGCTCGAGCACATGCAGCGCCGCGTCGCCGCATCCGACGCCGGCGAGCAGGACAAGAAGCTGCTGGCCGAGGCCCTGCGCAATGCCGAGGCGGGCCCCGACAAGCCCTTCCTCGACCTGTGCTTCACCAGCGTCAGCGAAGGCTTTGTGGTCGGCGCCTACGGCCTGATCCTGCGCACCGCCGACGGCGGCAAGACCTGGGAGCCGTGGTTCGATCGCACGGACAACCCGGGCCTGCTCAATCTCTACGCGATCCGCGCCCATCTCGGGTCGATCTACATCGCGGGGGAGGGAGGGCTATTGCTCAAGCTCGACCGCGACATGCAGCGATTCCGGGAACTGACCTCGCCCTACAAGGGCAGCTACTTCGGCCTGGCCGCCACCAACGCGGGCGTGCTGGCCTACGGCATGCGCGGCAACGCCTTCCTGAGCGTAGACGATGGCGCCTCTTGGGAGCCGGCGAAGACCGGCCTCACGGCCAGCATCATCGGCAACGCCGTCGGCGCTGACGGAATGCTGGCGCTGGTCGACCAGGGTGGCGCCATTGCCGTCAGCGGCGACGGTGGCCGCAACTTCGCGACTCCGTCGCTGCGCTCGCCAATGCCGCTTGCCGCTGTCGCCTTCAGCAGCAAGACCGAACTCGTGGTGGGTGGCCTGCGTGGCTTGCGCATCGTCGAGCTGATTTCCAAGGACAAGTAATGGCCATCTCTTCCGGTCTCGACCGCATGCCGGTCGTGCGCGAGCTTGCCGATTTCCCGCTCAACTCGGGCAACTGGCTCGAACGCGCGGTCTTCAACCATCGCCTGGCGGTCACGCTGGCCTGCCTGCTCGCCACCCTGGTGCTTGGCTTCTTCGCCACGCGCGTCTCGCTCAATGCCAGCTTCGAGAAGATGATCCCCGTGGGTCATCCCTACATCCAGAACTACCTGCAGAACCGCAGCGAACTGCGCGGCATGGGCAACACGCTGCGCGTGGTGGTGGAGAACGAGAACGGCGACATCTTCGACGCCCGTTACCTCGAGGCGCTCAAGCACATCAACGACGACCTGTTCCTCACGCAGGGCGTGGACCGCGCGTGGGTCAAGTCGCTGTGGACACCGGCCACGCGCTGGACCGAGGTGACCGAAGAAGGCTTCCAGGGCGGCCCCGTCATGCCCGACAACTTCGACGGCAAGGCCGCCAGCGTCGAGAAGCTGCGCACCAACGTCGCCCGCGCGGGCCTGGTCGGCAGCATCGTGGCCAACGACTTCAAGTCCAGCGCCATCGTCGCGCCGCTGCTGGACCACGGAAAGGACGGGCGGCTCGACTACTGGCGGCTTTCGCGCGAAGTCGAGAGCCAGATCCGCGACAAGTACGAGCGTGGGCTCGCCCCCGACGGCAAGCCCTGGGGCGTGAAGGTCCACGTGATCGGCTTCGCCAAGATCATCGGCGACCTGCTGGACGGCCTGCTGCAGGTGATGATGTACTTCGGCGCCGCCACGGTCATCGCCGGGCTGCTGCTATACGGCTACACGCGCTGCGTGCGCAGCACGGCCATGGTGCTGGCTTGCTCGCTGGTGGCCGTGCTCTGGCAGGTGGGATTGGTCAGGCTGGTCGGGCTGGAGCTGGACCCGTACTCGATGCTGGTGCCCTTCCTCGTGTTCGCCATCGGCGTGAGCCACGGCGCGCAGAAGATGAACGGCATCATGCAGGACATCGGCCGCGGCACGCACCGGCTGGTGGCGGCGCGCTACACCTTCCGGCGGCTCTTCCTGGCGGGCGTCACTGCGCTGATGGCCGATGCGGTCGGTTTCGCGGTGCTGATGCTGATCCCGATTCCCGTGATCCGTGAACTCGCTCTGACCGCAAGCATTGGTGTCGCGGTGCTGATCTTCACCAACCTGCTTCTGTTGCCGGTGCTCCTGTCCTATGTGGGTGTGAGCCCGGCTGCGGCCGAGCGAAGCCTGAAGGTGGAGCAGGATCAGGCAGCCGGGCGGGGCGGGCGTTTCTGGGGCTTGCTCGACAACTTCGCGGCAAAGCGCAGTTGGGCGCTGGCTGCGGTGCTGGGTTCGCTGGCGCTCGCCGTTGGGGGCTTTGCGGTGAGCCTGAAGCTGCAGGTGGGCGATCTCGATCCCGGTGCGCCAGAGCTTCGGCCGGATTCCCGCTACAACCGTGACAACGCCTTTGTCACGAAGAACTACTCGCTCTCCAGCGATCTCTTCGCGGTGATCGTGAAGACGCCCAAGGAAGGGTGCCTGAAGTACGACACCCTGGCGCACGTCGATCGCCTCGCCTGGGAGTTGCAGCAGCTCCCCGAGGTGCGCGCAACGCTGGGCCTGCAGGACGTGGTGCGGCAGATCACCGCCGGCTCCTTCGAGGGCAACCCCAAGTGGCTGACCATCAGCCGCAACCAGGACGTGCTGAACTACGGCGCGCAGCAGGCTACCGTGAACAACCCGGAGCTCTTCAACACTGAGTGCTCGGTGATGCCGCTGGTGGCCTACCTCTCGGACCACAAGGCCGAGACGCTGCAGAAGGTGCTCGCAGTGGTGGAGGACTTCGTGAAGGACCATCCGACCGACCCCGCCGTGGTGCAGATCCTGCCGGCGGCGGGTTCGGCGGGCATCGAGGCGGCGACCAACATCGTGGTGCATCAGGCCAATCGCACGATGCTGCTCTACGTCTATGCAGCCGTGATCGCGCTGTGCTTCCTGACCTTTCGGTCATGGCGCGCCGTGCTGGTGGCCGTGATCCCGCTGGTGGTCACCTCGATCCTGTGCGAAGCATTGATGGTGTGGCTGGGCATCGGCGTGAAGGTCGCGACCTTGCCCGTGATCGCGCTCGGCGTTGGGATCGGCGTGGACTATGCGCTGTACCTGCTCTCCGTGCAGCTCGCCGGCCAGCGCCGCGGCTTGACGCTGGTGCAGGCCTATGGCGATGCGGTGATGTTCACAGGCAGGGTCGTAGCGCTCGTCGGCGTCACGCTGGCCGCCGGCGTCATCACCTGGGCCTTCTCGCCCATCAAGTTCCAGGCCGACATGGGCATCCTGCTGACCTTCATGTTCGTCTGGAACATGGTCGGCGCACTCGTGCTCATCCCCGCGCTGTCGCACTTCCTGTTGAACGACAGGCACTTCAGAAAGCCGGTATCGGCGTTTGTCGCTGTGGCGGCCTGACATGCAAGCCTTCAAGTCTCACACCTTGTCCACTGCCTAAATTTCCAAATGAAGTCCATTTTTCTCTCGTCATTGAAAGCGGTCGTGGCGACCGCTGTCTTGTTCGAAGGCCTGTCGCTGGCCGCCGCGCAGACCTCGCTGCCGTTCCCGCGTCCGCCGAGCGTCAGCGTGGCCGGCCCGTCGCTCGCGGAATCGAAGCATGCATGGCGCGCGGCGCCGGCGCGCCTCTCCGCGGATGCGCCCAACGTGCTGATCGTGATGCTCGACGATGCCGGCTTCGCGCAAGCCGACACGGTCGGCGGCCCCATCCACACGCCCACCTTCTCTCGCGTTGCGAAGACCGGCGTGACCTACAACGCCTTCCATACCGCGGCGATCTGCTCGGCTTCGCGTGCAGCCATGCTCACCGGGCGTAACCAGCATCGGGTCGGCAACGGCGTTATCGCCGAGCTCGCCACGGATTGGGACGGGTACACGGGCGAGATCCCGAAGAGCTCCGCCACCATTGCCGAGGTGCTGCGTGAATATGGGTACACGACCGCCGCGTTCGGCAAATGGCACAACACGCCGCCTACCCAGACCACGGCGATGGGTCCTTTCGACCGCTGGCCCACGGGCCATGGTTTCGACACCTTCTACGGGTTCATCGGGGGCGAGACCTCGCAGTACGAGCCACGGCTGTACCGAAACACCACCCCGATCGAGCCACCTCACGATCCCAAGTACCACCTGACCGAGGACCTGGCGCAGCAGGCGATCGGGTGGCTGCAGCAACGGCGTGCCAGCGCGCCGGACCGGCCCTTCTTCATGTACTGGGCGCCCGGCGCCGTGCATGGGCCGCACCACGTCTTCAAGGAGTGGTCCGACAAGTACAAGGGGCGTTTCGACGGTGGATGGGACGTCTACCGCGAACAGGCCTTCGAGCGGCAGAAGCAACTGGGCTGGATACCGAAGGACGCGCAGCTCACACCGCGCCCGGCCTCGCTGCCGGCATGGGACAGCCTCGACCCGAAGGAGAAGAAGTTCCAGGCGCGCCTGATGGAGGTGTATGCGGGATTCCTGGAGCACACCGACACGCAGGTCGGCAAGCTGGTCGACGAACTGGAGCGCGAGGGGCTGCGCGAGAACACGCTGATCTTCTATGTCTTCTCGGACAACGGCGCCTCCGCCGAAGGCATGCAGGGCTCGATCGCGGAACTCAACTCGCAGAACGGCATTGCGGCCGGCGCGCAGCAACACATGGGGGTGCTGGAGCGCGACTACGGAGGGCTCGACGCACTGGGTGGCCCGAAGCTCGACAGCATGTACCACGCGGCCTGGGCCTGGGCGGGCATGACGCCGTTCCAGGGCACGAAGCTGGTGGCGGGCTACTTCGGCGGCACGCGCACGCCGCTCGCGGTGTCCTGGCCGAAGCGGATCAAGCCGGACACCACGGTGCGCAGCCAGTTCCATCACGTGAACGACATCGCGCCGACGATCTATGAGATCGCAGGCATCACGCCGCCCACGTCCGTCAACGGCGTGGCGCAAGACCCGATCGATGGCGTGAGCATGGCCGCCACCTTTGCTGACGCCAGAGCCGCTTCACGGAAGCCGGCCCAGTATTTCGAGAACCTCGGCAGCCGTGGCCTCTACAAGGACGGGTGGATGGCGTCGGTGTGGGGACCGCGCACGCCGTGGATTGCGGGCTTCGCCCAGTTCACGGGCTGGAATCCGAACAACGACTCCTGGTCGCTCTACAAGCTCGACGGCGACTACTCGCAGGCGGTCGACGTGTCGGCCGCGAATCCGTCGCGGCTCGATGAGATGAAGCGCGAGTTCGATGCGCAGGCCAGGGCCAACAAGGTCTATCCGCTGGGGGCCGGGCTTTACCCGTTCCTCGACCCAGAGGCACACGTCGAAGTTCCGTACTCGCAGTGGGACTTCACTGATCGTATCACCCGTCTTCCCGAGTTCGCCGCGCCGAACCTGCGGTCGCGCAACAGCGTGGTCACGGTCGATGCCGTGCTCCCGGCCGATGCGCAGGGCGTGCTCTACGCGATGGGCGGCGTGGCCGGCGGAGTGACCCTCTATCTCGATCGCGGCCAACTGGTCTATGAGTACAACGCGCTGGCGCTCAAGCGCAGCGTGGCGCGCTCGACGGCTGCGTTGCCCGCTGGCCGGGTCCGCATCGAGGTCGAGACGGTAGTGGCGTCATCCAAGCCAGGCTCTGCGGCCCAGATCGTCATGCGGGTCGATGGCGCCGAGGTCGGCCGCACCAGCGTGCCTTACACGCTGCCGCTGGCGTTCACCGCTACGGAGACTTTTGACGTCGGTACGGACCTCGGGTCACCGGTCGCGCTGGACTACTACAGCCGTGCCCCCTTCAGGTTCAACGGAAGCATCGACAAGGTCCATGTCGCTTACAAGCCCTGAAGTCTCAGACTGCAACCACCAATCAAGGAACAACATGATCCACGGGAACCCCAACCTAGACGTACGCCAGACCAACCGAGCCATCGACGAGCTGATGAAAGTGACGACCAATCCGCGTCACCGCTTTATGCTGGAAGCCTACTACCGCCATCGCTTTCTTGAAATCGCCGGGCGCTACGAAGAGATCTTCACGCCGGATATGACCGTCGAGCATCCGGTGTACCACTTAGAAGTGGGCGGCAATCACGCCACGCTTCACGGCGAAGAATCTGTTAAAGCCTTCTATGCAGCTTGGGCACAGTCGAATCAGTCGATCTTCTATACAGAGAACGAACAGATTGCCATCGCGGATAACTTCATCGCCTCGGTGTCAACGATGTATCAACAGACTTACGGCAAGACCCTCGTTGCCAATGGCATCCCGGTTGATGACGAGAATGCGTACTACCTGGTTCGCATTCCCGGCATGCAGATGTTCTGGCCTTATGACGATCGGGGTCGCCTGCTGGGCGAGGATGTTTGGGAGCCGAATCCGGCGGAGCGTACTGTGATCAAACTTGAAGATTTCGAAGTCGTGACCAGCGAAAGATCCGGCAAGATGCTAGCCCCCTTCATCAGGCCGTTGCGTTCGTTCGATGAGGCTATGAGTCTGCAAGCCGCTTGACGCGTTGCGGGGGCGTCAGGCGACATCTGCTGAAGGAACGTATGTCCCGGCATATTGAACAAGCTTGCGGCTAGACCGTCAAGGCGCGCATTCATGGTGGCCCGTTGGGTCGGGGTAATCGGTCTCAGTCAACGACCGCAACCCAAAGCAGCTGTACGCCGCCGCTCCGAAGCTGACATTCAGGCGAATATTCACCCCTCCCTAAAGTGCAACGTCTATTGCCCTTTTCCCTGATATGCGCGCGGAGGTCGGGTCACTAGCCTAGCCGTGAGGGTCCGAATCGCCCCGAAGGAGGAATCACCATGCCACGCCCCGTCACTCCATTTCAGTTGCGAGCGCTGCAGTTCATGGCGCTGTGCGTGCTGCTGCTTTCCAGCGGCTGCGCATCACTCAAGCCCGACCCTCTTCCATCGTGGAACGAGGGGAGCTCGAAGCAAGCCATAGTGGGCTTTGTGTCAAAGGTCACCACCCCCGGCTCGCCGGACTTTGTTCCCGTTCCCGAGCGTATCGCCACTTTCGACAACGATGGGACGCTGTGGGCTGAGCAGCCGCTCTACTCGCAGCTGTTCTTTGTCCTCGAGCGCGTCAAGACGCTGGCACCGCAGCACCCCGAGTGGAAGACGAAGGAACCCTTTGCCTCGTTGCTCAAAGGAGACGTCAAGGGCGCCCTGTCTGGCGGCGACAAGGCAGTGGCCGAGCTCATCGGGGCGACCAGCACCGGCATGTCGACCGCCGAGTTCGACGCGCTGGTCACTCAATGGCTGGCGACAGCCAAGCATCCAAGGTTCAACCAGCCCTATACGGCCATGGTCTACCAGCCAATGATTGAGCTGATGGCTTACCTGCGCGCGAACGGCTTCAAGACGTTCATCGTGTCCGGAGGCGGCATGGCGTTCATGCGACCTTGGACGGAACGGGTCTACGGCGTACCCCCGGAGCAAGTCGTAGGCAGCAGCGGGAAGACGCAGTTTGAGTTGCGCGACGGCAAGCCGGTCATCATGCGCTTGCCCGAACTCGGATTCATCAACGACGGCCCGGGCAAGCCTGTCGGCATCAATGAGCATATCGGCCGTCGTCCCATCCTCGCCTTTGGAAACTCCGACGGCGACTTGCAAATGCTTCAATGGACAGCGGCTGGCAGCGGCGCGCGTTTCATGGCTTTCGTCCACCACACTGACGCGGCTCGCGAATGGGCATACGACCGAGACTCCAGCATTGGGAGGCTCGACAAAGGCCTGGACGAGGCGAGGGCCAAAGGCTGGACGGTCGTGGACATGAAGAAGGATTGGGCGGTCGTCTTTCCCTTCGCGGCGAAGTGAAGTGAGCCGTAGGAGGGCACTGCCCAAATGACAGATAGTGATGACCTTGAACGCGCGATGAAGCGCTTCGACGACTTCAGCGTGCGTGTGGAGGAACGGCGCCTTGCTACCAGGGCTGCCGTTCTCGAGTGCTCGCGTCGCTTCAGGTCGCCTTTGAACGCACCCAAATGCTGAGCGATTCGAGGCTTCCCATTGTCGGGACGTTAGCGTTGCCTTCCAGGAACTCCGCAACCTGCTTGAACCGCTCGACCTTTCTCCGGAGGAGAGCTCCGGGGGAGGACTGATAGGAGCTGGCCGAATGGTCGTGCTGCCGGCAAGGGCCGCGCCTGCCTTTCGACTCCGTGCGAAATCGCAGCGCGAGGCCGCCCAGATCACTTCCCGAGTGGAAGCACGAGGGTCGCGAACACTGCGTAGCCCGAGACGCGGTTCTGCGCCCAGAACTCGTAGTAGGCGCGTAAGTTGGCATACGCCGGCAAGCCCCCGACCTTGAATGCGTAACCGACTTCTGGGCCGATGGCGGCGACACGAGATTTGAACGGCCCCAGCCTGGCGCCTGAGCCGCTGTCTCCGCTCAACTGGTAGTACACGTAGCCTGCCAGCCCGACCTCCCAGTTGGCGGAGAGGAACTGCGATGCCGCCCAGTCGATGTGCGAGTCGACGCCGTTCTTGTACTTCGTGTCCGAGTTTTCCCAGTTGTAGGTGAAGCCGCCCACGATCGAGAACTCGCGCCCGCTTTGCGGATCCAGGTAGGTGTAGCCACCACCGGCGTCGAAAGCCGCATGCCCGATGCCGATGTTCGCCAGCCGATTGCTGTCGTAGGCACCGACCGGGATGTCGCCGGTCGCGTAGGTCATCCAGTTGTGCACGCCCTGCGTCCAGGCGATGCTCACCACCGGGTACAAATCGGTAAAGCCGTTGACCGTATCAGTGCGGTTCAGCTGCACGCCGAGGGCGGAGGTGGCGATGTCCGCCTTCGTCGAGTTCCTTCCGTAGCCGAACCCCACGCCCAGCGAGGCCTGACCACCCAGCCATTTGGTCTCGGGCGCGTAGCTCGGCTGTGCGAGCAGCAACGCCACGTCAGAACTCACCCCGGCCGACACGGTGTTGCCTCGAGGCAGCAGCTTGCCCGTCGAGGCGCTGCCGCTGTAGCCGTAACCCATCGTCGTGAATGACCAGCCCGGCGTGGCCGGCGTGGCCGACAGGCTCGAGTACTGCCCCGAGAACCAGAAGGGCACGCCGCCTTCGTCGGCGTGCGCGTGGACAGCGGCCAGCGCCAGCGCCGCGCCAAGAAGGCTGCGGCTCGCAATCGCGGTATGAGACGTCATAGTTCGCCAAGAATTCAAGACTCGATCAGAGACTTCCTATCCACGGCCGGGGCAATCCACTTATCACCTTTCCCGACCGTGTCGAAGCCAGCGTGACGCAGGCCATGCCTTCTGAGTTTTCAGACCGCACCTACTCGCTCGTCTTGTTGTTCCTCTGTGCCTGCATCAGCTTCTTTTCGTCTTCCGCTGTGAGCTGCGGACGATCGACAGTGAGGGTGAGCTTGTTCAGGGCGCCAGTGAATCGGAACGGCACCTGATAGTCCTTGTCGTCTACCGGAGTTCCAGTATCCGCGCCAACGTCCAGGTTCTCGTCCCACTGCAGGATCAGCGGCACGGTGCTCTCCATTTTCTGCGTCGCAACTTCCTTTCCATCGACCTTGAGCACCCCGGTGCCCCCGCGTCCAATGCCGCTCATGTCGTTGTAGGCCAGGGTGCCCATGCCGAGGCCGTCATACTTGAAGTCGAATTCCACGATGTGCTTACCGGGCGGGAGCGCATCAGGCGAGTCCCAGCGGAGTCGCTTTAAGTCGAACAGGTTCCACACAAAGACCGGCTTGCCCTTCAGCAGATACATCGCATAACCCCCGAAGCGACCACCTTGCGTGACCAGCATTCCCTCGGCGCCGTTCTGCGGAACATCAACGTCGGCCTTGAAGTTGTAGGAGGAGTTCAGGATGTTCGGCGCATCACCATTCGGCGTCCCGGTCTGCACGCCACTCCACACGAACTCCTTGCGTCCAGCGGTGATGCTTGGCCGCGGCGTGACCAACCGGGTTGCAACGGTGGCATCCAGCGGCAGCACGTTGTACTTCTTCGCCTCGACCCAGAACAGGTCGGACATTTGCTTCAGCTTCGCGGGGTACTTGGCAGCAACGTTCTCCGACTGGGTCCAGTCTTTGGTCAGGTCGTAGAGTTCGTAGGGCGTACCAGCAGGATCTTGATTGACGGGGCCTGTGATCTCCCAAGGAGGGCGGATGACGTTCGTGCTGGCGATCCAGCCATCGTGATAGATCGAATGGTCACCCATCATCTCAAAATACTGCGTGCGATGGCGCGACGCGACATTGGCGTTGGCCTTGTCGAAGGTGTAGGCCATGCTGACGCCCTCGATCGGGCTCTGCTTGATGCCGTCCACCATCTTCGGCTGCTTGATGCGCGTCGCCTCGAGGATCGTGGGGACCACGTCGATGACGTGATGGAACTGATTGCGGATGCCACCCTTGTCGGTAATGACCTTCGGCCAGGAGATGGCCATCCCCTGCCGCACGCCGCCGAAATGCGAGGCGACCTGCTTGGTCCACGAGAACGGCGTGTCGAGCGCCCATGACCAGGCCACCGCCATGTGGTTGTAGGTCTTATCCGAGCCCCACAGGTCATAGAAGTTCTTGAGCTGGTCTTCGACCGGCACGTTGACACCGTTGAAGCTGGCGACTTCGTTTGGCGTGCCTAGTTGGGTGCCTTCGGCGCTGCCACCGTTGTCGCCGCTGATGTACATGATCAACGTGTTGTCGAGCTTACCCATGTCGGCAACGGCCTGGATCACGCGACCGATCTCGTTGTCTGTGTAGGCGAGATACGCCGCATAGACCTCGACCTGGTGCGTGAACATCTTCTTGTCGTCGGCCGACAGAGCATCCCACTGCTTGAGGAGCTTGTCCGGCCAAGGTGTCAGCTTCGCGTTCTGAGGGATAACGCCAAGCTTCTTCTGGTTGGCGAAGATCTGCTCGCGGAGCTCGTTCCACCCCTTGTCAAACAGATGCATGTCCTTGATCTTCTTGATCCACTCCGGCGTCGGATGGTGTGGCGCATGCGTGCCCCCGGGCACGTAGTAGACGAAGAAGGGCTGCTCGGGCGCAAGCGTGTTGATGCGCTTCATGTACGAGATCGCCTCGTCCGCCTGTGCCGTTGTCAGGTTCCAGCCCGGCTTTCCCTCATATGGGAATATGGCCGTGGTGTTGCGGAACAGATTCGGTTGCCACTGGCTGGTGTCTCCGCCGATGAACCCATAGAAGTACTCGAAGCCCATGCCGTTGGGCCATTGATCGAAAGGACCGTCCTGGCTAGCCTGGAATGCCGGCACGTTGTGGTCCTTGCCGAACCAGGATGTGCGGTAGCCGTTGTCCTTGAGAATTCGGCCGATCGTCGCCTTCTCCGGGGAAATGATCGAGTTGTAACCAGGGTACCCGCTCGACTGCTCCGAGATGACACCGAAACCGGCCGAATGGTGGTTGCGCCCGGTGATCAACGCAGCGCGGGTCGGCGAGCAAAGCGCCGTTGAATTGAAGTTGGTATAGCGCAGCCCGTTGGCTGCGATTCGGTCGAGTGCCGGCGTCGGGATCACGCCGCCGAACGTGGAAGGGGCCCCGAAGCCGACGTCGTCGGTCATGATCAGCAGGATATTGGGGGCACCCTTTGGCGGCTCGATCCGGGCCGGCCAATAGGGCTTCGACTGCGCCGCGTTGCGCTCGACTTTCCCGCGGAACTTGGCCGGCGGCGGTGGTAGTTGCTGCCCGTCGATGGTCATCGTCGAGGAGGGCGAGCCCGGAGTTCCGTACACCTGCTGCGCTGTGCCTGTGACAGGCAACAAGGCGAGCATCAAACAGGTCAGGCTGACGCCGACTCCATGGTGAATGCCAACAGAATGAGCAGCGCGCGCTGGTGCCATTGCCTTCTCCTGGCCGACGCATCTGGCCGGCTTTCTGACGCCAAGGAACGACACACGGGCCGACGGCCTGCGTGTTGGATCTGAGCATACCGATCTTGGCGTCGTCTAGGGATGCCCCTTGGGTCAATTGACAACGAGCCCCGGAGGGCGCTGCAAATGCCGCTCCCGGGTGTAAGCCGACATTGGTGACGGAGTTGCGACCGGCAGCTTGTGGCCGAACTGAGTCTTCGACCGCCGCCGAGCGAAAGACGACAACCGCTGCGAAGCGGCTTTACCGTCACACGTGATTCCCACCGCAGCCCCCGGCGGCAACGCCCAACAGGCGTGCGGTCCACTAGGATGCCCCGCGCGCGTGATTGGCACCATGTCGTGCGGTTCGTCGTTGTCTTCCGATCGCTATCGATGGCCGCGCATGCTGGCGCTGCAACCCGGCCCGTGGGGCACCGCACGCAGCATGACATAGGCCAAAAGACGGATCGGCCGGGGCGGGGCGCCTCAGCACAATCCCCGGATGCGCGCGCGGTCCGTCCCGATCCCGGTCGTCATCTTGCTGGCACTCACACTGGGGGCCTGGGCCGGCTCGCTGTTTGGCGTCTTCCAGTACGACGACCTTCGCAACATCGTGCTGGACCCGGCCACCGCCGACCCGGTCGCCTTGGTCGAGCGGCTCGGCAACGGATTCCGTCCCCTGCTGCGGCTGAGCTACGCCGCCGATCATGCCGTCTGGGGGTTCACGCCCGCGGGCTTCCTGCTCACCAACCTGCTGCTGCACGCGGCCACTGTCGTCGCGGTCTGGGCGCTGGCCCGGTGCCGAGTGGATGCCCTGGCGGCATGGTGTGCCGCCGCCGTGTTCGCGGTGCAGCCAGCGCATGCCGCGGTGGTGGCATCGGCCAGCGGACGATCGACCGGGCTGTCGACCTTGCTGCTGGCGTTGGCTCTGCTGGCCCACGAGCAATCTATCCGACACCGGGTCGCGCCGGCAATCCGCTGGTCCGCGTTGTCGCTGCTGATGTTCGCGCTCGCCGTGGCCGCGAAGGAAGTGGCGCTCGTCTTTCCGGCGGTCGTGCTACTTTGGGAGTGGACACGGCCCGATGCAGCGCGAGGCGTGGCGCTTGTTCGTCGACTCGCACCGGCCGCGCTGGCGGCGCCGCTGCTGGCGGTGATCGCCTTCGCCTGCAGCAGTCGATTGCGCGAGATCACCGCGTTCTCGCTCGCGCTGGATACGCCGATGGGGGCCTTAGCGACCCATGCCGCAGCCCTGCCCTACTCCCTGGGCCTGTGGTTCCGGCCGGGCGCGCTGACCATCGAACATGCGCCCCTTGCGGCGCAGGCTGCGCTGCCGGGCATGCTGGCCTTGGCGGCGCTAGTGCTGGCCGCGATTGCAGCGCGGCCGCGGGTGCCGCTCCTCACGCTGGCGCTCTTGTGGCCGCTGGTGATGCTGTTGTCGTCGCATTCAGTGCTGGCGCGGCTCGATCCGGTGGTCGAGAAGGCGCTGTATCCGGCCTGGATCGGACTCAGCATCGCGATCGGAGCGCTTGCCGCCGCGGCCTGGAGCCGCCTGCATGCCAGGCGCACGGCGGCCGTGTGCGCGAGCCTGGTGCTGGCCTCGCTCGTGCTGTGCTGCGAATGGCGTGCGGCCGTGTGGGCCGACCCGGTCCGGCTCTGGCGCGAGGCCACGGAGCACGCGCCGCTGTCCGCGCGCGCGTGGCACAACCGTGCCTTGGCCGAACTGGATGCGCGGCATGTCGTGCAGGCCGATGCAAGCATTGCCCGCGCGCTGACGCTCGACCCGGAATCGCAGCGCAGCCAAGACCTGGCGCTTGCGATCTCCCTGCTGCTGCCGCCCTCTACCCCACTGAAGGAGCACGCCTCGTGAAACGCCTGTCGTCCTTGTGCCTGTCCCTGTCCCTTTCGATGGCACTGTGGGCCCCCTTCGCCGCGCATGCCACCCCTGCCAACTGCGACGATTGCAGCGACCTGCCGAGCCTATACCGCGAACTGCTCGAGCAGGAGTTCTTGTTGGCCCTGTTCCAGAGCTGGGCCGCCCAGGGCTACCCGCTCGCGACGCCCAAGTCGGCGCAGGACGCCGCGGTAGCGCGCCTCAACGCGGCCATGGCCGGCAATCTTTACGGCGTGCTGGCGCCGCCGTCACCCGGTGGCGGTACCGCGCCAGGCACTGCAGCGCCATCTTTCGGCACCGTCACCGAGACCTCGGACTGCGCACTCGTCGAATACCGACGCGACAGACCCGCCGACAAGGAGCTCACGGCACACCCCGTCACGCCGGCCGAGGTCCGCAAGAAGCTGTGCAAGCCGAAGGCCGACTTCACGCTGGCGCACGAGGGCACCCACAAGGCCTCGTGCGAAGCGGCCTGGAAGGCGAAGGACGACAAGTCGCTGAAGACCGTGAAGTGGTACATCGACAACGACAGCCAGGCCTACCAGGCCGGCATCAAGGTGCTGCGGGAAGCCATTGCGTCGCTGGCCGCCAAATGCAAGTGGTCCGGCTCGGCCAATGAGTTCCGCAGGGACAAGACAAAGACCGTGCCCACGCCAGAAGAGATCAAGTCGCTCGCGCAGAACACGAAGCAGAAGGTCTCGGCGCTCAACCGCGCCACGAAGAAATGAACCGCCGAGGGAAATGCCCATGACTCCGACCCTCCTCCTTGGCGCCGCGCTGCTGATCGGCGGCCCGCGTATCGACCTGCCGCCCGAGCAGGTGCAGGCCCAGTTCGAGAAGCAATGCGCCGACGGCCGCTGGAACAATGACAGCTGCCCCGCGCTGCGCATCGAACTCGAGCTGCAGCTCTACGACGAGTTGCTGCGGCTCGCGCTCAACGGCGAAGTCGACCGGGCGTCGCTGCAGACCGCTGCGCGCGCCCGCTTTCCGATGCTGGCCGAGTTCGGCCTGCGCAAGCTCGGCAAGATCACCAACCAGGATGACCGCGAAGCCGCGCTGGTGGCCGTCGACCACCCGGCGCCTACGGTGCGGGCATTGGCCAAGCAGATGCTCGACGTGCAGGACGACCGCTGGCGCAAGGGCATGGGCGTGTGGTGGCGCGGCGGCGCGCGCAACGGCTTTGCGGGCATGGTGCCCGATGTGGTGCCATCGGCGGCTCAGCTCGGCATCGCGCCGGTGAACGACAACGAGGCGCTGCGCTTTCGCTACTTCGCAAGCAGCACCGAGCGCGAAAGGCGCCTAGTCTTCACCACGAAGCTCACGCCCGACCAGGCGCTGGCGCTCATCGCCAAGGGCGGCAAGGTGGTGGATGGCAGCAAACTTCCACCCGGGGCGAAGGAGCAGGAGGCCGTGGGCAAGTCGATGGCCGGTGTGCAGAAGGAGATCCAGGAGGCAATGGCGCGCGGCGACATGAAGGCCGTAGCCGAAATCTCGCAGCGCATCAGCAAGCAGATGACGCCCGTCATGCCGACGCAGGAAACGATGATGCTGCGGCCGGTCGCCGAGTTCACCGCGGCGCCCGCCAACGCGCGCTACGTGCAGGTGCCGACCATCGACAAGACGCACACTCCCGTGACCGCCGCCGCCTCGCGCGAAGAGTCGATGGGTGGGGAAACGGTGGTGGTGATCCTGTATTGAGAGCGGCGGTCGCCCGCCGTCATGAAGTCCGACAGGCAGGCGATGCCCGACCCCTGTCACCGCAGGAGCTGCAGCGTTCTCGTTCATGGACGCGCAGACGTCGGCGACGCACCACTCGCCGTGAGGAACGGATTGAAAGATTCAAATGGGCAGCGCACTCTTGAACCTCCGCTGAAGACTGGCTGCGGCCGGTCGCTTGCGAACCGCGGATGTCGCAGATGGGCCCTGAGCCGACCTTGCGCAGTCGAAGTTCAACGGCGAAAAGCGGTCGTCCAACGAGCATGAAGCTGAAGCATCCCGCACGTCCACCCGCGCCTACAACCAAGAAAAACGTAACACACGCAGCCGCGCTGTCGTTCATGGGCTGCAACGCCTCTTCACGTTCTCGATGTCCGGCAACGGCCAGATCGACTTGCGAATGAAACCCGGCGCTGGCTAGCGGCCCTACGTCCCTGGCTTGGAAGGGTATGGCGGGTACCGGACGCCTGGGTCCTCGGCCGTGCCGCGGTAGAGAACGCCGCGGGCGTTCGTATACGCACGGAAGCCCCATTCGCCGTGATACTTGCCCATGCCGGAGTTGCCCACGCCGCCGAATGGCAGTTCCGGCACCAGCGGGTGGATCGTGCAATCGTTGATTCCGGCGTCCCCCGACTCGGTCGCGCCGAGGATGCGTTCAGCGACTTCAAGGTCCTCTGCAAACACGTAAAGCCCCAGAGGTTTGGGCCGGGCGTTCACGTAGTTGATGACCTCCTCAACGCTACCTACTTCCAGCACAGGCAGGATCGGACCGAAGATCTCCTCCTGCATGACCGGAGAGTCAAGCGGCGTGTTCACTAGGATCGTCGGGGCAATGTACCGATCCTTCGAGTCATGCTGCCCGCCGAGAAAGACCTCTCCGCTTTTGAGCAGTCCGACAATTCTGGCGTGATGGCGTTCGCTGACCATCCGGCCGTAGTCAGGGCTTCGGCTCGGGTCCTTGCCGTAGAACTGGATGACGCTGTCCTTCAGGAGACTCAAGAACTGCTCCTTGACGTCCTTGAAGACCAGGACGTGGTCGACGCCGGTGCAGGTCTGTCCGGCGTTCAGCCACCGGCCTTGGGCGATTCGATTGGCGGCCACGGCGAGATTCGCCGAGGAGTGGACGATCGTTGGACACTTGCCGCCCAGCTCCAGCACGACTGGCGTGAGGTGCTTCGCCGCGGCGGCCATGACGATCTTTCCTACCGCCGGTCCGCCGGTGTAGAAGATGTGATCCCACTTCTGCTCCAGCAGAGCGGTAGTCTCGGGCACTGCGCCGAGCACCACCGAAAATGCATCTTTGTCCATGTACCTAGGGAACAGCTTCGCGAGAACGTCGGCACAGGCGGGCGCGATCTCCGAGGGCTTGATCACTGCCGCGTTGCCGCCCGCAATCGCCCCGATGAGCGGCGACAGTGTCAGGAAGAAGGGGTAGTTCCACGCCCCGATGATCAGGCCGACGCCGAGCGGATCGAACCGCACACGTACTTCGCCGGGCTGCATCATCTGCGGGACGTTTGTCACGACCGGGCGCATCCAGGTCTTGAGTTGCTGGCGCGCGTAATCGGCTTCGTGCGCGACGGTTGCAACATCGATGAGGTCCGCCTCAATCCAGTTGCGTCGCAGGTCGGTCCACAATGCCGCGTGGAAATCCTTGGCGTTGTCGGTGATCATTGCCGCTAGCGCCGTCAACTGCGCCTCGCGCCAATCGACCGGGCGCGTCTTGCCAGTCAGAAAGTAGGCGCGATGCCGCGCCACCAACTTTCCGAAATCAGTGCTTGGTACTTGCTGGACGTTCATACGTCCTACTTTCGGACGAGATCGATAGCTGGCTTGATGTCCTGAGCTACCTGGGCCTCGATCAGTCGCGGCCCCTTGCTGCCCAGCGCTGCCTCGAGCTGCGCGTGGAATTCCTCTGCGGTCGTCGCGCGGCTGGCCGCAACGCCCTGGCCCTCGGCGATCTTGATCCAGTCGAGCGTCGGATCGCTCAGATGCATCATTGATTCCATCCTTTCGTTAGCGTCGCCTTCGCGAACCCGCGCGAGTTCCACTTCCAGGATCGCATACGCGTCGTTCCTGAGTAGGACGACGATGACATTGGCCTGCTCCCTCGCCATCGACCAGAGCGCCTGGACTGTGTACATCCCGCAGCCGTCGCCTTGGAAGACCACCGTCTTGCGATCCGGGCACGCCACCGCGGCGCCCAAGGCCAGGGGGAGTCCGCCGCCGATGGCGCCACCGCACACCGCATGCAGGTAGTCGTGCGCGCGTGCCCCTTCGGTGGCATGAAAGATCGGCGATGACATCGTGGCCCCTTCGTCCACGAGGATCGCGTTCTCGGGGAGCAACGCGCAGAGGCTCTTTCCGATGGCGCCCGGCGTCAGTGCGCCCGTCGGAGCGGGAGCTGTTGAACGAGACTGGCGCGTCACCGCCGCGGATGGCGCGCCGACCGCATTGGCGAGATCGCCGAGCGCGGCCAGCAGGTTGTGTTCGACGGTCGCCAGCGTGGCCAACTGGCAGCCGTCCGGCACTTTCGTGAGCGGCTGGCCTTCATAGGCGAACGTGGAAACAGGGGGCAGCGCACCCACGAGGAGGAGTTGCTCATACGGCGCAAGGACCTTGACGGCCATCTCGAGCATGTACTCGATCAGCTCGACCCGCACGCGGCCTTCTCCCCGGGCGAAGCGGGACGGAAAGGTCTCGCCGAGCAGGACGGCCCCTGTTTTCGCGGCGATGCGCCCCGCCAGTTCCAGCCCTACGCCATACATCGCGTGGCTCCCCAACACGATCCCCGTTCTCTTCCCGTTGGCCAGCAGCGCCGCGACTTCCTGGATGGCCTCGGGCGAGACTTTCGGTGTCTCCATCGCTCCGGCAACTACCGGTGGAGCGACGGCAGGATCCCAGTGGCAGTTGGTCGGCGCGATCAACGTGCAGATCTTCCCGGCACCGATCCGGGAATAACGCGCAGCCAGCGCACCGAGGACGGCCAGGTCGCTGGCGGACTTGGCTTCGTGCGCCCAATGCGAAACGACGCGCGCGAGGTCGACGATCCTGCCGTTGATCAGTTCATGCTCGGGGTAATTGGGCTGGTGGTAGCTCGCGTTGGCACCCACGATGTTGACGATGGGCGTGTTGGCCCGGCCCGCGTTGTGGAGATTCGCCATGCCGTTGGCGAAACCACTGCCCACATGCAACAGCGTAAAGGCGGGTTTGCCCGCCATGCGCGCGTATCCGTCGGCGGCGCCGGTAACTGTGTTCTCCTGCAGGCAGAGAACGGCGCGGACGCCCGGGGTCAACCCGATCTCGTAGACGAGCTGCATCTCGGAGGTGCCGGGATTGGCGAAACAGG
The DNA here is from genome assembly GCF_030316985.1 of Variovorax sp. J31P179. Classification (NCBI taxonomy): domain Bacteria; kingdom Pseudomonadati; phylum Pseudomonadota; class Betaproteobacteria; order Burkholderiales; family Comamonadaceae; genus Variovorax; species Variovorax sp. J31P179. Next base: position 229,409 of record NZ_JASZYL010000007.1, on the reverse strand, counting down.
TGTCGAGCCCCGCATCGATGAGTGCTTTGAACAATGCTTGTGCGCCATTCATAACGACCATCCTTTCGCTCACCGTTCAATCTACTCTGGGATTTGTGTTTTGTCAGAGGTAATTTTTCGAGCAGCCCCCCGGACGGTGTTCGGGCGCATGTTCAGAGGCAGCTTTGCTGGATCACCTTTGGCAGCGCGATTGGCTTCGTGGCGGCCCGAGTTGATCGGCATAGCAGCCGGGGTCTTGGTCCATCGATTTGTGCTCTGAAAGCGGTCCGCTACGAAGGACGGCTGGCCGATTTGAGTCTTAGGCTGTCCTGCCGTCTTGCGATCGCTGACGACCGGCCGGCCCACAAGAGACATCCGATACAACCCATTGGCATGCCGCAAAGGCGACGCTCAGACATCAGAAAGTGAATTTCTTTGAGAATTGCAGGCTACCATCTGGCGAATTGGGAACAATAAGTTCAGGAGCCAGGTATGCGACGCTTGCCGAAGGGTCGGATTTCATCGGGGTTCTCGTCCCTTGCAGCAGGCGTGGCGGGACTGACCATTGCGTCGAGCGCCAACGCCTCGTTCCTGCCGCACGAGATGCTGGGCTCGGCAGCCATGGGCCTGGCTTGGTTCATCATCTGCGTGGTGCCGATCGCGGGCATCGTGCTGTTCTGGATGGTGCACGTGATGCCTGAGAAGATCGCGCACAAGCGGCACCATCCCCAGCGGGACGCAATCAAGACCCTGTGCCTGCTATCCCTTGTGTTCGGCGGCATGCTCTGGCCCATCGCGTGGCTCTGGGCCTTCGTAAAACCGGTCGGCTACCAAGTCGCGTACGGCACCGAGAAGCACGAGGACTATTTCCACGAGGCGGGCGAGAAGGCCCGGGCGGGCGAACTACTGGCGCATGAGATCGCACACCTGCGCGAAGAGCTCGATGCGATGGATGCCAAGGGTGCGCTGACGGCCGAGCTCAAGCTGTTGCGCAGGGACCTGACGGCAATGTCGCCGGCCTCGGTCGACGCGGCCGTTGCAAGAGATGCGAGCGCCTGATGGAAGTACTGCTCCTCGGCATCTACGCCTTCTTCGTCTGGCTCATCTTCATCAAGCTGAAGTGGCTGCCGTGGAACACCGCGACGCAGGTCACGGTGGTCATCATCCCGATCGTCGCGCTGACCGCATTGATCCTGACGCTCAACGTCGTCGCCCCTTCGACGGCCGACGTCCGGGTCGTCAAATACGTAGTGCAGATCGTGCCGCAGGTACGGGGACGGGTGCTGGAGGTGCCGGTTGAACCGAACCGCCTTGTGAAGAAGGGCGAACTACTGTTTCGCATCGACCCGACCCAGTACCAGAACGAACTCAACGCCGCCAAGGCGAGTCTTGCCGCCGACGAGGCGAAATTCGCTGCGGCCGGCGCAGGCCTGGTCGATGCTTCGGCCGGCGCGCGTCAGTTGCAGGAGCAACTCAAGGCGGCCACAGGACAGGTCGGGGCGCTGCAGCCGAGGATGGAACTCGCACGACTGCGGGTCCGGCAGAACCAGGAGCTGGTGGCCAGTGGCGCGGGCGACAAGTTCGCGCTGGAGCAGGCCCAGTCCAACCTGATTGAACTGCAGGCGCAGATCGCGACGGCGACGGCGAACGAGGCCCAGGTCACGCAGAAGCTCGCGGGGCAGGTCAATGGCGAGCAGGCTTCGGTGGCGTCGGCACGGGCCCAGCTCGCGACGGCCAAGGCGCAGGTCGACATCAGCCGCGCGAATCTTGGCAACGCGCAATGGAACCTTGACCAGACCGCCGTCTACGCACCCTCCAACGGCTATGCGATCAACGTCCAGCTCCGGCCGGGCTCCTTCGTGGTTTCGATACCTTTGTCGCCCGCAATGACCTTCGTCGAGGAGACCTACCAGGTGATCGCGCTCTACGCGCAGAACGAACTGCGGCTCGTGGCGCCGGGAGACCGGGCCGAGTTCACACTTGCGACCTATCCGGGCCACATCTTCTCGGCCAAGGTCGATTCCATCGTCTGGGCCCAAGGACAGGGGCAGGTGCCGGTTTCGGGCACGCTGCCGCAGACCGGTGTTTACCCGCAGGTGCCGGGTCGATTCCCCGTCAAGCTCATCGTCGACGAGCAGGACGCCGCTACTTTCCTCGCCGCCGGCGCGGACGGCCATGGCGCGATCTATACCGAGCATGTGGAGGCGGTCCACATCCTGCGCATGGTGATCCTTCGCGTCGGCGCGATCACCAACTACCTCGTCCTGAAGCTGCACTGATGGGCACGATTTCGCTCCGACCTTTGATGCCCGTAGCCGCTCTGGCAGCGCTGGCGGCCGTGATGACGGGCTGCGCGCTCAAGGACCCGCCGACGGCGGCGGACCTGCAGAAGGAAGTGCTCCAGCAGGCGCCCCCGCCAGCTGAATTCCGGGCGGGCGGAGGCGTCGCCGCACCCGTCGCGGACGGCTGGCTCGCCAGCTTCCAGGAGCCCACCCTGACGACGCTTGTTAACGAGGCGCTGCTCTACAACGCCGACCTCCGGGTGGCGGCGGCGCGGGTCGAGCAGGCCGGCGGCTACGTGAAGGTCGCCTCCGCGGCGCTCCTGCCATCCGTGGGCCTGGCCGGTCTGGGCGGCGGCAAGTCGGGCGGCGGCGGCGGGCTGGAGGGCATCTTCCTCAACGCATCGCTCGAACTCGATGTCTGGGGGCGTCTGCGCTATGGACGGGCTGCGGCCAGGGAGCAGGCCGCTGCCGTCGAAGCCGACTACGCCTATGCGCGTCAGTCTCTCGCGGCCATGGTGGCGAAGGCGTGGTTCCTCGCGGTCGAGGCCGGCATGCAGCGCGCGATCACACAGGATGCGCTCGGTTCCGCCGAGGGCTTGCTCCGGATGGCCGATGACCGCCTGCGCATCGGCAACGGCAGCGAGCAGGGGGTGGCCCAAGCTCGCGCGAACATCGGTCCCTATCGGGATTCTCTGAAGCAGGTCGAACTCGCGCGCGAGCAGGCGCTGCGTTCGCTTGAAATCCTCCTTGGCCGCTATCCGGCGGCGGAGATCGCCGTCGCGGACCGGCTGTCTCCCGTGCCTCCGCCGGTGCCGGTGGGCATGCCGTCCGAGTTGCTGGAGCGCCGGCCCGACGTGGTGGCAGCCGAGCGCCGCGTCGCCGCGGCGTTCGACCGGGTCGGCGAGGCCAAGACGGCGCAACTGCCGAAGATCAGCCTCACGGCGGGCGGCAGCAACGTGACGAGCGAATTGATCGTGCTGAAGGATGTCAACAGCCCGGTGTGGAGCCTGGGGGCCAACCTGATCGCGCCGATCTATCAGGGCGGCGCGTTGCGCGCGCAGGTCGAGATCCGCTCGGCGGAACAGAAACAGGCAGTCGCCGAGTACGCGCGCGCGGGCCAGAAGGCCTTCGGCGAAGTCGAGAGCGCATTGGGCACCGAGTCCATCCTGCGGGAGCGCGACGCCATCCTCGCCGCGACGGTGCGAGACAACGAAAAGTCGCTGGAGCTCACGCGCATCCAGTTCCGAGTCGGGACGGTCGACCAGCGCAGCGTCGAGCAAACCCAGCTTTCGCTCTATTCGGCGCGCACCGCACGCCTGCGCGTACAGAGCGAGCAACTGGCGCAGCGCACCAACCTGTATCTGGCGTTGGGCGGCGGCTTCGACCTGCCGGCGATGACGACGACGACGGCAGCGACGAAGTGAGGCCGTAGCTTCGCGCTTCGGGGGCATCGCCGCGGACGCGATGTGCGCGCGTTCGGAGGCCTTGTCGATCCCTTGCTCCTCCCCAACGGCGACAGTTTGGCTGGTGACGCATTGTGAATGGCGCGGCCGAGGACGTGGACCTGTTGCGTGAAGTCGCGGGCCGCTGCTGCGGCGGTCGCCCCAGTACGAATCGCTGGTGTTGGACTTCGGCGGTTCTCCGCTGAAGTAGCCGAACCGGCCAGACGGGCAGTCACAAGCGCTGTGGGGTCGCGTCCTCAGAAAGTCGCTGCCGGAAAGCGGACTGTCGCGGAAGGCAGGTCATGGCCGACAGTTCTGGTTCGAGGTCCAAGCTCGAATGCTTGCTCCAGACTGCGGGCGTTCGCGCTCGTCGGTCTGGACTTCTCTGGTCGGCCACGACCTGACATGCAGGTTCGCGAGCCGGAGGTTAGGAACAGATTGGGTGCAGCCGATCAGGTTTCCAGGCCGGGCGACCGCTGTCTCCGAAACCGGTGAATCGAAGTCGGCCAGGGCGAATGGCCGCACCCAGAACCTGCCGGACGTTGGCAATCAAGCCAGCGGCACGACTCGATCAAGCTGCGAGCGCTCGGTTGGCGACAGCTCTTGCGCGCTGCCAATTGGGGCTATCACCCTATGCGGGCTCTCGTTTCGCCAATCTCGCAGCCGCAAAGCAGTTGATATGAACCAACCGGATCGCTGATCACGGAATCCCGAGCGGGTAGCCACTGACCGCACATGTTCAGGAAGCGCCAACCGAGCCCAAAACGCCGTCATTTCTATGACCGGATATAAACCGGGTTCATCGCGAGCTTAAAAGCGCCGCCACAACAGCAACGAATGGGAGTCGAGGCATGTTTTTCTATGTCGATGAGAGCGGACACACCGGCTCGGAGTTGTTCGACAAAACACAACCGGTTCTGTATTACGGGGTTATATCGAGCGACGTGAACCTAGACGTCCTGGCCGAGCAGCGGCTCGCGCCTTTGCGCAAGCGCCTAGGCGTGGACCGGCTGCACGCAGCGCAGCTCGGGGTCGGCCGGCTCGTCACCGTCGCTGACGAACTGGTGGCCATCCAGAAGAAATTCGCCCTGCGCTTTGACCTTTATCGGGTGAACAAACCCGACCACGCGGTCATCTGCTTCTACGACCAAGTCTTCGACCAAGCCATGAATCCGGCAGTCACATGGACGAGCTACTGGACGCCGCTGCGATATATCCTCCTGTTGAAGCTCGCCTCCCTGTTCGAGGAGGACGACGCCCGCCTCGCGTGGTCAGCCCGCATCGATACCAACCGCGCTCACGCCAACGAGAAGTTGATCGCCGTGTGCCAACGCATCGCACAGCGTGTTGATCAGCTTCCGGACGCGCGCTCGCGCCAGTTGATCGGCGAGGGCCTAATGTGGGCGGCACAGAATCCCGACGCGGTTGGCTACAACGTGGACCACGAAGATGACATAAAGCAGATCAGCCCCAACATCATCGGATTTCAGTTTGTGATGCACGGCATCGCGAAGCGAATCATGCAACGCGGCAAGCGGGCGTCGAAGATCGTCGTGGACCGCCAGTCCGAGTTCAACAAGGCGCAGAAGACCCTTTCGGAGTTCTTTGCCGCTGTATCTGGCATGGAAGGCGCGACCGGTCCCGGCATGCCCAAGGTCAGCTTCGCAGGGATGCCCAAGACGCCCATCGAGTTCGCTGCCGGAACCGACAGCGCGGGGCTCGAGCTTGTCGATGTCTACCTATGGATCTTCAAGCGGCTTATCGATGGCAAGGACATGGCCGCCGAGTTGATGCCGTTGGTCTACGCCCAACGTCATCGCGGCAACACCGATGAAGTGTCCCTGGGAGCCATTGAGGCTCGATGGGAGCGACACTTCTCTGAAATGCCTCCGCTCGACGAAATGCCGCAGGAGAAAATTGAAGCCGCGCGAAAAATCATGACCATGGAAGAGCAGCGCAGGCAGATCGCCGTCCAAGGTCTCCTTGGATCGCCCGATGCCACGACGCCCGCTTAACTGGAGCCATATCCCGAGCGTTCTGGAGTTACTTTGGCACGTGAAAGACCAAGACAGTCAGTGTTAGTTCACGATTGGTGTCGCCCTTGCTGTGCAACACATAGCGAAAGCCGCTCTCATGCGGCCAACTGACTGGTCTTTTGAAGTTGGGGTGAGCCTTGACCGCGGCATCGATTCCGGTGAGGACAGTTGACGTGTCAGTGCCCCTGTTGAAAACCAGAATGGCAGTTTTTCCATCCCGCCAAGTCGCATAACCCAGCAGCTGATCGACGGCTTCCGAGAAGCCCTTCGGTCCTTTCCAGAACTTGCACTCTGCGATGAAGACATTGCGGTCTCCCTCGCGCAAAAGGATGTCGGTCTTGCCCGACATGTTGAATGTCTCGCCTGTTGCCTTGCCCTCGAACTGGCCGTTCAGCTGCATCAAAAAGCTCTGGCGCAGGGCTTCTTCGTTCATCGATTTGAAGGCTTCGGGGCTGCGCTCCATCACGAGCGCCATGTCCTGCACGATCTTCAGTGCCTGCTCATAGAGATCCATCGCCCAGGTTGGCTCTGGCTGAAACTGCGCACTCGTCGCCGGAGGCAGAGTCGGAGTCGCCTTGCGGCGCACAGAGGGGATTGCGTAGGTCATTGGCGCGTCCTCGCGCCGCCGCACCGGAATACCTAGGGCTGATGCGCGTTGCGACTGTGCCAGGAGCCGAGCGCGCCGCTGCTCGATCGCCTGATATGCGGCCTGCGCAAGGCCGTTGTTGTGCGCATCGATGATGCCTTTCTGCCAGTTGATGTATTGCTCAATGTCGTTGAGCGTCTGGTCCACAAGCGGGCGGATCTCGCGCGGGGAATCAGATGGTGACTCATATCGAAGGACAAGTTCATTCTTCTCGATGACACCGCGCGGCGGGTTAGAGCTCATCATGTTCGGCTGAGAGTAGAAAAGCTCAGCCTCACCTTCAAACGGAACGCGTACCTCCGTACATTCGCCTGGCATCAGGACCGGCCGGCTTCTGTCGTCGATCCAGCGGCGGCTGTCATGGCGAACGTCGACCTGCGTCTCCTGCACATCTGCCGACCAATGCTCTCGCAGGAGACGAAGCGGCTCGATTGAAAACTTGTCAACGAAGTACTTGCCGAGATCCGCCGGCGACGTGTTTAGGAGACGATTGGCATCAAGGCTCTCGACTTCCTGCCGGAGCTTTTGCAGCGTGTTCTGCAAGGACTGCGAGAGGTCATAGGTACAGAACAGATAGCCTTTGCTCTTGTCGACGCTACCAAACATAGTCTTCCTCCAGATGAGATGTTTCAAATTGATCCACGCCGCAGCTCCGGGAGTCAACCGGGCGCTGCTGGCCTTGCGATTTTGAGCGCGCCCTCGCCTCGAAGCTTCTGCACACGGTGCATGTCAAAGTCACGCTGCGCCAGCGTGCTCAAGCCAAGGGCGAAATGAAGAACGTGTGCCAATGTGTCGGTGATGGCATGCGCGCTCTAAATCAGCGCCAAGTAGTGGGCCTCGGCTTGCGGGCGCCTTCTGTGAAAGTCGTCGCATTTTCCAGGGTCGGTCGGCAGTATGAACTCGGTCAAGACGGCGCCTTGATCTCGGATGCTCAAATCGTCGGCCATCAATCGCTGCGCCTCCGCGAAGTGATACTGCGCGTAGTACTGTCGCTTTACGATCGACTGCAGGCAAGCAAGAGCGCGCTCGTTTTCGCGCCCGTGCACGGCCTCGACGTCATCGGCCGGGCCTTCAGATCCCACTTGATGGGCAGACCCAATCACTACCCGCGCGATTCGGCCAAGTCAACGTAGTAGTCGCCGCGTACGTAGTCCGCCCATGCGCGATAGAACGAGCTGACTACCCCAGCCGTGACAGATATGGCAACCAGATAGCCGAGCTCAGTCGCAATTTGCGGGGGCGGCATCTTTGCCATGCTATGGACTATGCTCATCAGGTGATGCCAAAGCATCGCCCCGATGAAGGGGACGAGTCCAAGGAGCGCGGGAGCCAAACAGCGCAATGAGTTGGGCTGACGTTTTTTCATGATCGACTTTCTAAGATGAGAACGCCGACCATCAGTTGTGCGATGGCCGGCGAAACGCTCTACTTGCGGGTGCCGTAAGGCGATTGGTTTGTCGGCTTCAACGAAACCTTTTCGTCGCTCGCTTTCGATTGCACTGAGCTTTCGCTGCGGCCCATCTTGAGGCCAATCACGCGCGACGGCGTGTTCCCGGCCGCGAGTGTTTTCAACTGCTTGACGTCGCTCGACGACCAGCTTTTGCCGTGGTTCGAAGGTGCTTTTGCCATTTGTGGCTCCTGTGATTTGGCCCGAGAACGGCCGAGGCAATTGCCCCGGCCCCTTCCAACTACCGGACAGTTGGACACCGACCTAAGCAGGTCGGGCGCCCCCGCAACGACGCGGGCCTACGAAAAGAGCGGCAACTGCCCGGGCTGAGAGCGCCAGTGCTGGCAAACGTCTTCCCACCGACCGAGACGGAAGCGGGGGTAGGCGCGTACGAACACGCTCTTCAACGAATGGTGTGACATTTCTGTCCTCCAATCTGAAGACCAAAGGGTTTTGGCTTGTCCCGCACACTCCGAAGCGACTAAACTTCGGCGTCTTCCCCAAGACATGTGTGCAGGTGGTTCGGTAGACCCTTATTCACCTCACCGAAGGCCGCGAAGTGTTAGACGCACTTCGTGGCTTTTTTTTCACAACGCTTTTTGTCGTCGTAGCTGCCGCAATCGATACTCCGCCGCCGGGATGGAAACGCCGAAGAAGGCGGCCACCGTTGCGGCGGTCAGCAACGATCGGGCTTGCATGACCTTGAGCGGCATCGTCATCTCGGCGGCGAACTGGTCAGCCTGCCATTCCGAATCGATGTAAGCCTTGGCCTCCACGTTCTTGCGAGGCAGCGTCTTCGTGTGCTGCAGCATGAAGTGGCCGAGTTCGTGGAAGATGGTGAAGCGGGTACGGGGGTCGTTGCGTCGGGCCGCCTGGTAGGTCTGACTGGTCAGCATGATCGTGGCGGTTTCCGGAATACACACTGCCTCGACGCCCGCCATCATCAACGTGAAGTCATCGTCTTCTACAACGTCGACGGTGAGCCCGTACTGGGAGAGCGACTCGAGAAAAGGCTCGAGATCGACCTTTCCGTCGGGCAGTTTGAGGAAGCTGCGTACCCCCTCAGCCGCGTCACGAATGTCGACCACACGTCGCGGCGGGACGATGTGGCCGCGCAGTTGATATGGCTCCGAGGTAGGGGTCATTTTTTCTTTACTCCTTCGGAAGCCGACAACAGCGCGGCCATCTTCTCGAGCGTCTCTGCGTCCATCGAAGAGCGCGCAAATCCGGCAACAAGCATCTGGTGCTGCGGCGAGAGCCCGTCGATCGGGACAGTCTTGTTCGCTACAGCTGCAAGTTGCTCGAGGTTGCCCAAGTGCACGCTTCGGTTTGCGAAATACGAGCGGACCCGGCCAACCAGGTCAGCCGGCACCTTCTTCCTACCGGTCTCGATGCCGCTGAGGAATGCAGCAGTCACGCCTAGGGCTTCAGCCATTGAGCCGAGGGTTTCGCCCGTGTCGATTCGCGCCTTGCGAATCGCCTTTCCAAAATCTGTGAGTGCCATGTTCTAGCTCCTAGTAAGTTGCAGTTGCCGAGGGTGATGTTTCTATTTCTAGTAACGCTATTTAACCATAAAGGTAAACAAACATGCAAGAAGCCACTGCTGCTGCCTGATTTTGAGCAAGGTGCCCTGCGAACCTTCCTGGGCGGGCTCCCAGGATCTCCAGCATCCCTCACATTGGGTCGGCTGAAAAATGCCCGAGATCTGCCCCGCGCCCCACTCCGTGGTCGCCGTGGCACCGCGGCGTGCCGTTCGCTCAAATGTTCTCCGGGATGTGGGCTTAACGTCGCACTGCGATCGAGGCGTCGTCCCCGGTCTTTGGCACGTCGCACTCGACATCAAGCCCGATTCCATTGGCGTTTTCGGGCTGGGAATGCGATCCCGCGCTTTTGAGGTGCAGCCACCCCCCTCTTGGGGCGGGCTTCCGAGGGTGTCCCCGCCGGGGCGACCTATTGACGCAAGTTATCCACAATCGCTGACCCAAATTTAGTTATCCACAGATAAGTAGGGGGTCACTAACCGTTCCAGCTTCTACCCTGCTCAAATGGCAAGAGAAAGAGCTTGACTACATAGGATGCGCTTGTTGGTCGGGAAGTCGAGCCCGGAATTCTGGATCGCGCACCGGACCCGCTCGCGGGCTTCCTTGACCTCGACGTCGACCAGCCCGACCAGCGTGAAACTGGGCAATCCGTTCGCCAGATGCACCTCGACCGTGACTTCGGCCGCTTCGAGGCCCAGCAAAGCGCGGCTCTGCACCAAACACAGACTCATTTCGCTCCCTTTCACCAAGATGGTGCGTGCCATCTCTTGTTCTTGATTGTGACCAAGTGCATCGGGCGCCGAACCCTGCCTCCTCGGGAGGATGCGCTTTGGCACGCTCCCTGCTTTGAGAAGGATTCCTAACCACTTTTCAAAACACGAGGAGTCCGCTCGATGATGCACCGTAAATCCGTCCAGATCCTGGCTTTGGGCGCGCTCGCCGCCCTGCCGATGCTCGCCAGCGCGCAGGCTGCGGCCGACGCGGCTGCCGCACCGGCGCCGAATCTCACGGGCAACGTCGCGCTGACGACCAACTACAAGTTCCGTGGCCAGGACCAGGACGTCATCGGCAACAACGGCCTTGCCAAGACCAGCTGGTTCAAGCCCGCCATCCAGGGCGGCATCGACTATGCCTTCGGGGACAGCGGCTTCTATGTCGGCAACTGGAACTCCAGCGTCAACTGGCTGCCCGGCAACTCGGTCGAGATGGACTTCTACGGCGGCTACAAATTCAAGGGCGGCCCGATCGACTGGGACGTCGGCGTCTATCAGTACTACTACCCCGGCAATACCGCGGGCAATACCACCGAGATCTACGGCGCGGGCACCTGGTCCGACGAGAGGTTCGGCGCCTTCACTGCCAAGTACTCCTGGACCGTCTCCAACGACTACTTCAACTACGCCGGCAACCAGCGTGGCTCGAACCTGGACGGCCAGAACACCGGCTACCTGAACCTGGCCTACACGAAGGAGATCATGCCTAAGCTGACCTTCAAGACGGCCATCGGCTACACCTTCTTCACCAGCGACATCAAGAGCCTGGGCTACAAGGACTACCTGGACTACAACGTGGGCGTGTCCTACGACTTCGGCAGCGGCCTGGCCCTGGCCGGCTCCGTGCAGGGGGGCAACAACCAAAGCGCCTTCAACCTGGTCGCCTCGCCGGGCATCCCCACGGGCACGGTCTTCGGACCGATCGGCCAGACCACCTTCTCGCCGAATGTGACGCGTTTCATCGTCACGTTGACCAAGACGCTCTAGTCATAGAAGGCGTGGCCCGGGGCTGCGCCGTCCCTTTCATCCGCAGGAGAAACATCATGAAGCTGGTCACAGCCATCATCAAACCCTTCAAGCTCGACGAAGTGCGCGAGGCGCTGTCCGCCATCGGCGTGCAGGGCATCACGGTCACCGAGGTCAAGGGCTTCGGACGCCAGAAGGGCCACACCGAGCTCTATCGCGGCGCCGAGTACGTCGTCGACTTCCTGCCGAAGGTCAAGATCGAAGCGGCCGTGGCCGACGAACTGGTGGAGCGCGTGATCGAGGCGGTCGAGAGCGCGGCGCGCACCGGCAAGATCGGCGATGGCAAGGTCTTCGTCTACGACCTGGAGCAGGTCGTGCGCATCCGCACCGGTGAAACGGGCCGCGAAGCCCTCTGACACGCAAGGCACGAAAGAACAAACCGAAATGAAAAAATTCCTTGTCTCACTCGCGCTGGGCCTGAGCCTGCTCGGCGCCGGCACGTCCGGCTTCGCCCAGGCGCCGGCAGCGGCACCCGCGGCTGAAGCGTCCGCGCCCGCGGCGGCCGCACCGGCTGCACCGGCCGCCGCTGCGCCGGCCGCGGCAGCACCGGCCGCCGATGCAGCCGCGGCACCCGCCGCCGCCGCGCCGGCGCCGTCGTTCAACAAGGGCGACACCGCCTGGATGATGGTCTCGACCCTGCTCGTGATCATGATGACCGTGCCCGGCCTGGCGCTGTTCTACGGCGGCCTGGTCCGCAGCAAGAACATGCTGTCGGTGCTGATGCAGGTCATGGTCACGTTCTCGATGATCGTGGTGCTGTGGATGATCTACGGCTACAGCCTCGCTTTCACCGAAGGCAACGCCTTCATAGGCGGCTTCGACCGGCTCTTCATGAAGGGCATCTTCGATCCGGCCACCGGCGTGTTCGCACCCGGCGCGACCTTCAGCAAGGGCGTCTACATCCCCGAGCTGCTGTTCGCCGCCTTCCAGGCCACCTTCGCCGGCATCACCTGCTGCCTGATCGTCGGCGCCTTCGCCGAGCGCATCAAGTTCTCGGCCGTGCTGCTGTTCATGGTGCTCTGGTTCACCTTCAGCTATGCGCCGATCGCCCACATGGTCTGGTTCTGGATGGGTCCGGACGCGTATGCCAGCAAGGAAGTGGTCGATCAGATGAACGACAAGGCCGGCCTGATCTGGCAGTGGGGCGCGCTCGACTTCGCGGGCGGCACCGTGGTGCACATCAACGCCGCCGTCGCCGGCCTGGTCGGTGCCTACCTGGTCGGCAAGCGCATCGGCTACGGCAAGGAATCGTTCACGCCGCACTCGCTGACCTTGACGATGGTCGGTGCCTCGCTGCTGTGGGTCGGCTGGTTCGGCTTCAATGCCGGCTCTGCCCTCGAAGCCGGCACCAGCGCCGTGCTGGCCTTCATGAACACCTTCTCGGCCACCGCCGCCGCCGTGCTCGCATGGTCCATCGGTGAAGCGCTGATGCGCGGCAAGGCCTCGATGCTGGGTGCCGCTTCCGGCGCCGTCGCCGGCCTGGTGGCGATCACCCCGGCCGCCGGCAACGTCGGCCTGATGGGCGCGATCATCATCGGCTTCGTCGCCGGCTTCGCCTGCCTCTGGGGCGTCCATGGCCTCAAGAAGATGCTCAAGGCGGACGACTCGCTGGACGTCTTCGGCGTGCACGGTGTCGGCGGTATCGTCGGCGCGCTGCTCACCGGCGTGTTCAACACCCAGGCCCTCGGCGGCCCCGGCCTGGTCGGCGACTGGGTCACGGCGGGCGTGATCTCCAACGGCATCGGTGCCCAGGTCTGGATCCAGCTCAAGGCCGTGGTGCTGACCATCGTCTGGTCGGGCGTGGTGGCCTTCATCTCCTTCAAGATCGCCGACCTGACCATCGGTCTGCGGGTGTCGGAAGAAGAAGAGCGCGAAGGCCTCGACATCACCTCCCACGGCGAAACCGCCTACAACCGCTGAAGCCTCCGGGCCGCCGCGTGCGGCCCGCTTCCGCGGCAAGAATTTGTCTGCGAGAGTCTCCTCTGGAAGTTCAGCCCGCACGCTTCGGCTTGCGGGCTGTTTTTTTTGTGGGTCGCCAAGCGGGCGAATTGGCCTAAGCTCTCGCGCATGTGGACCACCCTCGACGACAGTCTGAGCCAGCTCGGCGAATCGCCGTTCTGGCATCCCGGCGAACGCTCGCTCTACTGGCTCGACATTCCCGGCCGCGCGGTGCTGCGCACCCGCGGCGACATCGACGGCAGGCCGACCGTCGAGCGTTGGGACCTGCCGACCGAGCCCGGCTGCATGGCACCGGCGCGCCGCGGCGGGCTGGTGATCGCGCTGCGCGACGGGGTCTACCGCGCGGCCGAGTGGGGCGCTGAACTGCGGCCGCTGGCGCGGGTCGACCATGACATCCGCACCATGCGCTTCAACGACGGCAAGTGCGATGCGCTGGGCCGGTTCTGGGCCGGCACCATCAACGAAGCCAAGGACCGCGCCAACGCCACGCTCTACTGCCTGGACGCGCGCGGCGGCCGGGCACCGGCGCTGCGGCCGATGGCCAACCAGGCCACCACCGGCAACGGCCTGGCCTTCGCACCCGACGATGCCACCGTCTACTGGGCCGACACCGCGGCCCACCGGGTGCGCGCCTGGAACTGGGCCGCGCGTGTCAACACCCTGTCGCACGAGCGCGTCTTCCAGCAGTTCGACGACAAGCCCGCCGGCTGGACGCCGGCCTCGCCGCTGCGCTACGAAGGCCGGCCCGATGGCGCCACCGTCGATGCGCGGGGCCACTACTGGGCGGCGATGTTCGAGGGCGGCCAGCTGTTGCGCTTCGCGCCCTCGGGCGAGCGGGTCGCGGCGCTGGCGACCCCGGTCCAGTGCCCGACCATGCCCTGCTTCGGCGGCGACGACCTGCGCACGCTGTTCGTCACCAGCGCCCGCCGCGGCCGTCCGGCGGCCGAGCTCGAGGAGCGGCCAGCCTCGGGATGCGTGATCCGCATGCGGGTCGACACTCCCGGCCAGCCCGTCGCCTTCTTCGAGGACTAGAGAGCCCCCACGCTCCCCCACTGCGTGTGGGTCGCTGCCCCCCGAGGGGGCCGCAGGCCGCCTTGGGGCGGCCCGGCGCCGGCCTGGGTCTACCATTCGATCCATGGCTCTCCAACACATCCCGCCGATCCAGTGCCTGCTGACCTTCGAGGCGGTGGCGCGGCTGCGCCACGCGGGCCGCGCGGCCGATGAGCTGTGCGTCACCCCGAGCGCGGTGAGCCATCGCATCCGCCAGCTCGAATCGCATCTGGGCATCAAGCTCTTCGGCCGCAGCGACTTCAACCTGACGGCCGACGGCGCGGTCTACCTCGCCAACGTGCGTACCGGGCTGGCGGCCCTGCAGGCGGTGCCGAACCGCGACGCCACGCGGCGCACGACGCAGCTGCGGCTGGCGGTCACGCCGACCTTCAGCCGCCAGATGCTGATGCCGCACCTGGAGCTGTTCCGCAACATCTACCCCGACGTCGAGCTGGTGATGCAGGTCTCGATCCCGCTGCTGGACGTGACCGCCGAGCAGGCCGACCTCGAAGTGCGCTACGGCAGCGGCAACTACGCCGACTGCGAGAGCCGGCTGGTACTCGAGGAATCGGTGGTGCCGGCCTGCAGCCCGAGCTACCTCAACGAGTTCGGGCCCTTCACCGGCTTTCGCACCGAGGCCGAGATCGCCGCCGCGCGGCTGATCCGCAGCCCCCTGGAGCCCTGGAGCACCTGGTTCGCGAGCTGCGGGCTGGACCATCCCGAGCCGCAGGTCGGCGCCCAGTTCAACGACCTGGGCCTGGTCTACGACGCCGCCGCCAGCGGCTTCGGCGTGGCGCTGGTGCGGCAGAAACTGGGCGCGCAATGGCTCGAGTCGGGGCGGCTGGTGCCGCTGTCGGACCGGCCCGTGCCCTCGCCGCTGCGCCACTACATCTGCTGGCAACCCGGCACGCTGGAGCGCTGGGAATGCGAGGCCTTCGCCGAGTGGCTCGTACAAACCCTGAGATAGATCGAGCAGATTTCAAGGCTGCCGCAAAAAACCTTCAATTCGGCGGCCGCCGGGTTCCATAAAGTTCTTATCGCACAAGCGAGACACCACTTTTCGGGAGACAGCCCATGACCTGGCAGCAAATCTACGACCCCTTCGGCAACATGATCGTCTCCACCACGCTGGCCGCGATTCCGGTGGTGGTGATGCTGGCGTGCCTCGGCTTCTTCCACATCAAGGCCCACATCGCGGCCGGCCTCGGGCTGCTGGCGGCGATCGCCGTGGCCGTCTTCGCCTACGGCATGCCGGCCGGCATGGCGGGCCGCGCGGCGCTGTTCGGCGGCTTCACCGGGCTGCTGCCGATCGGCTGGATCGTGCTCAACATCATCTTCCTGCAGCAGTTGGCGGAGCAGAACGGCAGTTTCAAGGTGCTGCAGGATTCGCTCTCGGGAATCACCGAAGACCGGCGCATCCAGCTGCTGCTGATCGCCTTCTGCTTCGGCGCCTTCTTCGAGGGTGCGGCCGGCTTCGGCACGCCGGTCGCGGTCACCGCGGGCATCCTGATCGGACTGGGCTTCTCGCCGCTCGCGGCCTCGGGCCTGAGCCTGATCGCCAACACCGCCCCGGTCGCCTTCGGCGCGCTCGGCACACCGGTCATCACGCTGGCCAAGGTGCATGGCTACGACCTGATGGAGGTCACGGCGATGATCGGCCGCCAGCTGCCCTTCTTCTCGCTGCTGGTGCCGTTCTGGCTGATCTGGGCCTTTGCCGGCCGCAAGGCGATGTGGGAGATCTGGCCGGCGATCCTGGTCACCGGCCTGAGCTTCGCGATCCCGCAGTACCTGGTGTCGAACTTCATCGGCCCGGAACTGGTCGACATCATCGCGGCCATCGTCTCGATGGTCTGCCTGGTGCTGTTCCTGCGCGTCTGGCAGCCGCGCAAGATCTGGCATTCGCCCTCGCTCAAGGGCCGCGACGTCAGCGCCCACGAGGCCAAGCCGCCGGCGCCGGTGGTGGTGCACGAGCGGGCCGCGCTGATTCGCGCCTGGACCCCGTGGCTGATCCTGTCGGTGTTCGTCTTCGTCTGGGGGCTGCCTTCGGTCAAGACCGCGCTCAACGGCCTCTTCGCGCCTTCGTTCCCGATGGCCGGGCTGCACAGCATGATCGAGAAGATGCCGCCGGTGGTGGCCACGCCGACCAAGGAAGGCGCGGTCTACGTGCTGAACATCCTGTCGGCGACCGGCACCGGGATTCTGCTGTCGGCCGTCGTCAGCGCCTTCTTCATGCGCTACGGCCCGGTCGAGATCGTGCGCATCTTCTTTCGCACGCTGTGGCTGGTGCGCTATTCGCTGCTGACCATCGTGCTCATGCTGGCGCTCGGCACGCTCACGCGCTTCTCGGGCACCGACACCACGCTGGGCCTGGCCTTCGCCAACACCGGCGCGTTCTATCCCTTCTTCGGCACCTTGATGGGCTGGATCGGCGTCGCGATGACCGGCTCCGACACCGCCTCGAACGTGCTGTTCGGCGGCATGCAGAAGGTGGCGGCCGAGCAGCTCGGCCTGTCGGCCAACCTGATGGGCGCGGCCAACAGCTCGGGCGGCGTGATGGGCAAGATGATCGACGCCCAGTCGATCGTGGTCGCCTCCACCGCCACCCGCTGGTTCAACCACGAAGGCGATATCCTGCGCTTTGTGTTCTTCCACTCGATCGCGCTGGCCTGCCTGGTCGGCCTGTTCGTCACGATGCAGGCCTACGTCTGGCCCTTCACGCTGATGGTGGTCCGATGAAAGCCTTGTCATGAATGCCCCGCTCACTCCCGCCGAACAGGGATCGCTGTCGGCCTCCGCCCGCCAGGCCCAGGTGGTGCAGGCGCTGCAGCCGCACCTGCCCGCCCACGCGCTGATCTGGCACGACGAGGACACCGTGCCCTACGAGTGCGACGGCCTCACGGCCTACCGCCAGCGGCCGCTGGTGGTGGCCCTGCCCGAGACCGAGGCCCAGGTCGCGGCCGTGCTCAAGACCTGCCACGGGCTCGGCGTTCCGGTCGTGGCGCGCGGTGCCGGCACCGGGCTCTCGGGCGGTGCGATGCCGCATGCGCTGGGCGTGACGATGTCGCTCGCCAAGTTCAACCGGATCGTCAGGATCGATCCGGTCAGCCGCACCGCGGTGGTCCAGTGCGGCGTGCGCAACCTCGCGATCAGCGAGGCGGCGGCGCCCTTCAACCTCTACTACGCGCCCGACCCCTCGAGCCAGATCGCCTGCACCATCGGCGGCAACGTGGCCGAGAACTCGGGCGGCGTGCACTGCCTCAAGTACGGCCTCACCCTGCACAACGTGCTGCGGGTGCGCGGCTTCACGGCCGAGGGGGAGGCGATCGAATTCGGCGGCGAGGCGCTCGACTGCGCCGGCCTCGACCTGCTGGCGCTGGTGATCGGCAGCGAGGGCATGCTGGCCGTCACCACCGAGGTCACTGTCAAGCTGGTGCCCAAGCCGCAGCTGGCGCGCTGCATCATGGCCAGCTTCGACGATGTCCGGAAGGCAGGCGATGCGGTGGCCGCGGTCATTGCGGCCGGCATCATCCCGGCCGGCCTCGAAATGATGGACAAGCCCATGACCGCCGCGGTCGAGGACTTCGTGCGCGCCGGCTACGACCTCGACGCGGCCGCCATCCTGCTGTGCGAATCGGACGGCACGCCCGAGGAGGTCGAGGAAGAGATCGGCCGCATGACCGAAGTGCTGCGCCAGTGCGGCGCCACCGCGATCGCCTGCAGCGAGAACGAGGACGAGCGGCTGCGCTTCTGGAGCGGCCGGAAGAACGCCTTCCCGGCCTCGGGCCGCATCAGCCCCGACTACATGTGCCTCGACTCGACCATCCCGCGCAAGCGGCTGGCCGACATCCTGCTCGCTATCCAGCAGATGGAGATCAAGTACGGCCTGCGCTGCTGCAACGTGTTCCACGCCGGCGACGGCAACCTGCATCCGCTGGTGCTGTTCGACGCCAACGACCCCGACGAGCTGCACCGCTGCGAGCTGTTCGGCGCCGACATCCTCGAGACCAGCGTCGCGATGGGCGGCACGGTGTCGGGCGAGCATGGGGTCGGCGTCGAGAAGCTCAACAGCATGTGCGTGCAGTTCACCGCGGCCGAGAACGAACAGATGTTCGGCGTCAAGCGGGCCTTCGATCCTGCGGGGCTGCTGAACCCGGGCAAGGTGATCCCCACGCTGTCGCGCTGCGCCGAGTACGGCAAGCAGGTGTTCCGCGCGGGGCAGGCGATGCCCTTTGCGGACCTGCCGAGATTCTGAATACCTTGCGGGACAGACCAAGAAACTGCGTAGCAGTTTTTGCTCTGTCCTCAACTGATCAAGACGATGGATTCCACAGCAATCACCAATATCGCCGACCGCATCCGCGCCGCCGCCGCCGACCGCACGACGCTGAGCATCCGCGGCGGCAACACCAAGGCCTTCTACGGCGAAGCCGCGCACGGCGAGCCCCTCGAAACCGCCGCGCTCGCCGGCGTCATCAGCTATGAACCCAGCGAGCTGGTCGTCACCGTCGGGGCCGGCACGCCGCTGGCCGAACTCGAGGCGCTGCTGGCCGGGCAGGGCCAGTGCCTGCCGTTCGAGCCGCCGCGCTTCGCGGCCGGCGGGACCCGCGTCGAGCCCTTGGGCGAGCGCGTCCTGGACGGCGGCTCCGCCGCAGGGAGCGCAGCGACCGTAGGTGGCATGATCGCGGCCGGGCTCAGCGGCCCCGCGCGCGCCAGCGTCGGCGCGGTGCGCGACTACCTGCTCGGCATCACGCTCGTCAACGGCCGCGGCGAGGTGCTGGTCTTCGGCGGCCAGGTCATGAAGAACGTCGCCGGCTATGACGTGTCGCGGGTGCTGGCCGGTTCGATGGGTGCCCTCGGGCTGGTCGCGCAGGCCAGCCTCAAGGTGCTGCCGGTGGCGCCGGCCGAGGCCACGCTCGACTTCGCCTGCAGCCAGGCCGATGCGCTGCGCCTGCTCAACGAATGGGGCGGCCGGCCGCTGCCGCTCAACGCCAGCGTCTGGCGCGAGCGCGACGGCGTCGGCGTGCTGTCGCTGCGCCTGCGCGGCGCGGTGGCGGCGGTCGAGGCGGCCTGCGCGCAGCTCGGCGGCGAGCGCCAGGATGCCGAGCGCGCGGCGGCCGGCTGGCAGTCGCTGCGCGACCAGCAGCACCCCTGGTTCAGCGCCGGTGCGGGCGCCTTGTGGCGGCTCTCGGTGCCGCAGACCGCGGCGGTGCTCGACCTCGACGGCGCGCCGCTGGTCGAGTGGCACGGCGGCCAGCGCTGGGTCCATGCCAGCCCCGGCGAGTCGCAGCGGGTGCGAGCCGCGGCCCGCGCCGCCGGTGGCCATGCGACGCTCTTCAGGCCCGCGCCCGGGGCGCGTCACGAGGCCCGCTTCGACGCCCTGAGCGCGCCGATCGAGCGCATCCACCGCGCGCTCATGAACGAATTCGATCCCGATGCCGTGTTCGACCGCGGCCGGCTCCTTCCCGCAAGAACCACCTCGCACTGAAGTCCCGCATGCAAACCGAACTCGCTCCCGAATTCCAGGGCACCGCCGACGGCCGCGAGGCCGAGGCGATCCTGCGCAAGTGCGTGCACTGCGGCTTCTGTACCGCCACCTGCCCGACCTACCAACTGCTCGGCGACGAACTCGACGGACCGCGCGGGCGCATCTACCTCATCAAGCAGGTGCTCGAAGGCAAGGCGCCGACCCGCAGCACGCAGCTGCACCTCGACCGCTGCCTGACCTGCCGCAACTGCGAGAGCACCTGCCCGAGCGGCGTGCAATACGGCCACCTGGTCGACATCGGCCGCAAGATCGTGGACCAGAAGGTGCCGCGGCCGATGGGCGAGAGCGCCGTGCGATGGACGCTCAAGGAGGCCCTGCCTTCGCCGCTCTTCGGTCCGGCGATGAAGCTGGGCCAGTCGGTCCGCGGCCTGCTGCCGGCCGCGCTCAAGGCCAAGGTGCCGGCGCCGCGGCCCGCGGGTGCCTGGCCCACGCGCGCGCATGAGCGCAAGGTGCTGATGCTGGCCGGCTGCGTGCAGCCGTCGATGGCGCCCAACATCAACAGCGCGACCGCGCGGGTGCTCGACGCCGCCGGCATCCAGGCCGTGGTCGCGCCGGCCGCCGGCTGCTGCGGCGCCGTCCGGTTCCATCTCAACGACCAGGACGGCGGCCGGATGCAGATGCGCGCCAACATCGATGCCTGGTGGCCGCTGGTCGAGGGCAGCGCGGTCGAGGCGATCGTCATGAATGCCTCGGGCTGCGGCGTCACGGTGCGCGAGTACGGCCACATCCTGAAGGACGACCCGGCCTATGCCGCCAAGGCCGAGCGCATCAGCGCACTGACCCGCGACCTGAGCGAGCTGCTGCCCGAACTGGTGCCGGCGCTGAAAGGCCGGGTCGCGGCGCCGGCCGGCGTCGTCGCCTACCACCCGCCGTGCACGCTGCAGCACGGCCAGAAGCTGCGCAACGGGGTCGAGGTCAATCTGCGCGCGCTCGGCTTCGACATCCGGGTGGCGGCCAGCGAATCGCACCTGTGCTGCGGCTCCGCCGGCACCTATTCGGTGCTGCAGCCCGAGCTGGCCTACCCGCTGCGCGACCGCAAGCTGGGCCACCTGAACCAGCTGCAGCCCAGCGCCATCGCGTCGGCCAACATCGGCTGCATCACGCATCTGCAAAGCGGCACGCAGACGCCCGTGCGGCACTGGATCGAGCTGCTCGACGCCGCGCTGGCGGCCTGAACGTACAGCATCCGGGGTTCTGGTCCGACGCCCGGCGCGACGGCGCCGCGCCAGCATGCAGGCGTGTTCCTACCGGGAGAATTTCCATGCATGCCCTTTCAAGAACCCTGTTGCGCGCCGCTGCGTTGTGCGCCTGCGCAACCGCGCCCTGGATGGCCCAGGCCCAGACCCCGGTCGTGGCGCCGGCCATGAAGGTCCAGGATGCCGGTCGCTACGTCTGCGGCGGCGTCGGCTCCGACGAGTCGGTGGCGATGCGCGCCGCCATGAAGGACCACCCGCTGTCGCTGCTGTTCGCCCGCGCCAGCGGCGCCTACCTGGCCGATGTCGACGTCATGGTGAAGGACGACAAGGGTGGCACCGCGCTGGCCATGCGCGCCAGCGGCCCGGTCTGCCTGGTCGACCTGCCGGCCGGCCGCTACACGGTCGAGGCCGCGAGCGAGGGCGTGACCAAGAGCCAGGCCGTGACCTTGGGCTCCGGCTCCAAGACCGCCGATTTCAGGTTCTGATCAGGCGGCCTGCAGCGCCGCCTCGATGTCGCGGGCGATCGACTCGGGCTTGTCGAGCGGCGCATAGCGCTTGACAACCCGGCCGTCCCTGCCGACCAGGAACTTGGTGAAGTTCCACTTGATCGCGGTGCTGCCCAGCAGGCCTGGCGCCTCCTTGACCAGCCACTTGTAGAGCGGCGCGGCGGCGGCGCCGTTGACGTCGATCTTCTCCATCATCGGGAAGCTCACGCCGTACTTCTCGGTGCAGAAGGCGCCAATCTCGGCGTTGGTTCCCGGGTCCTGGTGCATGAACTGGTTGGACGGAAAGCCCAGCACCTCGAGGCCCTGTCCGGCGTACTTCCGGTACAGCGCCTCCAGCCCCTCGAACTGCGGCGTGAAGCCGCACTGGCTGGCGGTGTTGACGATCAGCAGCACCCGGCCGCGGTACTCGGAAAGCGGGGCCGGCCGGCCGTCGATGCGGCGGGCCTCGAAGTCGTAGACGCTGGTCATGGCAAGTCCTGGGGGGAAAGTGTGCGCCGATCATCGTCGCCCGCCGGGGCGCGTGCAAACGACGACCACACCGCCGCCGCCACGATCAGCGCGCCGCCGAGCCAGATCCGCGTTTCCATCGTGGCCGCGCCCAGCGCCACCGACGAGACGCTCGCGAACAGCACTTCCGACAGCATGATCACCGAGGTCGCGCTGGCCGCCAGCCGCGCCGCGCCGTACTGCAGGCAGACGTTGGCGAAGACGAAGCCGGTGCCCAGCAGCAGGGCCCAGCCCCACCAGCCCGGGTCGGCCAACGGCGGCGGCGCCATCGCGCCGAGCGCCGTACCGACCAGGGCGGTGGCGCCGGCCATCACGGCGCAGCCGCCGAACATCGCCAGCGCCCGGGCTTCGCCGGGGGCGCTGCGCAGCCGGCGCAGCAGGATGTTGGTCACCGCGAAACCGAAGCCGGCGGCCACGCCCAGCCAGTCCGGCAGGCTGGCCGGCACCGGCCAATCGGTTTCAGGCGACTTCAGCACCACCGCGACGCCGACCAGCGCCAGCGCGACCCGGGCGAGCGCCGCGAGGCTCGGTCGCTCGCCCAGGAAAGCCCAGGCCAGCAGCACGCTCCACAATGGCATCAGGTAGAACAGCAGCACCACCCGCACCACGTCGCCCTGCGTCACGGCCCAGTTGAAGCCGACATTGGTCAGGCCCGCCGCCAGCCCTAGTGCCAGCAGCGCCGGCTGCCGGGCGAACAGCCCCCAGACGCGCCGCCGCAGCAGCGCCATGGCGAGCGTGACGGCGGCATAGATCAGGCAGGTCGCCCACACCGGATGCAGGCCATGCCCTTCGAGTTGGCGGAAGGGAAACCAGGAGACGCCCCAGACGAAGGCGTTGAAGATCAGCGCGAGAGCGGGCAATGGAAACGGAAACCGGTCAGTGGTGCTTGTCGCTGCGCGCGATGGCGAGCAGATGCTCGACCTCTTCCGGATGGCGCTTCAGGTTGTGCTGGTGCCAGCGCTTGATGAGCCACATGAAGCCGGCCACCACGACGCCGAAGGCGGTGATGGCCGAATAGGCCGACAGGCCGATGCCGGTGCAGGCGCTGTAGAACGCGCCCAGCACCAGGATGCACGACTGCTCGTTGAAGTTCTGCACCGCGATCGAGCGGCCGGCGCCCATCAGGTTGTGGCCGCGGTGCTGCAGCAGCGCGTTCATCGGCACCACCAGGAAGCCGCCCAGGCCGCCGAGCAGGATCAGGAAGGGCACGGCGAGCCAGATGCTGCCGATGAAGTTCATGCCGATCACCAGCAGGCCCATGCCGATGCCCATCGGGATCACCCGCGTGGCCATGTCCAGCCGCATCTTCATCGAGGCCACGATCGCGCCGACCGCGGTGCCGATCGCCACCACGCCGGTCAGCGACGAGGCCTGCGCCGTGTTGTAGCCCAGCGCCAGCGAGGCCCAGGCCAGCACGATGTACTTGAGGTTGCCGCCGGCGCCCCAGAACAGGGTGGTGGTGGCGAGCGAGATCTGGCCCAGCTTGTCGCGCCACAGGCGCGAGTTGCATTGCCAGAAATCGGGCAGCAGGGCGAACACGTTGCGCACGATGCCGTGCTGCGGGTTGGAGCGCAGCGGCCGCATCTCGACGCCGGTCAGCGGGATGCGGGTGTTGAACCAGGCGGCAACCATGTAGACCAGGATCAGCGCCGAGATCGCGGCCTCGGGCGGCGTGTTGACACCGGTGTCGACGAACGGGAAGTCGAGCGCCAGCAGGTGGCTGGAGAGCGCATGGCCGACCAGCTGCCCGCCGAGCACGATGCCCAGGATGATCGAGGCGATGGTCAGCCCCTCGATCCAGCCGTTGGCCTTGACCAGCTGGGAGGCCGGCAGCAGTTCGGTCAGGATGCCGTACTTGGCCGGGGAATAGGCCGCGGCGCCGAGCCCGACGATGGCGTAGGCCATCAGCGGATGCGAGCCGAACAGCATCATCACGCAGCCGACCACCTTGATCGCATTGCTGATGAACATCACCTTGCCCTTGGGCAAGGCGTCGGCGAAGGCGCCGACCAGCGGCGCCAGCGCCACGTAGAAGACGGTGAAGATCGGCACCAGCGCGGCGCGCTGCCACTCCGGCGCGCCGCTGGTTCGCATCAGCTCCACAGCAGCAACGAAAAGCGCGTTGTCGGCCAGTGACGAAAAGAACTGGGCCGACATGATGGTGTAGAAACCGCGCTTCATCGATGAGCTGGCTGGCCAGATGGGGGAGGGCTGGCGGTAGTGAAGAAAAGGGCCCGCATCAGAGGCGGGTGCGCGGTTATAGCATGGGGTGCGCGATGTCAGAATGGCGCTTTCCGGCCTCAACGCCGGGCTTTGTTGTGTGAGTGTTTTCAGCTTTTCACCGGGTTTTTGAAGTGCCGCGTCCGATCCTTGCCACTGTCCATGCCGCCGCCCTGCGCCACAACCTCGACCGGGCCCGCCGTTCCGCACTCGATTCCCGGGTCTGGGCGGTGGTCAAGGCGAACGCCTACGGGCACGGGATCGAGCGGGTTTTCGACGCCTTCCGCGCGGCCGACGGCTTTGCGCTGCTCGACCTGGCGGAGGCCGAGCGGGTGCGCGCCCTGGGCTGGCGCGGGCCGATCCTGCTGCTCGAGGGTGTCTTCGAGCCGCGCGACCTCGAGCTGTGCTCCCGCCTCGACCTCTGGCACACGGTCCACTGCGACGCCCAGATCGACATGCTGGCCGCGCACAAGACCCAGGTGCCGCAGCGCGTCTTTCTCAAGATGAACTCCGGCATGAACCGCCTGGGCTTCACGCCCGAGCGCTTCCGTTCGGCCTGGACGCGGCTCAATGCCCTGCCGCAGGTCGATGAAATCTCGCTGATGACGCACTTCAGCGACGCCGACGGCGAGCGCGGCATCGCCCACCAGATCGAGGTCTTCGACCGTGCCGCCCAGGACCTGCCCGGCGAGCGCACGGTGGCCAACAGCGCCGCGACCTTGCGCCACCCGGCCCAGACCCGGGCCGACTGGGTGCGCCCCGGCATCGTGCTGTACGGCAGCGCGCCCGATTTCCCCGAGCACGACGCGGCCCACTGGCAGCTGCAGCCGGCCATGACGCTCGCCACCCGGCTGATCGCCGTGCAGACGCTCCAGGCCGGCGACACCATCGGCTACGGCTCCAGCTTCCGCGCCGAGGGCCCGCTGCGCATCGGCGTCGCCGCGGTCGGCTATGCCGACGGCTATCCTCGGCACTGCAGCACGGGCACGCCGGTGCTGGTCGACGGCGTGCGCACGCGCATGGTCGGGCGGGTCAGCATGGACATGATCACGGTCGACCTGACGCCGGTGCCCGACGCCGGTTTCGGCTCCGAGGTCACGCTGTGGGGCCGCTCGTCGGCCGGCGCAGTGCTGCCGATCGACGAGGTGGCGCGGGCCGGCGGCACCGTCGGCTACGAGCTCATGTGCGCCGTCGCGCCGCGCGTACCCGTCGTCCTGGATTGAAGATCCGCGCCGGCGGGCCGATTGGTGCGCCGCAACATGGGGCGCCGAGGCCGCTCAGTACAACCCGAGCTGCCGAGCCCGCAGCCGCGCCAGCCCCAGCAGCGCATCGGTGAACGGCGTCGCCACGCCGGCGCGTTCGCCGAGTTCGCGCACCGAGGACACCAGCGCGTCGAGCTCGACCGCGCGACCGGCCTCCACGTCCTGCAGCATCGAGGTCTTGAAGGCGCCGAGCTTGCGCGTGACCGCGTGGCGATCCTCCGGCGTGTCGGCGATCGGCACGCCGATCCGGGCGCCGACTTCCTTGGCCTCAAGCATGATGGTCGAGATGAAGCCGCGCACCAGGTCGTCGCCCAGGATCAGGTCGGTGGTGGCGCCGGTCAGCAGGCTGATCGGGTTGACCGTCATGTTGCCCCAGAGCTTGTACCAGACGTCCTTCTGGATCTGCGGCGAGAGCTTGGCATCGAGGCCCGCGCCGGCCAGCAGGTCCAGCAGCGCCCTGGCCCGCGGGGTCGCCTCGCCCGAGGGCTCGCCGATGATCAGGCCGTTGCCGAAGTGATGCCGCACCACGCCCGGCGCGTCGAGCGCGCAGCTGGCGTGCACCACGCAGCCGATCACGTGCCGGGCGGGAATCGCCGCATCGATCTTGCCGCCCGGGTCGACCGCCTCGAGCTGCGCACCGGCCAGCGGGCCGCCGAAGCCGCCCTGCAGGAACCACCACGGAACGCCGTTCATGGCCGTCAGCACGATGGTGTCAGGGCCCAGCAGCGGCGCGATCCGCTGCGCCACGGCCGGCAGCGAGGGCGCCTTCACGGCGACGATGACCAGGTCCTGGACGCCGAGCGCCGAAGGGTCGTCGCTGGCGTTGACCGGCACGCTCACGCGCGAGTCGCCGCTGGCCAGCGTGAGCCCGTCGCGCTTCAGGGCGTCCAGCGTGGCGCCGCGCGCCACCACGTTGATCGCCGATCCGGCCCGCGCGAGCTTGGCGCCGATCCAGCCGCCGATGGCGCCGGCGCCGTAGATGCAAATTTTCATTTTCGGGAGATTCCTTTGCTCTTGGCTTGAGGCTCGCCCTGGCCCCTTCCAGGAACACCGCGGAACCGGCTTTGCCGGGCCGCTGGTGTTGCCCCCGGCAGGGGGTGGGCGGCTACACGAAGTGAGCCAACCTGGGGGGAGCTCTATAGCTTGTAGCTGTCGTCGATGCGGTCGACCTGGCGCACCAGGGCGTCGAACACATCCCGGCCGGCGCCGTGCGCCGGGTTGAACTGCAGCGCATCGCGTGTGCAGCGCTCGGCGATGGCCTCGGAGACCGGGATCGGCGCGCCCATCGACAAGGTCGCCAGCTGGATCTCGCAGGCACGCTGCAAGGTCCAGAGGATCGCGAAGGTCTGGGGCAGCGTCTCGCCCCAGGCCAGCAAGCCATGGTTGCGCAGGATCACGGCCTTGCGCTCGCCGATGCTCTTCAGCAGCCGCGGACCTTCGTCGGCATGGATCGTGATGCCCTCGAACTCGTGGTACGCGACCATGCCGTGCAATTGCGCGGTATAGAAGTTGGTCTGCTGCAGGCCGCCCTGCAGGCAGGCCACCGCCACGCCCGCGGTGGTGTGCACGTGCATCACGCAATGCGCGTCGGGCAGGCCGTCGTGGATCGCGGCATGCACCGTGAAGCCGGCCGGGTTCACCGCATGGGTGGAGCCGTCGAGCACCCGGCCCTCCAGGTCGATCTTGACCAGGTTGCTGGCCGTGACCTCGCTGTAGTGCAGGCCGAAGGGGTTGATCAGGAACTGCTTCTCGCCACCGGTCACGCTGTCGGGCAGCCGCACCGTGATGTGGTTGTAGATCATCTCGGTCCAGCCCAGCATCGCGAACACGCGGTAGCAGGCGGCAAGCTGCAGCCGGGCGGCGCGCTCGTCGGGGTGGAGGGCGGGATGCACCAGCGCCGAAGGCGACGGGGTGGCGAGTGTGTTCATCTGCAGTTCCTTTTCATGGTCAGCCCTCTGCGGTGAAGCCGACCTGTTTCACGATGGGGGCCCACTTGGCCGTGTCTTTCTTGATCAGCTCCGTGAGTTCGCCCGGCGTCGAGGACATCGCCTCCAGGCCGAAGCCCGCCAGGCCGTCGATCACGTCCTTCTGGGCCAGCGCCTGCTTGAAGGCGGCATTGGCGCGCGCCACCACTTCGGGCGAGGCCTTGGCCGGCAGCAGGAAGGCGAACCATTCGCTGTGCGTCATGTCCTTGATGCCCTGCTCCTCGAAGGTCGGCACGTCGGGCGCGAAGCGGCTGCGCTTGGCGCCCGAGACGCCGAGGATGCGCACCTTGCCGGTGGGCAGGTGCTGCGTGATGTCGCCGATCGGGCCCGACACCGCCGCGATGTTGCCGCCCAGCAAGTCGAGCATCGCCGGCTGGGTGCCGCGGTAGGCCGCGTGCTTGAGCTCGACGCCCGCGCTCTTGCCCAGCAGCGCGCCGATGAAGTGCGGCGTCGAGCCGGCGGCCGGCGAGCCGAAATTGGCGCCTTCGGGATGGGTCTTGGCCCAGGCCAGGAACTCCGGCACGGTCTTGATCGTGAGCGGCACCGCCGGCCCGACCGCGAAGCCGAAGTCGAACACGCAGGCGATGGTGACCGGCGACAGGTCGACCAGCGGGTCGTACGGCAGCTTCTTGTAGATGTGCGGATAGATCGTGAGGATCGAGGTCGGCGTCTGCAGGATCGTGGCGCCGTCGGCCGGCTGGCTCTTGACATAGGTGACCGCGATCTGGCCGCCCGCGCCGGTGCGGTTCTCGACCACCACGGCCTTTCCGTAGTCGGGCTGCAGCCGGGTCGCGACACGCCGGCAGGTGGTGTCGGAGGTGCCGCCGGCCGCGAAGCCGGTGATCAGGCGCGCCGTCTCGAAGGGAAAGCCCTGCGACTGGGCAAAGACGCTCTGGCCCAGGCTGGCCAGCAGCGCGGAGGCGCTGGTGGTCTGCAGCAGGTGGCGGCGAGTGATGGTCATTGAGATGTCTCCTCGGGTGGTCGATGTATTGGAAAGGGCATATTTTTCCCGCAACTCGGTGCGCCGCACACCCGCGTTTACCTCACGTATCGAGTACCGAAGTCATCACGCCGGGGATCAGTAGGTGCCGCCGCCGGCCGCCGGCCTGGCCGTGTTCTTGAAGCTCGCCGCCAGCGCGCTGGTGCTGCGCACCAGCAGGTTGGTGTCCAGCCCGACGGCGACGAAGGTCGCGCCCAGCGCCAGGTACTTGCGCGCCAGCGTCTCGTTGGGCGTGAGGATGCCCGCGGCCTTGCCGGCGCGCTGGATGCGGGCGATCGCGTCCTCGATCGCGGCCTGCACCTCGGGGTGGTCGGAGTCGCCCACGTGGCCCATCGAGGCCGACAGGTCGGCCGGTCCGATGAAGACGCCGTCGACGCCGTCGATCGCCGCGATGGCTTCCAGGTTGGCCAGCGCCTCGCGCGACTCGGCCTGCACCAGCAGGCAGACACGGTCGTTGGCTTCCTTGGCATAGGCGGGATAGCGGCCCCAGCGCGAGGCGCGCGCGCCGCCCATGCCGCGGATGCCCTCGGGCGGGTAGCGCATCGCGCGCACGATCGCGCGCGCCTGTTCGGGCGTGTCGACCATCGGCACCAGCAGGGTCTGCAGGCCGAGGTCGAGGTACTGCTTGATCAGCGCCGCGCCCGCGTCGCCATGACCCAGCGGCACGCGGGCGATCGCGTTGACGCCCGGATAGCCGGCGATGGCTTGCGCCTGCTGCAGGATGCTGGCCAGCCCGTTGGGCGAATGCTCGCCGTCGATCAGCAGCCAGTCGAAGCCGGCGCCGGCGCAGATCTCGGCGCTGTAGGCGTCGGCCAGGCCGAGCCAGAGGCCGATCTGGGCGCGCTTGTCGGCCAGGGCTTGCTTGAAGGGGTTGATGGGTGTGGTCATGTGTGGGTCTTTCAGACGAAGCGGAAGGAGATCGCGCCCAGGGGGCCGTAGTCCGCATGGAATGTATCGCCCGGCAGCGCGGTGGTCGGCCGCGTGAACGAGCCGCCGAGCACGATCTCGCCGGCCTCCAGGCATTCGTCCCAGGGCGCCAGCTTGTTGGCGAGCCAGGCGACGCCGGTGGCGGGATGGTTCAGCACCGCGGCCGCGACCCCGGACTCTTCGATGACGCCGTTCTTGTAGAGCAGCGCGCTGACCCAGCGCAGGTCGACCGCGTCCGGCTTCACCGGCCGCCCGCCGGTCACGATGCCGGCGTTGGCCGCGTTGTCGGCGATGGTGTCGAACACCTTGCGCATCTGCTTGGTGTGGCGGTCGAACTGCTCGATGCGCGCATCGATGATCTCGATCGCCGGCACCACGTAGTCGGTGGCGTCCAGCACGTCGAAGATCGTTACGTTCGGTCCCTTGAGCCGCTTGCCGAGCTTGAAGGCCAGCTCGACCTCGACCCGCGGCGCGATGAAGCGCGAGAACGGGATGTCGCCGCCCTGCTCGAAGAACATGTCGTCGAGCAGCGTGCCGTAGTCGGGCTCGTCGATCTGGCTCGACAGCTGCATGGCGCGCGAGGTCAGGCCGATCTTGTGGCCCTTGACGGTGCGGCCCTCGGCGATCTTGGCCTTGACCCATTCGCGCGAGATCGCGTAGCCGTCCTCGATCGTCATCTCCGGATGGCGCTTCGAGAAATGCTCGACCTGCACGCGCGTCTTCTCGCTCTCGTGGAGTTCGGCGGCCAGTTGCCGGATGAGTTCGGGTGCGAGCATGGTTCAGGACTTGTTGAAGAGGGGATGCAGGTTGCTGTGCTTGCCGTCGTAGACCTGGCCGGGGCTCTCGTCGATCTGCAGCGTGATGCCGATGTGGCGTTGGTCGAAGACCGGCGCGAAGTGCGCCTTCGTCGCGCCCAGAAGGGCGTCGCCGACGCGCTTGTGTACAGCGGCGCTTCGGCCCGCGCCCATCCGCAGGTTGAGGTAGACGAAGGCGTAGTCGGCGCGGCCGTCGGCGACCGCGTAGTGCGCGGCCGGGTAGGCCAGCACGCGCGTGCCGCCGGTCGGATAGACCTGCCGGCCCTCGTCGTCGCCCTGTTCGAGCATGCAGTCGGCGAGCGCGCGGCAGAGCGCCGACATGTCGGTCTCGCGCTCGATGTTGGGGGTGTAGAGAATGACCAGGTGCGGCATGGGGGCCTCAGAGGCGAGAGACGGCCTGGAAGCCCTCGGCGCTGGACGCCTGGGCCTTCGGAATGGCGCGGCCGTCCTGCGGCGTGACCGGCAGCACCACGTTGATCTGGCCGGTGCCCGAGGAGCCGAAGTAGGGCGTCACGACCTCCGCGCGGCCGTCGTAGGCCGACCAGCCCAGCGCGCCGAGCACCATCGCCGTGTCGTGCATGAAGCCCTCGCCATGGCCCTTGACGGCGTACTCGGGCAGCATGCTGCAGAAGTCATTCCATTCGCCGTTCTCCCACATCCGCACCACGTCGTGGTCCATGCGCTCGAGCAGCGGGCTCCAGATGCGGTCGGCGAACTGCGGCGCCAGCCCGTTCTGCGCGAAGCGGTGCGACATCGATCCGCTGGCGAAGAAGGCGACCGTGCCGTCGTAGTGGTCCTCCACCGCGCGCCGCATGGCCCAGCCCAGGCGGGCGCTGTCGTTCAGGTAGTGGCTGGTGCACAGCGCCGAGACGCAGATCGCCTTGAAGTGCAGGTCCTCGTTCATGTAGCGCATCGGGACCAGCGTGCCGTATTCAGGCCCGAGCGTGGTGGCGTCGTGCGCCAGCGTCTCCACGCCCCATTGGTTGCAGGCCTGCGCCAGCAGCTTGCCGAGCGTCGGGTTGCCCGGCACC
The DNA here is from genome assembly GCF_030316985.1 of Variovorax sp. J31P179. NCBI lineage: Bacteria > Pseudomonadati > Pseudomonadota > Betaproteobacteria > Burkholderiales > Comamonadaceae > Variovorax > Variovorax sp. J31P179. The sequence goes on along the minus strand of NZ_JASZYL010000007.1, from coordinate 198,234 downwards.
TCGTAGGGCATGTTGCTGATGAAGTGCGGCAGCTCGTTGCTGGTGTAGACGCCCTTGAAATGCGGCGCGCAGTTCAGGTGGTAGCTGGCGTTGACCAGCCAGTGGGTGTCGAACACCACGATGGTGTCCACGCCCAGTTCGCGGCAGCGCTGTCCGATCTCCTTCAAGCCGTCGATGGCGGCCTGCCGGCTGCCCTTGCGCGGGCCGTCGAGCTCGCTGAGGTACAGCGAGGGCACGTGCGTGATCTTGGCGGCGAGTGCGAGCTTGCCCATGGTCAGACGCCCCAATGGGGGATGTGGTGCGATCCGAGCGAGACCGCGATGTTCTTCGGCTCGCAGAACACTTCGTAGCTCCAGGTGCCGCCCTCGCGCCCGGTGCCCGAGGCCTTGGTGCCGCCGAAGGGCTGGCGCAGGTCGCGCACGTTCTGGCTGTTGACGAAGCACATGCCGGCCTCGACCGCGGCGGCGACCCGGTGCGCGCGGCCGATGTTCTCGGTCCACACATAGCTCGACAGGCCGTAGGCGATGTCGTTGGCCAGCCGGATCGCATCGGCCTCGTCCTTGAACGGGATCAGGCAGGCGACCGGCCCGAAGATCTCGTCCTGGGCGATCTTCATGCGGTTGTCGACATCGGCGAACACGGTGGGCAGCACGTAGTTGCCCTTCTTCACGCGATCGGGAAGCTCCGGCGCGCCGAGGCCGCCGCACAGCAGGGTCGCGCCTTCCTTCGGGCCCAGCTCGATGTAGCTGCGCACCTTGGCCAGGTGGGCCTGCGAGATCATCGGCCCGACGATGGTCTTCTCGTCGAGCGGATCGCCGACCGTGATGCGCTTCGCCCGCTCGGCGAACTTCGCCGCGAAGTCGGCATAGATCGACTGCTGCAACAGGATGCGCGAGCCCGCGGTGCAGCGCTCGCCGTTGTTGCTGAAGATCATGAAGATGGCGGCATCGAGCGCGCGGTCGAGGTCGGCGTCGTCGAAGACCACGAACGGGCTCTTGCCGCCCAGCTCCATGCTGAACTTCTTCAGGCCCGCGCTCTTTACGATGCGATTGCCGGTGGCGGTCGATCCGGTGAACGAGATCGCGCGCACGTCGGGGTGCGCCACCAGCGGCTCGCCGGCTTCCTTGCCGTAGCCGTGCACCAGATTCAGCACGCCGGCCGGGATGCCGGCCTCGAGCGCCAGCTCGCCCAGGCGCGCAGCAGTCAGCGGCGACAGCTCGCTCATCTTCAGCACCGCGGTGTTGCCGAAGGCCAGGCAGGGCGCGACCTTCCAGGTGGCGGTCATGAAGGGCACGTTCCAGGGCGAGATCAGCGCGCACACGCCGACCGGATGGAACAGCGTGTAGTTCAGGTGCGTGGGCGTCGGGTAGGTGTGGCCGTCGACCCGCGTGCACATCTCGGCGAAGTAATAGAAGTTGTCGGCCGCGCGCGGCACCAGCTGCTTGCCGGTCTGGGCGATGACCTGGCCGCAGTCGTTGGTCTCGGTCTGCGCGATCTCGGGCACGTTCCTGGCGATCAGGTCGCCGAGCTTGCGGATCAGCTTGGCGCGCTCGGGAGCGGGCAGGCCGGCCCACTTCGGGAAGGCCTCCTTGGCGGCGGCCACGGCCGCGTTCACTTCGGCCTCGCCGCCCGAGGCGACCTCGGCCAGCACTTCTTGCGTAGCCGGGTTGACGGTCTGGAAATAGTCGCGGCCGGCGACCGGCTTGCCGTTGATGAGGTGGTCGATCTGCATGGGGATGTCTTTCAGGGTCAGTCGATTCGGATCTCGCGCGAAGCGATCAGCGCCTGCCACTTCTTGCGCTCCGATTGCACGTAGCGGTTCATGTCGGCGGCGTCGGTGGGGCGGGCTTCCCAGCCGGCGTCGAACAGCTTCTGGCGCACGGCGGGGTCGTTCATGGCCTTCAGCAGGTCGGTGCCGAGCTTCAGCTGGATGTCCTTCGGTGTCGCGGCCGGTGCCACCAGGCCTTGCCAGGTGTAGGCCTCGACCTCGGCGAAGCCGAGTTCCTTCGCGGTCGGCACCTGCGGCAGCTGCGGCACCCGCTCGCCCGACATCGCGAGCAGCGGCACCACCTTGCCGGCCTTGACGGCGCTGATGCCGCTCGGCAGGTCGAGCATCATCAACGGCACCTGGCCGCCCATGAGATCCTGCAGCGCCGGGGCGCCGCCCTTGTAGGGCACGTGCAGCAGCGAGACGCCCGCCTCGCGCTGGAACAGCTCGAGCGCGAGATGGTGCGGGCTGCCGGCGCCAGGGGTCGCGATGCTGTACTTGCCGGGCGCCTTCTTGAGCGCGGCGATCAGCGCCTTGGCGTCGGCGAAGCCCGCGCCCGGCGCGGCCGTGATGATGAGCGGCGAGCGCCCCATCATGCCGAGCGCGACGAAGTCCTTCTCGCTGTCGTAGGGCAGCTTCTTGTAGAGCACCGGGTTGTAGACCAGCACGCCGTTGTCGGCCGAGAACACGGTGTAGCCGTCGCCGGGCGAGCGCGCCACGTTCTCGGAGGCGATGATGGCGGCGGCGCCGGGGCGGTTGTCGACCAGCACCGGCTGGCCGATCTGCTGCGACAGCTGGGCGCCGGCGGTGCGCGCCAGGAAGTCGGTGCCGCCGCCGGCCGGATAGCCGACCACCCAGCGCACCGGTTTGGCCGGATAGCCTTGCGCCGGCGCGTCGAGCGCCACCACCGATGCGGCCAGTGCGACCATCGCGGTCGCGAGCTTGATCATCTTCATCATCTTGTCTCCGTTTGCTGCGCCGCTCAGGCCGCGGCGATGGTGTTGACCAGCGCGCCGATCTGCGCGATCTCGGTCACGATGACGTCGCCCGGGCGGCAATCGACCACGCCGTCGGGCGTGCCGGTCAGGATCAGGTCGCCGGGCTGCAGGGTCATGAAGGCGCTGAAGTACTCGATCAGGAAGGGCGCGTCGAAGATCATGTCCTTCGTGTTGCCCGACTGCGTGAGCTTGCCGTTGACCGTGGTGCTGAGCGCCAGCGCCATCGGGTCGGCCACGTCTTTGGCGTCGACCAGCCAGGGGCCGATCGGCGTGCAGGTGTCGCGGTTCTTGACGCGCAGGTTGGGGCGGTACCAGTTCTCGAGGTAGTCGCGGATCGCGTAGTCGTTCGCCACCGTGTAGCCGCCGATGAAGTCGTAGGCGTCGTCGCGCTTCACCTTCTTCGCGGTCTTGCCGACCACGATCACCAGCTCGCATTCGTAGTGCATGAACTGCACCTCCGACGGCCGGTAGGTCAGCTGGCGGTGGCCGGTGAGCGTGCTCTCGCCCTTGACGAAGACCAGCGGCTCCTCGGGCGCCTTGAACTCCAGCTCCTTGGCGTGGTCGGCGTAGTTGAGGCCCAGCGCGAGGATGGTGCGCGGGCGCGGCACGGGCTTGAGCGGCGGCAGCCACGAGACCGCATCGGCCTCGACATGGCGGCCATCGGCCAGCCGCAGGCGGCCGCCGTCTTCCACGGCGTCATGCACCGCGTTCTCGAACAGGATGCGCGCGTGCTTCATGCCTGCTCCTTCACGAGGGTGTTGACCAAGGTCTCGAAGCCGGGCGCGCTGATCTCGATGCGGTCCCCGGGGCGTGCCAGCGGGCGGCCGGCGTCGCAGCCGAGCATCAGCACCTCGCCATGCGAGAGTGTCATGAACTCGCCGACATCGGCCAGCAGCTGCTCGGCGCTGCGCACCGTCTGCGAGAAGTCGATCGACTGCTTCAGCTCGCCGTTGATGCGCACCTCGAGCCGGAACTGCGCCGGGTCGGCCACCTCCTGCGCATCGCGCATCGCCGCGCCGATGCCGAGGAAGCCGTCGACGCACTTGAACTTGACCGGCGGGCGGAAGAAGCTCGCATGCGGGATCGACAGGTCGTTCATCAGCACGAAGCCCTCGACGTCGTTGTCGACGCCGATCACCATCGCGACCGTGGCGCCGACCTCGACCGCATCGACCTGCGCCGGCACGGTGATCGTGCTGCCGTGCGGGCTCCAGGTGTTGGCGGTCTTGACGTAGAGCACGGGGGCCTTCGGTGGGGCCTTGTAGGGCGGCTGGTTCATCTGCGGCGCGAGTGCCTCGACTTCCGCGCGGAAGTTCAGCAGCACGCCGTAGACGGTGCCTGTTGGTAGGTAGCTCATGGTTTCGCCGCCGGGCCGCCCCAAGGCGAAACGCGCCCCCTCGGGGGGCAGAGAGGACACGAAGTGCCGAACGTGGGGGTCATGGTTGTTCCAATGCGATCAATTCGTCGAGGAGTTGGTAGAGCTGGGCCAGCTTCTCCTTGCCCATCGCTTCTTCCATCCACGCGTAGTGCGCCTCGATGCTGGTCGAGAGCTGCGTCACCAGCTGGTGGCCGCGGGCCGTGGCCTCGACCACGGTGCGGCGCTGGTCTTCTGGGTCGCGGCTGCGCGCGATGAGGCCGTCGCGCTCCATGCGCGCCAGCACGCCGGTCAGGCTCGGCCCGAGGATGAAGGCCTCGCGCGCCACCCGGCCGGTCTCGACCGCGCCATGCTCGCCCAGCACCCGCAGCACGCGCCACTGCTGGTCGGACAGCGCGTGCTCGCGCAGGCTCGGCCGCGTATGGCCCATGACCGCCTCGCGCGCCTGCAGCAGCAGGCGCGGCAGGTTGCGGTGGGAGAAGGCGGTGCTGCGCATGTCCATGTTGGAGTGGATTATTTAATATATTAAATAGTTGGGTCAAGCGGTGGAGGCTTCGGGAAAACCCTTGGCTCACGCGCTAAAACCTGACACGCGCCGTAGCCCCCGAGGCGAAGCCGTTCGCGGCAACGGCTGACGCGCCCCTGCGCCGGCCGCATGGAACCATCGGTCTTCACCACACAACCCCGGAAGATCCAATGAAGAAGATGCTGTTCGCACTCGCCGCCTCCCTCACCGTCCTGACCGCTGGCGCCCAAGTTGGCAAGGCTGCCTCGGAGGCCACCGACGCGGCCAAGCACAAGATCGACGAGAAGCGCGCGGACAGCGAGGCCGAGAAGAGCGGCCCGGTCGGCAAGACGGTCAACAACGTCAAGTCGGGCTATCACAAGAACCGCTCGAAGGCCTCGGCCGACAAGGCCAAGCAATCGCTGAAGAACGCGGGCTGACCGGCCCTCAGGCTGGCGCCTGTCCCTTGACCGCCCACGCCAGCGCCGCATAGGAGCGCGGGCCGTCGGCCTCGCCGTCGAGGTAGGCCGACCCGACCGCCTCTCTCAGCCGGGCGCGTTGCTCCGGGTCCAGCGTCGACAAGTACTCGGCGACCGGGCCGTCACGACCTTCGAAGGGCGTCCAGTAATCCGCGAAGGACGAGAACTCCATGCGAATCGCGAGCGATGTCTCGGCGACCGATTTCAGCCCGGCCTCGCGCCATGCCTTGGCCAGTTCGCCGGGCCGCGTCATCGGCCGCGTGTAGCTGCTGGCGCGGCGCTCCCTTCCTGAGGGGTCCAGCGCGGCCGCGGTGTCGAAGAACATGCGGTTCGAGACGAAGCCGCCGCGCGCGTCCCATACCGCCGCGCCGACCACCGCCCCCGGCTTGGCGACCCGCCGCATCTCGGCGATCGCCTTGCCCGTGTCCGGGACGAAGTGCAGCACCAGCAGCGACAGCACGCGGTCGAAGTGCCGGTCCGGGTAGGGCAGCGCGCAGGCGTCGCCCACCTCGAAGACGATGCGCGGGTCCTGGTTGTGGCGCCGGGCATGGGCGATGTAGGGCTCGGCGAGGTCGATGCCCCGCACCTCGCCGGCCCCGGTGCGGCGCGTCACCGCGAAGGCCAGGTGCCCGGTGCCGCAGCCGACGTCGAGCACGCGCTCGCCATCGGCGCTGCCGACGAAATCCAGGAAGGGCAGTGCCAGCTGGCGGCTCCAGCGGCCCATGAGCTTTTCGTAGGCATCGGCGTCATTGGCGACGAAGGTGGATGAGGCGGAGGTCATCGGCGGTCCCCTTTCGCACCGCCGTGGGCGTTGCTGGCCGATGCTAGGGTGCCGTGGACCGCGACGTCAACGTGGCCGGCACGGCAGTGCCTCCGGCCCTGCAGACTTCCGCCATCGGCGAGACAATGGCCGCGCCTTTGTCCGCCCGCGCGGGCCGGGGCCACCCACCCGAACCCCTCCGCGCATGCCATCCCCGTCCGCCGTTTCGCCTGCCTCGCCGTCGTCGTCCTCGTTCTCCCTGCGCCGCATCGCCGTCCCGGCCTTCGGGCCGTCGCTGCTGTTCGGCATCGGCGAGGGCGCCATCCTGCCGATCGTGCCGCTCACGGCGCGCGACCTGGGCGCCTCCGTCCCGATGGCGGCGCTGATGGTCGCGCTGATCGGCATCGGCTCGCTGCTCAACAACATCCCGGCCTCGTTCATCACGATGCGCTGGGGCGAGCGCTGGGCCATCGTCGCGGCTGGCGTCTGGAGCGCGCTCGGCATGGCGCTGTGCGTCGGCACCTCGCACCTGGTCCTGTTCGGGGCCGGCTGCTTCATGGTCGGCATGTCGCAGGCGATCTACAACCTGGCGCGCCAGAGCTACATGACCGAGGCCGTGCCCATCGCCTACCGTGCGCGCGCGCTATCGACCTTGGGTGGCGTGATGCGCATCGGCATGTTCATCGGCCCCTTCCTGGCGGCGGCCGCGGTGCATGGCTTCGGCCTGCAGGCGGCCTATGTCGTCGGCATTGTCGGCGCCATGGGGGCGGCGATCGTCGGTGCGCGCATTCCCGATCTCGAGGCGCCGCCGCTGCCGCCCGGGCATGCGCCGGCGGCCGCGCCGACCATCGCCTCGACGCTGCGCGATCACAAGCACGTCTTCCTGACCCTGGGCATCGGCGTGGTGCTGATCAGCGCCGTGCGCGCATCGCGCCAGGCCGTGATCCCGTTGTGGGCCGACCACCTGGCGCTGGCGCCCTCGGTGGCCTCGCTGATCTACGGGCTGGCCGGCGGCATCGACATGCTGGTGTTCTACCCGGCCGGCAAGGTGATGGACCTGAAGGGCCGGGTCTGGGTCGCGGTGCCGTCGATGCTGATCATGGGGCTGGCGATGCTGCTGATGCCCCTGACCACCGGTACCTTGACGCTGCTGTGCGCGGCGCTGGCCATCGGCTTCGGCAACGGCATCGGCTCGGGCATCATCATGACCGTCGGCGCCGACCACTCGCCGCGCCACGGGCGCGCGCACTTCCTGGGCGTGTGGCGGCTGATGTCCGACATCGGCTCGTCCTGCGGCCCGGCGCTCCTGTCCTTCCTGGCCGCCAGCCTGTCGCTGGCTTCGGGGATCGCGGTGGTCGGGCTGATGGCCCTGGCCGCGGCGGCGACGCTGGGCTACTGGATTCCGCGCCACGGGGACCGCGGCGGGCGGCGAAGGCAGGGCTGAGCCGCTGCCGGGCGGCTGCAGGTCAAAGCATGCCCAGGACCATCATCGCCAGCCCCACGACGCCGACCACCCAGATCGCCGTGCGCAGATAGGTGATGCCGGCGCAGTAGACCGGCAGGTACAGCACCCGCGCCCAGAAAAAGATCTGCGCGCCCGTCGCCACCTTCGGACTGGTCGCGCCCGCCGCATGCGCCACCAGCGCGATGGCGGCGAACAGCACGAAGTTCTCGAGCGTGTTGCGGGCCGCGCGCTCGGCACGCCCAGCGATCGGCGTGGCCGCGGGCAGGTTCTCGCGGTTGCCCAGCGCGAGCAGGGTGCCCGAAGGGGTCCAGCCCTTGACCCGGATGAGGCTGGCCACGAGCAGGGCGAGCCAGGTCAGGATGGCCATGTAGATCACGAGCATCAGGGTGGGGGTCATCTCGGGGCTCCTTGCAAGTCCGCCCGCATTGTCTGCCCGGAGCGGCCCGCATGCATCCCTACACTCACCCCCCATGGCCAAGGAAAAAACCCTCTTCGTCTGCAGCGAATGCGGCGGCACCAGCCCCAAGTGGCTCGGCAAATGCCCGAGCTGCGGCGCCTGGAACACATTGATCGAACAGGTCGGCCCCGCCCCGGGCGCGCCGGCCAACAACCGCTTCGGCACCCAGTTCTCCTCGCTGGCCGGCTCGGCCGAACTGGCGACGCTCTCGGAGATCGAGGCCACCGACATCGCCCGCACGCCCACCGGCATCGATGAACTCGACCGCGTGCTGGGCGGCGGCATCGTCGACGGCGGCGTGACCCTGATCGGCGGCGACCCCGGCATCGGCAAGTCGACCCTGCTGCTGCAGGCGGTCGACGCGCTGCAGCGCGCCGGGCGCAACGCGCTCTACGTCACGGGCGAGGAGAGCGGCGCGCAGGTGGCGCTGCGCTCGCGCCGGCTCGGCCTCGACCATTCGCAGGTGCAGGTTCTGGCCGAGATCCAGCTGGAGAAGATCATCGCCACGCTGGACGTGCACCGCCCGGCGATCGCGGTGATCGACTCGATCCAGACCGTCTACTCCGACCAGCTCACCTCGGCCCCGGGCTCGGTGGCGCAGGTGCGCGAATGCGCCGCGCACCTCACGCGCTTCGCCAAGGCCAGCGGCACCGCCATCGTGCTGGTGGGCCACGTCACGAAGGAGGGCGCGCTGGCCGGCCCGCGCGTGCTCGAGCACATGGTCGACACGGTGCTGTACTTCGAAGGCGACACGCATTCGAGCTTCCGGCTGGTGCGCGCCATCAAGAACCGCTTCGGCGCGGTCAACGAGATCGGCGTCTTCGCGATGACCGAGCGCGGCCTGAAGGGCGTGGCCAACCCGAGCGCGATCTTCCTGAGCCAGCACGCCGAGCCGGTGCCCGGCAGCGTCGTGCTGGTCACGCTGGAGGGCACGCGGCCGATGCTGGTCGAGATCCAGGCGCTGGTCGACAACGGCGGCCCGAGCCCGCGGCGGCTGTCGGTCGGCCTGGACCGCGACCGCCTGGCGATGCTGCTGGCGGTGCTGCACCGCCATGCGGGCGTGGCCTGCATGGACCAGGACGTGTTCGTCAACGCGGTCGGCGGGGTGCGCATCAGCGAGCCGGCGGCCGACCTCGCCGTGATGCTCGCGATCACGTCCAGCCTGCGCGGCAAGCCGCTGCCCAAGGGCTTCATCGCCTTCGGCGAAGTGGGCCTGGCCGGCGAGGTGCGGCCGGCGCCGCGCGGCCAGGAGCGCCTGCGCGAGGCGGCCAAGCTGGGTTTCAGCGTGGCGGTGGTGCCCAAGGCCAATGCGCCGCGCAAGGGCACGAAGGAGATCGAGGGCCTGACGATCCATGCGGTGGAGCGGATCGAGGAGGCGCTGGATATCGTGCGGCAGATGCAGTAGGCGCCGCCCTGGCGGCCGTCAGCCGTCCGAATCCCAATACGGCGGATCCCCGAAGGCTGCCTTGAGCGCATCCGTCATCGCCCGCAGCTTGGCCGAAGGCGACCGCCCTTCCGGATGCGCCACGTACAGGAACTCTTCTTCCGAAGGCAGCCCGATGTCGATGGCCGCCAGCCTGCCGGCACGCAGCGACTCGCCGACGATGAAGGTGGGCAGCAGCGCGATGCCCAGGCCGGCCTCGCAGGCGTCGCGCATCATGTCGCCGTTGTTCACGCGCAGGGCGCGCGTGGCGCGCACCGACACCAGCTCGCCATCGCGGCGGAACTGCCAGTCGGCCACGCCGCGGTTCGTATAGAAGACGCCGCGATGGCGCTGCAGGTCCTCGGCGCTCGATGGCCGGCCGTGCTGCGCCAGGTAGTCCGGCGAGGCGACCAGCGCGCGGCGGCTGCGGGCCAGCGTCCAGGCCACCAGGCGCGAATCGGCCAGGGGCCCGTTGCGGACCACGCCGTCGTAGCCGTCCGATGCGGCATCGACTCTCCGGTCGTCCAGTTCGAGCGTCAGCTCGACGCCCGGATGGGCAGCGATGAAGGGATAGAGCGCCGGACCCAGGTGCATGCGCCCGAAGGTGACCGGCGCGGAGATCCGCAGGGGCCCGACCAGCGTGCCGCGCCGCTGCGCCAACTCGGCGGTGGCCTCCTCGATCTCGCGCATGATGGCCGAGGCCCGCGCCAGGAAAGTGGCGCCGTCTTCGGTGAGCGTGAGCTTGCGGGTCGAGCGATGCAGCAGCCGGACTCCGAGCTCTTTCTCAAGGTCGGCCAGGCGCTCGCTGACGACCGACTTGGAGAAGTTCAGCCGCCGCGATGCTTCGCTGATGGAGCCAGACTCCGCGACCGCCACGAAGGTGGCCATGCCATCCAGCTTCACCATGCCCAGGGTCCTTGTTGTCACGCACGGCAAGCACTTTAGTCTTTCCTGCTGGCCGGGCGCCAAGGAGCCGCATTCGCTGCCTCAGGTGCGGGTGATGGAGGCACCGCCGTCGACCAGCGATGCGGTGCCGGTGACGAAGGAAGAGTCGTCCGAGGCCAGGTACAGCACCGAGCGCGCCAGCTCCTCGGGCCGCGCGACGCGCTTGAGCGCGTGCAGGTTGGTGATGAAGGACTGCGACTCCTTGGTGTCGTTCATCGTGCGGTACATGTCGGTGTCGACCGCGCCCGGCAGGATCGCATTGACCCTCACGCCTTGCGGGCCGTACTCGGCGGCCAGCGCCTGGGTGAGGCCGATCAGGCCCGCCTTGCTCGCCGCATAGGCGGCCACGCCGGGGAAGGCGAAGCTGTGGCCGACGAAGGTCGAGGTGAAGATCACCGAGCCGCCGCCGTTCTCCAGCATCTGCGCGACCTGGTGCTTGGCGCCCAGGAAGGCACCGGTCAGGTTGATCGCCAGGGTATCGGTCCAGCCGGCTTCGCTGACGCCGGTGCTGGGACCGCCTTCGCCCAGGGTGCCGGCGTTGTTGAAGGCGACGTCGAGGCGGCCGTAGGTCGAAACGGCCAGCGCGACCAGGGCGCGTGCGTAGTCTTCCGAGCGCACGTCGCCAGCGAGCGCGACCGCCTGCCCGCCGGCGGCGCGGATCTCGGCCACCAGCTGGTCGAGCTCGGCCGCGCGGCGTGCGCCGACGACCAGCCTGGCGCCTTCGGCCGCGAACAGCTTGGCGGTGGCATGGCCGATGCCGGCGCTGGCGCCGGTGATGAGGGCGACTTTTCCTTCGAGGCGGTTCATGGTGGATCCTTTGAATGGCGAGGTGGATTGAAGAGATGTACGAAGTGTGGGGTTGACGGGGCGTTTGGGGTAGCGGTCGAATGGCGATGCTGGCTTTCGGGAAAACCGAACGATGGGGCGTCGCGTCCCGAGCCCGCTGTCTTGACCAAGGGCTTTTGCGGCGCTATAAATAGCTCCAAACACGGAGCTATTTATGGAAATGATCCTTGCCGATGTCGCCGTGAGCATGTCCGAGTTCAAGAAGAATCCGGCTGCGGTTCTCAGGGAGGCGAACAACCGCCCCGTGGCAGTGCTCAACCACAATCGCGCGGCGTTCTACATGGTCGAACCCCGTCTTTTCGAGGCCATGATGGAGGAGCTCGCCGACCAGGATCTGTACCGCAAGGCGATCAGCCGTCTGGCCGAGAAGTCGCGCGCCGTCGAGGTCGACATTGACGACCTCTGAGGGGAAGTCAAAGCACAAATACAAGCTTCGCATCATGCCGGAGGCCTTGGACGAGTGGCGCAAGCTCGATGGCTCCGTTCAGGCAAACCTCAAGAAGCTGCTCGCCAAGCGACTCGACAATCCCCATGTTCCTGGCGGAGAGCTGCACGGGCCGCTCGCCGGCTGCTACAAGATCAAGCTCCGGCAGCAAGGCGTGCGCTTGGTCTATTCGGTCGAGGACGACCACTTGCCGGTGACCGTCGTGGCCGTCGACAAGCGAGAGGACGGCGTGGTCTATCAGTCCGCGGTCGCGCGCCTTTCTGTCGCGGCGTCTGCGCTGTCGAAGGCCCTGCGCGACAAGCTCGAGAGGTAGCCAGCCTGCCGTTTCGGGTTTCCCCGGGTCCTGCGCCATGTCGATTTTCCGCAGGCTCGTTCGACGTACCCATCGAGGGTCATCCTCTTCACATCCAGGAGAACGCAACCATGGCTACCAACACCGTCCGTCTGCACCGCGTGCTGCGCACCCCGCCCGAGCGGGTCTACCGCGCCTTCGTCGAACCGAAGGCATTCGAGCGCTGGCTGCCGCCCTTCGGCTTCACCGGCGAAGTCCACAGCATGGAGCCCGTGGTCGGAGGGGCCTGGCGCATGTCCTTCACCACATTTAGTAGCGGCCACAGCCACTCCTTCGGCGGCAAGTACCTCGAACTCGTGCCCGGCCAGCGCATCGCCTACGACGCGAGCTTCGATGACCCCAACCTGCCGGGCACCATGAAGACCACCGTGACCCTCACCGCCGTGTCCTGCGGCACCGACGTGGCGATCGTGCAGGAAGGCATCCCCGAGATGATTCCTGTCGAGATGTGCTACCTGGGCTGGCAGGAGTCGCTCGTGTCGCTGGCCCAACTGGTCGAGCCGAACATTCCGAATTGAAGCGCCGGCATCCGGCATCCGGCAGTCCTCAAGGCCGCTGGTTGCGCAGCCAGGTCTCGCGGCCGAGCCGGTAAAGGCACATCCGCTTCAACTCGCCCTCCGGCAAGGCTGGATTGGGGTGGTCGAAATCCTCGTCGGGGTTGGTGGTCATGCCGACGCGCGCCATCACCGCGCGCGAAGGCAGGTTGACCAGCGGCGTGAACGACACGATCTCTTCGAGCCGAAGCTGCTCGAAGGCCACGTGCAGCGCCGCCTTGGCACCCTCGGTGGCGTAGCCCTTGCCCCAATGCGCCCGGGCCAGGCGGTAGCCGAGTTCCACGCACGGCATGAAGGGCAGGGCCCGGCGCGGTATCGACAGGCCGATGAAGCCGATGAAACCCGGGGACTCGCGCGTCTCCACCGCCCAGTTGCCCCAGCCCCGGGCGTCGAAGCCGGCCTGCCAGCCGTCCAGCTCGCGATCGCTGGCCTCGCGGGTCATCAGGCCAGCGAAGAAGCGCATGACCATCGGATCCGCGTTCATCTCGGCGTACGGCGCGCGATCGGATTCCTTCCACTCGCGAAGCTGCAGCCGCTGGGTGGTGATCCGGATCGGGGTCATGGGTGCTGCCGCTCGACCAGCTGCTTCAACGCCGCCAGGTCCCGGCGCACATGGGCGACGTCCGCCTCGAAGCTCTGCAGGCTGGCGTCCGCCGGCCGAATGACCACGAAACTCAGCAGGATGCCGTCGCCGCAGGGCGTGACCCGGAACGCGTTGTGGACGCTGACGCCGTTCGGCAGCGTGGCGTCGTGGTCGAGCACGCCGAAGGCATTGGCGGGCGCCATCGCCACCTTGACCTCGCCCATCGGCGAGTCTGCGAACCATTCGCCATCGCGCTGCGTGATGCCCTTGGCCAGGCCGGATGCCCACAGCGGCAGCTTGTCCATCTGGCGGGCGATGGCGTAGACCACGTCGGCCGGGACGTCGACGGCCTGGGTGACGACCACTGCTTCGTTCGACATCGCCATGCTGTTCCTTTCGACGAATTCGGCGTCGATTGTGGCCCTGACTGGCGATGCGATTCACCGCCCATTGTTGCCCGTTGAGCGAATAATCGTTCGCCAAAGCGCCAGAAAGTACTAAGATCGCCCCCGTGAAACCCAAGGACGACGAAAAGCTCCGCGCCATCGCCGAGGCCACCTTCACGCTGGTTGAGCAGACCGGCCTGAGCGGCCTCACCATGGCGGCCATCGCGCGCGAGGCGGGCCTGGCCACGGGCACGCTGTACGTCTACTTCAAGTCGAAGGAAGAGCTGATGGTCGCGCTCTACGAGCAGGCCAAGACCTCGACCACGGCCAGCCTCATGCACGGCGACGACCCCAAGGCGCCGTTTCGCAGCCGCTTCCAGCACATGTGGATGAACTGGCTCGACCACCGACTCACGCACTATGCGCAGGTCGTCTTCATCGAGCAGTACTACAACTCCCCCTGGTTCAGCGAAGAGAGCCGCAACCTCTCGGCCCGGCTCATCAAGGGCTGGATCGACCTGATCGAGACCGCCAAGTCGCAGCAGATCCTGAAGGATGTGCCCACCGTGCTGCTCATCAACAGCTTCGGCGGCTCGGTGCGCGAGACCGCCAACCTGCTTCGCTCGGGCGCCCTCCAGCGCACCGACGCCAACCTGGCCATGGCCTTCGGCCTCTGCTGGGACGGCATCAAAGCCTGAAAACCCCTTGACCCGCCGAAGCCACAGGTCTATTGTTTAGCCGAATTTTTGTTCACCCAAAAGAAGAGAACCCACCATGACCACCCTCAGCATCAACGGCAAGGACCGGCAGGTCGACGCCGACCCCTCCACCCCCATCCTCTGGGCCTTGCGTGACACGCTCGGCATGACCGGCACCAAGTTCGGCTGCGGCGCGGCGCTGTGCGGGGCCTGCACGGTGCACCTCAACGGCCAGGCGATCCGCTCGTGCATCACGCCGATCTCGGCCGCGGCGGGCCAGAAGATCACCACCATCGAGGCCGTCACCGACGGCAGCGACAAGGTCGGCAAGGCCGTGAGCGCCGCCTGGGTCAAGCATGACGTGGCGCAGTGCGGCTACTGTCAGAGCGGGCAGATCATGTCGGCCACGGCCTTCCTCAAGACGATCGCGCCCGGCAAGCTGCCCAGCGATGCCGACATCGATTCGGCGATGGCCGGCAACATCTGCCGCTGCGGCACTTACGCCCGCATCCGCGCCGCGGTGGCCGACGCCGCCAAGGCATTGGCTTGAAGGACAAGGGGATCACCATGAACTTCGACCCGACCACCTTCGAGTTGCCCGCCAACCTTCGCGCGCTGATGACCACGCGCGACGATGAACAAGCCGAACCCCAGGGCCTCCCGCGCCGCAGCTTCCTCAAGCTCACGGCGGCGGGCGGCTTCGCGCTCGGCGTCTTCCCGGCGGCCGTGCTGGCGCAGGAAGACGGCAAGAACGCAGCCGCAGCGGCACCCGCCAAGGCCGCAGGCCTGAAGCCGCTGCAACAGCCGGCTGCCTTCGTGCACATCGACCGCGACGGCACCACCACCATCACCATCAACCGGCTCGACTTCGGCCAGGGCGTGCAGACCGGCCTGCCGATGATCCTGGCCGAAGAGCTCGACGCCGACTGGTCGAAGGTCAAGAGCGTGCACGGCAGCAACGACCCGGCCTACGTCGACCCCGCCTTCGGCATGCACATCACGGGCGGCTCGGGCTCGATCAAGAACTCGTACACCCAGTACCGCGAACTCGGCGCCCGCATGCGCGCCATGCTGGTCGGCGCGGCGGCGGCCCAGTGGAAGCTCGCCCCCTCCTCGCTGCAGACGCGCGACGGCTTCGTCATCAGCCCCTTGGGCAAGAAGCTCGGCTACGGCGAACTGGCCGAAGCCGCGATGAAGCAGCCGGTGCCCGAGACGGTCAAGCTCAAGGACCCGAAGGACTTCCGCCTCATCGGCAAGCCCACCGGCCGGCTCGATGCCAAGGCCAAGTCCAGCGGCCACCAGGACTACGGCATCGACATGAAACTGCCCGGCATGCTGACTGCCGTGGTGGCGCATCCGCCGGTGTTCGGCTCCAGGATCAAGTCGGTCGACGACAGCGCCGCGAAGGCGATCAAGGGCGTCAAGGCCGTGCTGCGCGTGCCGCTCGATCGCGGTGCCGAAGGCGTGGCCGTGGTTGCCGATGGCTACTGGCCCGCCAAGCAGGGCCGCGACGCGCTCAAGATCGAATGGGACGCGAGCGCCGTCGAGAAGGTCGACAGCGAGAAGCAGCTGGTGCAGTACCGCGAGCTCGCCACCAAGCCCGGCGCGCGCAAGTACGACGCCGACGTCTCGAAGATCGCCGGCGCGCCGCACAAGATCGATGCCGAGTTCGTCTTCCCGTACTTGGCGCATGCGCCGATGGAGCCGCTCAACTGCACCGTCCACCTGGTCGGCGGCAAGGCGGTCGTGTGGACCGGCACGCAGATGCCGGGCATCGACGGCATGGCGGCGGCCAAGGTGCTGGGCGTGCCGCCCGAGAACGTCAAGGTCAACGTGCAGATGGCGGGCGGCGGCTTCGGCCGTCGCGGCCTCTTGACCAGCGACTTCGTGGTCGAGGCCTGCGGCGTGGTCAAGGCCGCGCAGGCGGCGGGCATCAAGGCGCCGATCCGCACCTTGTGGAGACGCGAGGACGACATCAAGGGCGGCTACTACCGCCCGATGCACCTGCACACCGCCAAGATCGGCTTCGACGCGCAGGGCAACGTCACGGGCTGGGACCACGTCATCGTCGGCCAGTCGCTGCTGATGGGCAGCATGTTCGAGCCGATGATGGTCAAGGACGGCATCGACGCCACCGCGGTCGAAGGCATGAAGGAGCCTTATGCGCTGCCGATGCGGCTCACGGTGCATCACCCCAAGCTCAACGTGCCGGTGCTGTGGTGGCGCAGCGTGGGCTCGACCCACACGGCCTTCGTCATGGAGACGCTGCTCGACGAGATCGCGCGCACCACCAGGCAGGACCCGGTCGCCTACCGCATGAAGCTCATCGGCGACAAGCACCCGCGCCACAAGGCGGCGCTGCAGCTGGCGGTCGACAAGTCCGGCTACGGCAAGAAGAAGCTCGAAGCCGGCCGGGCCTGGGGCGTGGCGGTGCACGAGTCTTTCGACTCGGTGGTGGCCTATGTGGTCGAAGCCTCGGTGAAGGACGGCACGCCCACGCTGCACAACGTGACGGCGGGCGTGCACTGCAACCTGGTGGTCAACCCGAAGAGCGTCGAGGCGCAGGTGCAGGGCGGCGCGGTGATGGCGCTGTCGATGTGCCTGCCGGGCGCCGCGATCACCTTGAAGGACGGCGTGGTGCAGCAGAGCAACTTCGGTGACTTCGTGGTGCCGAGGATGACGGACATGCCGCAGATTGCGGTGTTCACGGTGCCGAGTGCGGATGCGCCTACGGGGATGGGCGAGCCGGGCTTGCCGCCGCTGGCGCCGGCGTTTGCGAATGCGGTGGCGGCGATCACTGGCAAGCCGGTGCGGGAGTTGCCTTTCAAGCTGGCTTGAGGGGGTTGTAGACGGGTGAGCCTTGCGCTGTCGGGAGCGCAAGGCTTGCGTGGCGATGAAGCCAATGTGATCACAATGCTGCTCAGAACTGCAGGAGGCAAGCACATGCCCACGTCGCCCACCGCGCCCAGCAAGCGAGAAACTCTCAACATCCGCATCAAGCCCGAGGAGCGTGACCTGATCGATCGGGCAGCCAGGGCACGCGGCAAGAACCGCACCGACTTCATGCTGGACGCCGCCCGTGCAGCCGCGGAGGAAACCTTGCTCGACCAGGTTCTCGTCGCCGCCAGTCCGCAAGCCTATGCCGCGTTCCTGGCGCGGTTGGACATGCCGCTCCAGTCGAATGAGCGGCTGCGCAAGACGATGCGAACGAAGACCCCTTGGGACCCGGCATGACGCAGGCCTGCGCGCGATCCAGGCAGCAGAGGCCATTGGTCCATGCGCTCACGCGGTGAGCGGGCCTGTGCGCAGATCCCTGGCAACTTTCTGCGCAGTGGCGCTGGCCACGCTGTGCGCCATCGCGATGCCGGCCGGCGCGCCACGCGCCGAGCCGGCCCGCGTCGACCCGGTCGCCGCGGGCTGGAACACCGCGGCGCTGGACGCGCTGATCGACTATGTCGCCCGCCAGAAATCGACCGGCCTGGTCATCATCCAGGACGACAAGCTCATCGCCGAGAAACTCTGGCCGCCGGCCGCGGATGCCAGGGGATTCCGCGCCGCCTTCGTGCACGGCACGGCGGCGGACGGCGCAACGCTGGAAGACGTCGCTTCGCAGCAGAAGAGCTTCGTCGCGATCCTCGCCGGCATCGCGGTCGACAAGGGCCTGCTGGACGTGTCGCGGCCCGTGTCGTCGTACATCGGCGCTGGCTGGTCGAAGGCGACGCCGCAGCAGGAGGCCGCGATCACCGTGCGCAACCTGATGGAGATGAATTCGGGCTTGAAGGAAGACTTGAGCTTCGACGCGGCGCCTGACACGAAGTTCTTCTACAACACGCCGGGCTATGCGGTGATGAAACCGGTGCTGGAAGCGGCGGCGAATCAGCCGCTGGCCGAGATCACGCAAGCCTGGCTCGCGCGCCCCGCCGGCATGAATGACACGACCTGGCGCAAGCGGCCGGCGCTGATGGCGGATGTCGGCAATCCGACTGGCCTGGTCACGACGCCGGGGGACATCGCCCGCATGGGGCAGGTCGTTTTGAACGGCGGAGTGACGGACGCGGGCGTGCGCGTGATTTCCAAGGCGCAGCTCGATGCGCTCTTCGTGCGGACGAAGACGAATCCATCCTATGGACGGCTCTGGTGGCTCAACGGTGGCGCTGCGACCGTGGGTGTGGGCGCCAATGCGCGGCGTCGGCCCGGTCCGTTGGTCGCGGCCGCTCCTGCGGACATGGTGGCTGCGATGGGCGCGCTGGACCGCAGGCTGTTCGTCGTGCCGAGCCGCAAGCTCGTCGTCGTGCGCACGGGGCAGGCGGCGGTGGATCGGGACTTCGATGAGCAGCTTTGGCGGCTTCTGGTTCGGGCGATGCCTGCCAGTTGAACGAGCGAAAGGCGGGCGCCGAGAATTTCGGGCGATGAATTAGATCGCGTCGGCGCTCGATAGCGTGCGCCCGTCGCAACGGCGCCGCATACTGCCTAAGTTGCATTGAACGGCGCGATCGGGTATTGCGCAATTCACAAAAGTCTTAAAGTCCGTCGAGCCCGCAACGGCCGCAACGGCCGCAGCGAGTCGCCAAGAAGGCGGCGCCAACGGCGCCACCGTCTTCAGACCCGAACGAATCGGCACTCGCGCATTTTCGTAGAGCGCATATCGCGTGCGGGCACAGGTCGTCTGATACGGCGAAATTCACGGATTCTGAACCTATGCACGTCAGACGTTTATCGCAAGACTATCGGTCACACCCAAAGCGGCTATCGCGTCGGGTGGCCACAAGCAGCCGCGGCAGCGTTTTGAAGTAGTGCTGCTCGCGATGGATGATGGCAAGCAATAACCTAGGAATACTCGAAACAATGGATTGGGTACCTATAGTCTTCGTTACGTTCAAGGTTCTCGTGTTCGGCACGTGCATGTTCTTCGCCATCAAGTGGCACTACGAACGAGGAAAGCAGGAGAAGGGGAAGGAGAAGCGCGGCGCGGTGCTACGCGCGGGTGGCAAGGTGGCCGCAGTCTTCGCGCTGTCGCTCCTGGGCCTCTGGCTCCTGACCTTCGGGCTTGGCAGGATGCTCGGTTTGGACTTGACCTTCCCATGATGGCGCTTCGGCCGCACGCCCGGGCTCGGACAAATTGCACAGTTCCCGCTTGATTGATCGTGACGTCGCGTGCGGCCTGAACTCGACAACGCCATGATGCCCAGCTCTTCGCCCGCCACCAGACGCTGCAGGTGGTCGATGCCCTCAAGCGCGACGCACAGCCGATCGTTCACGAGGGCAAGTGGCGAGCCCTGCTCAACTTCCCGTGGAGCTACGGCGTGGTCTTCACGCGCATCACGCGCAAGCAGTTCGATGCGGCGTGTGCGTGACCGATCCCCGACTTCCTGCGCGTGATGGACCTGCAGCAGGAGCAGCTGGCGCGCAGCCTCGGCGTCGGCCATCGCGCGATCCACGGCGTGGCCGGCTCCGGCAAGACCATGATCCTGGGCTACCGAGCGGAGTACCTGGCCAAGGCGGCTGCCGGCGCCGACGCGGACAAGCCGGTGCTCGTGCTTTGCTACAACCAGCCGCTTGGCGGTCAAGCTGCAGGCCGTGATGCAGGCAAAGCAACTGGCCGGCCGCGTGCAGTGTGCGGCACTTCCGCAAGCGGTGCCGTGACCAGCTGGTGGCCTTCGGCCAGCCGCTGCCGCCCAATGGCTTGCCCGTGGGTCCGTTCATGGAACAGATGGTGAAGAACGTCATCGACGGCGTCGACCGCCGCATGATCCCATCGGGCCAGTACCTTGCGGTGCTGGTCGACGAGGGCCACGACTTCGCGCCCGAATGGCTCGAGCTGGTCACGCAGATGGTCGACCCGCACACCAACAGCCTGCTGCTGTACGACGATGCCCAGAGCATCTATGACAAGCGGCGCGGCGGTAAGCCTTTCAGCTTCAAGAACGTGGGCGTGCAGGCGCAGAGCCGCACCACTATCCTGAAGATCAACTACCGCAACACCCGCCAGATCCCGCAGGCCGTCAGCGCGATGGCAACCGATCTGCTGCGCGTGCAGGAGAAGGACGAAGACGGCATCCCGCTGCCGCACCCCGTGAGCTGCGGCCGCGACGGCGCCGAGCCGATCGTCATCGACCTGCCGACTCCACGCGAGCAGGCCGAACGCATCGCCGAGTTGATGGCCAGCGCCCACAACGAAGGCCATGCCTGGGGCGACATGGCGGTGCTGTGCCGCAGCTGGGCGCTGATGGACGAATGCGCCAAGGCACTGAACCGCCGCCGCCTGCCGCACAAGGTGCGCAAGGGCGCGCGCGACTTCGACCCACTGGCCGACACCATCAAGGTGATGACCCTGCATGCGAGCAAGGGGCTGGAGTTTCCGGTGGTGGCGGTGATGGGCGCGCGGCAGGCCGTGGCGGGTGGTGATCGCAATACCGCGGAGGAGGGCGATCCGCTGGAGGAGATGCGCTTGTTCTATGTGGGGGCGACGCGGGCGACCTCGCGGTTGATCGTGGCGAATGCGGTGCCCGTGTGAGCGGCCATCGGCGGCGTTTCGACGCCCTTGAGAGCATCCGCGGCCGATCGGCCCAAGTTCATCCTGGTTTCGATTTCGCTTCGCTGGTCGCAGGCTGAGTTCTGCTCTGTTCGAGCAACACCGAGGACAGCGCAAGCACATTCGCCTTAGGCGCCTCCTTGCGCCAGATCAGGCAGGTCTTCGCATGCCCGAATGTCGAGCGAAGCTTGTGAACGCTCAGCCGGTCGCGCTCCGCATAGACCTGGAGCACGCTGCGAGGCAACAGCGCGATCCCCATGCCGACCGCGACGCAGCCGAGGATGAGGTTGTACGAGGCGACTTCGACGATGCGCTCCGGCGTCACGTGCGCGCGCGCAAACCAGTCTTCGAGTCGTTTGCGATGTGGGCAGCCGGGATGGAAGGCAAGTATCGTTGTCGAAGACAGGTCCTTCGGTCCCGAGATCGTGGCGTGCTTCGACTCGGCCACGATGACCAGTTCGTCATAGATGACCATCGACGCCAGCCTGCGGTCCGTCACCGGCTCCGCGATGAGTGCCGCATCGAGACTGCCATCGACAACCTGGTCGATCAGCTGCTGCGGGTTCCCTGAGTAGAGCTCCAGCGCGACCTCCGGGTAGCGCTCGTGAAATCGACCAAGCGGCTCCGGCAGACGTACCGCCGCCGTGCTCTCCATGGCGCCAAGCCGCATCACTCCGATGGGTCGATCCATCCGAACAGCACTCGCGGCCTCGCTGGCCAGATCCAGCAAGCGGTCCACGTAGGTCGCGAGGATTCGGCCGGACGGCGAGAGATGCATCTTGCGACCCTCCCGCGTGAACAGCTCCACGCCCAACTTCTCTTCCAGCACCTGAATGCGCGCTGACACGCTCGACTGAGCACGATGCAGCACTTCCCCCGCGCGCGCTATGCCGCCGGCCTTGATCACTGCCCTGAACACTTGAAGATCAGATAGCTCCATACATCGCCCGTTCCGAACTTTTCGTTCTCAATAACTCGTTTTCTAGAAAGTGGGGTTTTGCCTAAAGTGAGTACAGCCTAAATCGGTCCGTTAAAGCGGCAAAGGAAAGCTCTCACATGAAAGTTGGAATAGTCGGCATCGGTGTCATGGGTGAACCCATGGCTAGAAATCTCCACAAGGCAGGGCATGGCGTCACGGTCTACAACCGAACACCCAGCCGATGCGATCCCCTGAGGCCATTTGGGCATCCAGGTTGCAGAGTCCGCTCGCGAAGCCATCGAGGTTTCCGAGGCCGTCATCCTCATGGTGCCCAGTCACCTGGAAGTCGACCAGGCGTTGGAGCGTACGCCGCAAGGCGCGATCCGGGCGCCGGCGCGGGGCAAGACCATCGTGTTGATGGCCACTGTTGCGCCGGCCTATTCAGTCGAGCTTGCCAAGAGCCTCGAAGCCGTCGGCGCGCGCTACGTCGAGGCTCCGGTTTCGGGTTCCAGGCAGCCAGCGGAGACGGCGCAACTGGTCATCCTGGCTTCGTCTTCAGAAGAGAGCCACATCGACGACGTCCAGTCGATCTTCGATGCCGTCGGCAAGAAGACGGTGCGCTGCGGACCGGTTCCGACCGCCATGCGGATGAAGCTCGCCAACCAACTCTTGCTGATCGCATGCTTCGAGGCGATCTCCGAGGCAACGCACTTCGCCGCAGGCATTGGCCTCGACGTGCCGCTGTTCCTGGAGATGGCCCAGGCGGGGCCGCTTGCCAACGACGTGTTGCGTTCCAAGGTCGCCAAGCTGGTGGCGGACGACTTCACGCAGCAGGCGCCCATTCGCCACGTGGCCAAGGACATCGGTCTGGTTTGCGAGGAGGCGGCTCAACGTGGCGTGTGGCTGCCGATCGCCACGGTCAATCGCTCGTTGTTCGCCGAGGCGATGGCGGCCGGGCTGGCGCAAGACGACGCCATCGGAATCATCAAGATCTTGCGCAAGGGAAGATGAGGTGGCCGCGGTAATAAATCATTCGCAGGCCGGCTCCGGCGGTCGACGGGCCATCATCCTTGGGGTGCTCTGCGGCCTCGCTGTCGCGCTGATCTGGTCGAGTTGGTCGGTCGCCACGCGCTTTGCCGTCACCACCACTTTGGGGCCGCACGACGTGACCTTTCTGCGCTTCGGTGTTTCGGCGCTCTTGCTGTGGCCGATCCTGGTTCGAAACGGCTTCGGGATCGAAAGAATCGGCGTCGTGCGATTGCTCGTGATGGTGCTCGGTGCGGGCGTTCCTTTCATGATGCTCGGGTCGGTGGGCATGCAGTTTGCGCCTGCGTCGCATGTCGCCACGCTCATGATTGGCACCATGCCGATCTGGGTCGCGGTGCTGTCCGGTCTCTTCTTCGGAGAGCGGTTCGCAAAGCCGCAGTTGGCAGGCATGGTGGTGGTCGTGGCGGGCGTGTTCTGCATCGGCGGCTATGCATTGTTCGCGAACCGGGCGGCGGGCGAGTGGCGGGGTGACTTGTTGTTTCTGCTGGCCGGCCTGTGCTTTGCCAGCTTCACGACCGCCCAGCGGCGTTCCGGCGTCAGCCCTTGGCATGCGACCGCTTTGGTGAACGTGTGTTCCGCCGTCTTGTTCGCGCCCGTCTATTTCATCTGGCTGAAGCCCAACCTCTTCTCGGCACCACCTGCGGCCGTGGCGTTCCAGGTGGTCGCGCAGGGGATCGCGGTGGCCATCCTGGGGATGTACTTCTACACGGAGGCCGTGCGCCGGCTGGGTGCGCCCAGGGCTGCGATCTTCGGCGCTCTCGCACCGGGCTTCGCCGTCTTGATCGGCATGCTCTTCTTGAAGGAGGTACCAGCGGCGGCAACCCTGGTTGGCATTGCACTGGTGATGGGTGGCGTCGCGCTTGTGGTGATGGGAGGACGACGGAGGCCCAGCGTTACTGATCGAAATCCGGCACGCACGAACAAGACCGGATGATTCGGACGAGGGTGGTCAAGGCCATCGCCGAAGCCGTTTATTCGGTTTGCTTCAGCGCTCGCCCCAAGGCATCGCGCAGCTTCCGGTATCGGTCTCGGTCCTTGTCCTTCAGCAACGCCAGGTCGGAGGCAATCCGCCCGAGTCGTTCCGACGCACCTTCGAGCTTCACTTTCTCGATGTCGTTCCACATCGTCAAGAAGTCCTTCAGTGGTCCGGTCTCGGGCGGCTCGGGGTGCGCATCCTGGATCAATACCCGAAGAGCATCCGAGATCCGGCCGATCTGGCGACCGTAGCTGTGCTTGGCAACGATGTCGACCTCGGTCTCGGGTGCCGTGGAATTGTTGCTGTTGATGTTCAGCGACCAGCCGGGCAGTATGGGCTGAACGAAGGCACCAGGTGGCTGCTGCATCCACTGGCGCCAGACATCGAAGGCATTCCAGCTCGCGTTCGGATTTGCGGACATCGACTTCCTCCTCGTTGGAAATTCGGGCCCGCGGGCGCGCCTGGGCCGGTTGTTGCAGCGCCGAGTAGCCTAGGCACAAGCGCCGGTGCTCGAATCCCCAATTCTGTGGGCGCGATGCCGATCAGCTGGCTGCTGCGGACCGGAACTTTGTCACGCGATCGCAGGTTCAATCGTCGGCGATCCACGTCCCCCTCCGAAAGGGAGGGGCGCCCTCCGCAGTCGGAAACCGAGACTCGGCTTCAGCGATTCCGACCCAGCTTTCAAGCTGCCTTCGCCAATCGCCCAAGCGAGCCTCACCTGATGCACGTCGCAGCGTGCATCGTGGGAAGTTCTCCCCCGACCCGAAGCCCGGGCTCGGACCACCAACAGGAAACTGAAATGAAGAAGATCATCATCGCCGCGGCCGTCATCGCCGCATCGTTCGCTGCATCCGCGCAGGTCTACCACCGAGGCTACACCACGAGCAACGGCACCTACGTGCAGCCGCACTACCAGTCGAGCCCGAACGGTACGGTCAACGACAACTACAGCACCCAGGGCAATGTGAACCCGTACACCGGCGCGTACGGCACGCGTTCGCGCCAATACTGAGCATGAAACGCCTGGCCGTGATCGTGCTGGTCGTGGCCTGCACTCCCCTGTGGGCGCAGGTTCGCGAGTCGAAATGCAACAAGAGCACTGTGCAAGCCCAGTGCTCGCCACTCGATGGTGGTGCCACCGTCCACAACCCCAACGTCGCCCAGACGCCCGACTGAGGCAGGAAAGAGCGGCGGCTTGCAGTCGTCCGCCTCCGCCTAGCCGGAGGACCGCTCCCGCTGCGCCCCCGCCGGCCGGGTTTGAAGATCACGCCGCAGCGCCTCCATCAACATCGAGTGAAATGCCCGTGATGAACCCGGCGTCGGGGCTTGCGAGGAAGGCGACCGCCGCCGCGATCTCTTCGGGCCGGCCATAGCGGCCGAGCGGAATGGCTGCCTTCTGCACGGCGGCGAAGTCGCCGTCCTGCGGGTTCATCTCTGTGTCGATCGAGCCTGGCTGCACGGTGTTGACGGTGATGCCGCGCGGGGCGAGGTCGCGCGCCCAGCCGCGGGTGTAGGCGGACACAGCTGCCTTCGTCGCCGAATAGTCGGCCACACCAGGCCAGGGCGTGCGATCGGCGGCGCCGGAGCCAATCGAGATGATGCGGCCATGGTCGCTGATCAGTGGGACTGCGGCGCGCACGGCAGCGGCCACGCCGCCGACGTTGATGGCGAACTGGCGTTCCAGGGCGGCGACGTCGCTGTCTGGCGCGCCGACCTGGCCGACCACGAACACGCCGGCGTTGTTGACGAGGATGTCGAGCTTGCCGAAACGGCGAGCGGTGTCGTTGACCAGCGCCTCGACCTGCAGCGGATCGGCTTGGTCGGCCTGAAAGGCTGCGGCGCGCACGCCCAGATCCTGCAGTTCCTTGACCAGCGCTTCAGCGCGGTCGGGAGAGGCCGAATAGCTGATGGCGACATCGGCGCCGTCGTGCGCCAGTCGGCGCGCGATGGCGGCCCCGATGCCGCGTGAACCGCCGGTGACGAGGGCTACTTTGTCAGAGAGGGGCTTGGACATTGTTTTCTCCAGGAGGATGAGTGATTCGTCGCGCTCGCTGTCGAGTCGACAGCGAGCTTCGGTCTCTGATGAGGCCGAGTTATTGCGCAGCCAGGGCTTCCGCGGCGATCACGTTCGTGGCGACGTCGATGTTGCCGTGGACGGCCTTCGAATAAGGGCACATCTGATGCGCTGCATGCGCGATGGCCTCGGCCACGTCATGTGCGACGCCGGGCATGCGCACATCGATCCGGGCCTGGAGAAAGTACGCACCGCCGGTCTGGCCGAGGTCGACTTCGATGTCGACGGCCATGTCGGCGGGCAGCGCCACCTTCTTCGCCTTGGCTGCGACGCCCAGCGCGCCGGTGTAGCAGGCCGACCAGGCCCCGGCGAACAACTGTTCTGCGGTGGGATGCAGCTCGACCGCCTCGAGCACGATTTCATTGCCGGTCTTTCCGGGCGTCGACATCCGGATGTCGACGTGCGCATCGTCGCGCGGGCCGCCTTCGCGGCGGCTGGCCGTCGTATGGGTCTTGCCCGTCATCAGAACTTGTTGGATCTTGGTGGTCATTTCGATATTTCCTTTTCGGCTGGTTGGCCCTGTGCTTGGAACGCTGACGCTTGCGTGCGTCCTGCGCCGGTGGCATCGCGATAGGGCTTGGATCGCTTGCCGGCAAGTGTCGGCTTCGAGCCTGAGGCGACCAAGACGGTGAACCGGACATGTTTATTTCCAGATCGCCAATAATCTGGCGGTGGACCAGATCGCAGCCATGCGCGTTTTCGCCCGGGTCGTCGAAGCCGGCACCTTCACGCGGGCGGCCGATCTGCTGCAGCTGCCGAAGCCCAGCGTGACCAAGCTCGTTCAGCAACTGGAGAGCCACTTGCGTGTGAAGCTGCTGCAGCGCACGACGCGGCGTGTCACGGTGACGCCCGAGGGCGCGGCCTACTACGAGCGCATCTTGCGGGTGCTGGACGAGATCGACGACATCGAGGCCGATGTCACGAATGCACAGACCCGTCCCAGAGGCCGGCTGCGTGTGGACATCGGCTCCTCGCTGGCCAACCGGATCCTGATCCCCAGGCTGCCGGCGTTTCACGCGCGCTACCCGGACATCCTGCTCGAACTCGGCGTGGGT
This sequence comes from Variovorax sp. J31P179, assembly GCF_030316985.1. NCBI lineage: Bacteria > Pseudomonadati > Pseudomonadota > Betaproteobacteria > Burkholderiales > Comamonadaceae > Variovorax > Variovorax sp. J31P179. The sequence goes on along the minus strand of NZ_JASZYL010000007.1, from coordinate 171,592 downwards.
GACCGGCCGGTCCACCTGATCGGCGAAGGGGTGGATTGCGTGCTTCGCGGCGGGGTGCTGAGCGACCCGTCGCTGGTGGCACGTCGCGTCGCTCAGATGTCCTACATGACCTGCGCGACGCCTGACTACCTGAAGCGCCACGGCGTGCCCGCGACGCCGGCCGACCTGCTCGACGGACACCGGGTGGTGAGCTATTTCTCGTCGCGCACGGGGCGCTACATTCCTCCGCACTACGAGCGCGGCGATGAGCGCATCGAGATCAACGGGCATGCCGTCATTGCGGTCAACGAGAGCACGGCCCACCTGACGGCGCTACTGACGGGGCTTGGCGTGGCGCAGACCTTTGCGTTCATGGCGAAGCCGCACGTCGAGAGTGGGGCACTGGTCGAGTTGCTGGCCGACTGGGAGCCGCCGCCGATGCCCGTGTCGATAGGCTACCCGTCCAGTCGGCACCCGAGCGCCAAGCTGCGCGCCTTTGTCGACTGGACTGTGGAAGTGTTCGCGCCGTACGGCGTCCGTTGACGTACGCCCACCTCCCGGCCGAGCAGCACGCCGAAAACTGTCGGTATAGTTTTGCGGCGCTGGCACCTCCTGCAACAACGCTTGGTCGAACATGGCACTCACCGGAAAACTCAGAAGCTGGAACGACGAGCGTGGCTTCGGCTTCATCGCGCCGCGAGACGGCGGCCGCGAACTGTTCGTCCACATCAGCGCGCTCCCAAGGGACGGATCCCGGCCCACTGTGGGCGAGACGGTCATTTACGAACTGGGTCGCGGCAAGGACGGGAGGCCGCAAGCGGTGAACGTCTATCGGGAAGCACTTGGCAAGCCGTCCACGTATCCGCGTTCGCCTTCGCGGTCTGCGGCTGACGGGAGACGCTCGCCGATCGGCGCCCTCGTCGGCTTCGTGATCGTGGTCGTCATCGGGGCCTACGGCTATTCGCAATACCAACGTCATTCGGCGCGGCTTGCGCCGGCTGCCGCGCTGCCGTCTGCGGAGGCCGTCATCGCCGAGCCGGTGGTGGGCGGCTATAGATGCGACGGTCGGACCCATTGCTCGCAGATGACATCCTGCAGCGAAGCCAAGTTCTTCCTGAAGAACTGTCCCGGTACTCAAATGGACGGAAACCACGACGGCGTGCCCTGCGAGCAGCAGTGGTGCACCGGTTTTTTGTCCAGATAGGCTGACGCCCCGACGCACTGCTATGGGCGGTGTCGCGCTCGTGGTGTCGAGGGGACAACGAAAGCCGAACTGAAAGACTGCTGCCCGTGGCGATGAACTCAGACGATCAACGGGATGCCTTACTTGAGTTTCCCAGTCCGCCCCACCACAGCCCGCGCCGCCCGCCGATAGGTCGCGATCATCGCCGCCAGCCCCACCAACGCCGCGAGGTTCACCGCCAGGGCCAGTGCGAACAGCAGGCCCCCTGCTTCCAGCAGGAGCAGCGCCACCACCACCGAGGCCGCCCATAGCGCGCCCCAGCGGAGGATGTACATGTCCATGTAGGTCTTGAGCCAGAGATCGTTGCGTTGCGCGATGGCTTCTGCCTCTTCGTCGGAGGCCTCGGGCGGAAACCGCTCGAGGAAGCTCTTCGGAGACCAGAAGCGGTTCCAGACGGAGGCGGGGCGAGGTTCTGGCTGGCTCATCGCCATGGAGGTTACCCGCTGCGGCCGAGCACGGCTGGGCCACCCATCTCAGCGCTTCACTGTTCGCGCAGGCAGCAGGTCCGCGTCATCCACTGCGGGCGGATGCTCAAGCTCGTCGGCGATCTCCTGCATCGGCCCCGAAGACGGCCGCTCTTCCAACTGCTGTCGTACCGACTGCCGCAACGCCCTGTGGTGTCGATCGCGATCCGACTCGCGCCGCCGCCACGCAATGATCATCCCGACCACGATGACGCAGCCGGAGAAAGCAAGAAATGTGGAGGCGCCGAAGAGGGTGCCGATCCATTCCGGGGGAGGCTTCCTCTGATGGGTGAGCCAGGCGATGCCGGCCGGACCGGCGAGGCTCAGCGCCAATGGGAGAACCAGACGCGACGGCCGCCTTGCACGAACCGCGCGCCGGACCATCATCCAGAGCCCCAACGCACCCACCGCCGCATAGAACACCGCCAAGGCAGGGTCGCTCTCGACCGCTGTGTTGCGCAGTCCGATCTCGTAAGCGGCCAACATTCCGCAGGCCAGCCACAGGGCAATCCAGAAAATGCGTTCGATCATGGACCTCCTTTCCTGCTACGCCGGCAGCACATCAAGGCCGCTGGCGCCCGGCAGGGCATGAAGGCTCATCGCGGTCCGAGTGCTGTAGTCGTGACTCAGCACGGTGCTGATTTCCATGAAATCGGCGCGGACCTCGGCGGGCGTCAGCGTGATGATGACATAGCCGCGCTTGCTCGTCTCGGCATAGCGCAGGTCCTTCACCATCTTCGGGAAGGCATCGGACAGCACCGTGCTGCTGATGACGGGCAGCACGCGCTCGAAGCCCGGCGACGAGATGGAGGCGGTCGCGAACTCCACGCCCACGCGCTGGCCGTTGGCGTCGGTCAGGTTGCTCGCCCACGCGTTGTGGGTGTCGCCGGCGAGCGAGACGAGGTTCTTGCCCATGGAGCGCGCGGCGGCCAGCACGCTCTCGCGCGCGGCCGGGTAGCCGTCCCATGCATCCAGGTTGTAGGGAACACGCCGCTGCGCCAGCAGTGCGCGTTGCTCGTCGCTGCGCAGCGGCTCGGGGGTCGACTGCGCCAGCAGGAAGGCGCCGAGGGTCTGCGCGTTGAAGGCGCTGGCGATGCTCAGCGGGATCTCCATGCGGGCCATCAGGACCTGCGAGCCCAGCACCTGCCAGGTCGCGCCGGAAGCGGCCATTCGCGTCGACAACCAGGCGGACTGGTCGGGGCCGAGCAGCTGGCGCGTCGGGGCGGAAGCACCGCCCGCGACATAGCTGTCGAGGCTCACCTGCTCGTCGCGGCCGATCAGACGCGTGTCGAGCATGTGCAGCGACGCCAGCGTGCCGAAGTCGAACGAGCGATAGATCTTCTGCAAGTCGGCCGGATCGGGCATGCGGACGGGAAGCCATTCGCGGAACGCCTGTGTCGCCGCGGCGCGCCGGGCGGCGAAGCTCCCCACGGTGGCCGGGTCGTGGTTCTTCGCCCCGCCGGACCAAGCGTTGTCCGCCACGTCGTGGTCGTCCCAGATGGCGATCACCGGTACCTTGGCATGCAGCGCGATCAGGTCCGGGTCCGCGCGGTTCTGGCGATGGCGCTGCCGATAGTCCTCGAGCGACAGGATCTCGTGAGACGGCGCCGATTCGCGGTCGATCGCGATCGCCAGCTGCGAGGCATAGCCGAGCGGGCCGTACTCGTAGATGTAGTCGCCCAGGTGCAACACGACATCGATGTCGGTGCGCTTGGCGAGATCGGCACAGACATTGAAATAGCCCGACGGAAAGTTCGAGCACGAGACGATGCCGAGACGAAGCCGGGACACGCTGCCCACCGGCAGCGTCTGCGTGCGCCCCACGGGCGAGAGCTCGGCGCCGAGCATGAAGCGATAGAAGTACACGCTCGCGGGCCGCAGGCCGGTCGCATCCACCTTGACGGTGTAGTCCTGCTCGGGCCCGGTGCCGACCGTGCCTCGCGCGACGATGGCACCGAAGTTGGAATCGCTGGCGACTTCCCAGCTCAGGTTGAGCGCTCCGGGACTGGCGACCGTGACGCGGGTCCACAGATCACGCGATCGGAAAGCGGGTCGCCGCTGCCGACGCCGTGGACGAAGGTCGGCGACGTCTCGGGTGGCGTACTTCCCGTGCCGCCAGCGCCTCCGACAAGGCCGCCGCCACCGCCACTACCTCCGCCGCCGCAGCCATACATGCTGACGCCGGTGCCGGCGAACATGGCGTAGAGGATCGCGTTTCGAATGAAGCCGCGGCGCGAGGCTTCGACGGGCGTCGGCGTGGAGGTCGGCTCCTTCTCCGGGGCACTCGGGCCGGTGGCATCTGGCATGGTTCGCTCCTTGGGCCCGGCGAGCCACTCGCGCCCTCCGCGCGTGGCTCCCGCCGGAGATGCAGCATTTCAAATCAGGCGTGAGTCGATGCCCGTAGGCCGCAGCGAAGCGATCGCGTGAGACGATCGCTTACAGGATTCACGTGGCGTTGCAGCCGCGGGCGCTCACCCGAAGACAGGCCTGAAGAAGCTGCGTTCGTAGCTGAGGATGCAGCGCGTGTCTTCCGCGTACTTGAAGGCAGTCTGGCACTCTGCGTCGGCCGCGGACAAGGTGCGATATTCCTCGTACGCCGCAAGGCTTGGAAACGTGAACATCGCGAGCGCGATGTTGTTCGCGCCTTCCGATGGCAAGAAGTAGCCATGGTGCTTGCCGCCGAACTTCTCGACCAGCGGAATCCACAGCTTGCCGTAGTGCTCGAATTCCTCGAGCTTGAACGGATCGATGAGGTAGCGCAGGTAGCAGGTGACCATGGGAGATATCAGCTTGGCTGTCTGGATGGGGCTGCGCCCGAAGGCACCGAGTAGGTGAGCTCCGCAAAGCCCGGCCCGACGAACTTCGCCGCCGTGAGTTGCAAGGACGGCGACACGATGCGACGCGGAAGCAGGGGCTTGCCCGAGCCCAGCGTCACGGATCCGACCTGGACGATGACTTCGTCGAGCAGTCCGGCGTCATGAAACTGCCCGACCAGGTCGCCGCCGCCGACGAGCCAGATGTTCTTGCCCCCGGCGGCCCGCTTCATGGCATCGTGCACCGGCCGCACATCGCCTCGGACGAAGTGGATGGGGGCCGAGGGAACACCGGGCAATTCGCGGCTGCTGAACACCCATGCGGGTTGCGAGTAGGGCCATGCGGCCCCCGCACCGACGACGTGGCGCAGCATCCATTCATAGGTCGACGATCCCATCGCGAGTGCACCGACGCCCCGGATGAAAACGGGGTAGCTGGTGTCGTTGATGTCGCCGAGCGGGAACAGCCATTCCAGCGAATGGTCGTCCGTGGCGATGAATCCGTCCAGGCTGCAGGCGGTGTAGTACTGGGTCTCCATGCCTCGACATGATAGGTCGTGATACGCACCCGAACGCGCCAGCCTTCGATCTCGCCGACGGCCGGTTCCCACGTGCAGCGGGGATGGTGGCGCACAGGGCGCCATGCCCCCGGTCCTTAGGGTTCGAGCAGAACACGGGCCGAGGGCCGGTTCGTCGAGCAAGACCCATCCACTTGAAAAGGACAATCACCATGAAGAAGCAACAACACGCCAATCGCATCCTTCTCGGCACTCTGCTGGCCGGCGCCTTGGCGGCAGGCGGAGTCGCGCATGCCCAAGCGATCGCGACGCCGAATCTGGGCGTGGGCGTCGCTGCCGGCGCCGGCGTCGACGCCAACGTCAAACCGGTTCCGAAGCAGACCGCCGGCGCGGATGCCCGCGTGCGCACGGACGCGGCCGCGGCGGCCGCTCGCGGCAAGACGGGCGCAGGCGTTGGTGTCGGCGCCGGAGCCGGTGTCGGTGCGGGTACCGGGATGCACGCACCCGCCACTGGCGGTTTGGACAGCACCGCAGGCGGCGCGATCGGCGGCGTGACGAACACCGTGGGCGGCACGCTGGGCGGCGTGGCGGGCTCCGCCGGCGGCTTGGCCGGCTCGGGCGCGAAGCTCGACGGCCAGGCTCAGGGCGCGGGCTCGGTCGGCGTGCAGAAGTAGCCCAAGGGCGCGGCTTCAGGCCGCGGGCACGGCCGCGCCCACCTGCTGGTACACCCCCAGCTCGAAACCCATCAGCGTCTCGACGACGGGCATGTCGAAGAAGGGCAGCAGCTGCGTCATCAGCACGCCGCCGATGCCCTTCGCGCGGTCGATCCAATAGTAGGAATTGAAGACACCGGCCCAGTCGCCGGTCCCGTTGCTGCGCATGCCCGGCAGGTCGGCCAACGTCAGATGGAAGCCCAGGCCCCAGCCCTGCGGGACCGGCAGTCCGGGCACGTCGTTCGACAGTTCCGGCACGGTCGACTTCATCAGCGCCGGCAGCTGGATCCGGCCGATGTGGTTCTGCAATGCCAGCTCGACCGTGGCCGGTTTCAGGATGCCGGCGCCGTCGTTGAGCCAGGCCTGCACGAAGCGGCCGTAGTCTTGCACCGTGCCATAGGAGCCGTGGCCGGCGGCTTCCCATTCAGAGCTGGCCGGCAGGTCGAGCGCCGAGGGCGCGAGCTTGCCGTCGGGCTGGCGCTGCATCACGCGCAGCAGGCGTTCGCGTTGTTCGAGGCTGGGTTCGAAGGTCGAGTCGTTCATGCCGAGCGGCCCCCAGACGAACTGGCGCAGGTAGCTGCCCAGGCTCTGGTCCGAGATCTTTTCGACGATCAGGCCCAGCCAGTCGGTGTTGACGCCGTACTCCCAGGCGGTGCCCGGGTCGTTGACCAGCGGGGCCGACAGGCTGCGCTTCAGGCCCGACAACGGGTTCGGCTCGCCTGTCACCGCGTGGTAGCGCAGCAGCTTCTCGTTGGTGAAGAAGTAACCCAGCCCTGCCGTGTGCGTCATGAGCTGGCGCACCGTGGCCTGGCTGGCGGGGGGCCGCAGGCGCGGCGTGTCGCCGTCGAAGCCGTCGAGCACCAGCAGCCGGGCGAACTCCGGCAAGATCGATTCGACGGTGGCATCGAGGCCGAGCCGCCCCTGCTCCACGAGCTGCAGCGCGGCCGTCGTGGCCGCCGCCTTGGTCATCGACGCATTGCGGAACATGCTGCGTTCATTCGCTTCGCCGGCGGCGTGATGGAACAGCTGGCCGTTGCGATCGACCACCACCGCCGCCACGCCGTGCAGGGCGCCCTTGGCGACTGCTGCGTCCAGAACGGCCGCGATGGCCGAACCATTGAATGCCATGATCGTCTCCTTGTCTCGAGGTGATGAAGCCGCGAGCCCCATTTTTTGCTGCGCGGGCGGAGCATTCTGCGCCAACCCGGCGGCAGTTTGGCGTACGCTTGCGCCGGCTCGCCCGCCGTCGGATTCAAGGGGCACGCGCGTGAACAGATTGCTCGAAATCGGCTTCGACCCTGCAGGGCATTGGCTCCTGGACGGCGTTGCGCTGGACTTTTCGCTGGCGCGGCATTCGACCCAGCGCAACATCCTCTATGCGTTCGTGTGCGACGGCCAGGTCATGTATGTCGGCAAGACGGTGCAGCCGCTGGCCCGGCGCATGGCCGGCTACCGAAGGCCGGCGCCGACGCAAAGCACCAACGCCCGCAACCACAAGAACATCCGGGCCCTGCTCGAGCGCGGCTCGGCGGTCGAGATCCTGGCCCTGCCCGACAACGGCCTGCTGCACTATGGCCAGTTCCACCTGAACCTGGCCGCCGCGCTGGAGGACGACCTCATCCGGGTGATCGATCCGCCCTGGAACGGCGGCCAGGTGGACGACGGCGTCCATCCCCCGGCGACGCCCGAGGAGCGCGCCCGCGGCGAGGAGGACGGGATCGAGCCCGCGGCCTCCGCCGTCGGCGGCTTCACGTTCACCCTCCAGCCCACCTACTTCGCGCAGGGCTTCTTCAATGTCGGCGTTGCGGCCCAGCGCCTGCTGGGCCAGGACGGCGAGACCCTCGAGATGTTCCTGGGCGACGATCCGCAGCCGATCCTCGGCACCATCAACCGCCGCGCCAACACCAACGGAACGCCACGGATCATGGGCGGGGTCGGCCTTCGCAACTGGTTCCAGGCGGCGGCCACGGTGTCGGCATCGATCTCGGTGGAGGTCCTGTCGCCGACGTCGATCCGCCTGCGCGCGCCGCCGCGGCAGCTGCAGCAAGCCGAGTCCGCCTTCGGCATCGAGCGGACCACGCAGGCCGCCATCTGGCCCCGCCGCAAGGAGTTCCACGTTCTGACCTACGCCGAGGGCGGGCTGGCGCCCCTGAGCACCTACGCGCGGGAATACGGCATCGACAGCACGACCCTGAGCGACTTCGCGGACGACGTCAACCGGCTGGGCGAACCCGGCTCGCTGCACCCGCGGGCACCGGTGAGCGCCGTTCCGCGCGCGCTGGTGCGCGCCGCCGAGGACCCGATCGCCCTGAGGGACCAGATCGTCGCCTTCCTGCATGCCAACGAGGCCACCATTCATGCGAGCAGGCTGCTGCTCGACTTCCGGGCGCCGGGTGTCGCGCCATTCGTGATCACGGCGATCGAACTGGCCCTGGCCAGCGCGGCGCCCTTGCTCGAAGAGGTCGTGGTCGTCGAATGACGAAGCGACATGATGCAGTACTAAAATACTCGCCCCTCAAATCTGCAAGGAGATGTAATGGATGCCTCCCTCCCTACGGGGAAAGAAGAGCAGGAGCACGCAGATGAGTAGCTTGACTGTTCTGGGAGCTCCCCTTGCCGGGCGGGCAAGGTGGACCCCCCGAATGGATACGGCATCGAAGTGCCCATGCGTGATAGACCGAGGTCTTCACAAACACCATCGGGGGTCCGAGATGAATCGTAGTGCAGCACAAGGTGCAGGACAAATCATCGGCTTGATCGACGGCCGGCAGGTCGTTGGCCTGGACGTCGCCAAGAGCGTGTTCCAGCTTCACACCGTGGACATGGACTCGGGCGAGATCGTCAGCGTCCAACTCAAGCGTGCCAAGGTGCTCGAGCACTTCATCAATCGCCAGCCCTGCCTGATCGGCATCGAGGCCTGCGGCGGGGCGCACCACTGGGCGCGCCAGTTGACGGGGCTGGGCCACAGCGTGCGGCTGATTCATGCCAAGGCCGTGCGCCCCTTCGTGGCCGGCAACAAAACCGACGCCACTGACGCCCGAGCCATCTGGCTGGCCGTGCAGCAGCCGGGCACGAAGTTCGTAGGCATGAAGACGTTGGAGCAGCAGGCCACGCTGGTCTTGCACCGCCAGCGCGAACTGCTCATGAGGATGAAGGTCATGCAGACCAACGCGCTGCGGGGCCTGCTCTACGAGTTTGGCGCGATCTTCGCGCGAGGCAGGGGTGCGCTGTTCTCTGAGATCGAGGCGACCTTGGAATCGCTGGTCAACGACATCCCCCAGTACGTGGTCGACAGCCTGCGCGAGCAGGCGCATCGGATCAAGAAGATTGCCGAGGACATCAAGGCCATCGAAGTGCGGCTAGCGCAGCGCCTGCGCGCCGATGCGGACATGAAGCGCGTAGCCGCTATCCCCGGGGTCGGGCTGATGACGGCCACGGCCGCGGTTGCCACGATGGGTGAAGCCACGGCCTTCAAGTCGGCCCGCGAGTTCTGCGCTTGGCTGGGCCTGGTGCCGAGCCAGCGCGGCACTGGCGGCAAGGTCAAGCTATTGGGCATCTCCAAGCGGGGTGACACTTACCTGCGCACCTTGCTCATCCACGGGGCGCGCTCGGTACTCACGCATACCAAGGAACCGGGGGTGTGGCTGGAGCAACTCCAGGCCAGACGCCCGGCCAATGTCGTGATCGTGGCGCAGGCAGCCAAGATGGCCAGGACGATCTGGGCTGTCACGGCCAGGCAGCAGGACTACCAACGGGGCTACGTGAGTAGCAGGCCGCAAGTGCGCGCCTGAACACCGTAGCTGAATATCAACCAGCCTGAACAGAAAGGGTATGTGAGCCTTTGAAGGCGATTGGGGCAGCAACACACGACGTGATGTGAAACAGGTCAGACCGAGACGAGCCAAACCTGAATGGCGAACAGGACTTCAACAGTCCGCCAAGGAGATGAGGCGCTCGTCAGCGGATTACATCGGGGCCAGTGGGCAAACGGGGCAACTCAGCACCCACACAACAGGCCGGATACAAGGCAGCAGCCGACTTCTTCACGACACGACGCGGGTAACTACCTATCGCCGGGAGGCATCCATACAAGAGTCGCCATGGGTACTCCCACCGAGATTGCGAAGCAGGGCTACGCCGCGTTCGGCCGCCGTGACATTCCGGCGCTGCTCGAGCTCCTTGCCGACGATGTGGAATGGCGATTCCTGGCCAGCCCGGACACCGGCACGCCCTACGGCGGAACCTGCAGGGGCAAGCAGCAGGTGGCCGAGTTCTTCGGCAAGCTGGCGCAGGCCGACGAGATCCTGGAGTTCGAGCCGCGCGAGTTCCTCGAAGGCCCCGGCCACGTGACGGTGCTGGGCCGCACCAAGGGCCGGGCGCGCCCGGACGGCAAGGTGCACGAGACCGAATGGGTCCAGGTCTTCAACTGGAAGGACGGCAGCAAGATCAGCCGCTGGGTCGGCACGGCGGACACGGCCGCCCGCCTCGCCAAGTAGGCCTCAGCGCCCGCCGCTCTCGCGGATCTGCCCAATCAGCACCTCGAGAAAGGCGGCCGCCGGCGGCGCGACCGGCCGCGTCGGATGCGAGACGCAGACCAGTTCGCGCGCCAGCGCCGGGCCAACCACCCGGTGCGCCCGCAGGCTGCCCTCCGCCAGCCGGCTGCGCACGGCGGTGCGCGGCAGCAGCGAGGCGAGTTCGGGCCGCTGCTGCACCAGCTGCATGATCGCGCCCAGCGAATCGACCTCCCATGCGCAGTGCAGCTGCAGGCCGGCGGCCTCGCAGGCGCTCTCGACGATCGCCCGCAGGCCGTGCTGGCGCGTCGGCAGCACCAGCGGCATCTTCACGGCCTGGCGAAAGCCGACCTGGGCCGGCAGCGGCCGGTGCGAGGTCGCGGTGACCAGCACCAGGCCCTCGCGCAGCACCGGCTGCGCCTTCAGCATCAGCCGCCGCGGCTTGTTGACGATCGCGGCGTCGAGCTGGCCCGCGGCCACGCCCTGCACCAGCGCCTCGGTGTAGGCCTCGGTCACCGAGACGCGCACCTGCGGGTGCCGGGACGAGAACGCGAGCAGCGCCGGTGCCAGGATGTCCTGCGCGATGCTGGCCGGCAGGCCGATGCGCGCGTGCCCGGCCAGTTCGCTGCTGGTCGCGAGCAGCTGGGCCCGCGCCCGTTCGAAATCCGCCAGCACGGGCAGGAACAGCGCGTACATGTGGGTCGCATGCTCGGTCGGCGTCATGCCCTTGCTGCCGCGCACGAACAGCTGGCGGCCGAGCTCCTCCTCGAGCTTCGCGATCTGCATGCTCAGCGCCGGCTGCACGATATGCAGCCGCTGGGCGGCCCGGGTCACCGAGCCCTCTTCGTAGAGGCAGACGAAGTACTGGATCTGTCGATGGTCCATGCGCTACGGTATCAGTTGGATTGATGGCAATGTCAGAAAACATTATTTGACCTGATTGCCCCGCATTCCTAGATTAGGGCCATGGCGCGCCTTCCGCGGGACGCGCCGACCCAACAGGAGACAACAGGATGAAGATCGCCACCCGCCTGCTCGGCGCCGTCGTGCTGGGCCTTTGCGCCTGGTCGGCGTCGGCCCAGACCTATCCCTCGCGCCCGGTGCGGGTGATCATTCCGTTCCCGCCCGGCGGCACCCTCGACACCCTGGGACGCGCCGTGGCCCAGAAGCTGCAGGACCAGCTCGGCCAGCCCTTCGTGATCGAGAACAGGGCGGGCGGCAACGGCGTGATCGGTGCCGACCAGGTCGCCAAGGCGGCGGCGGACGGCCACACGCTGCTGTTCAACGCCTCCACCTTCGTGACCGCCCCCATGACCATGAAGTCGGTGCCGTATGCGGTGACGCAGGACTTCGCGCCGGTGGCGCTGGTCGCCAAGGCGCCGCTGTCTGTGGCGATCAGCAAGAGCCTGCCGGTGACCGACATCGCCTCGCTGCAAGCCTATGCCAAGGCCAATCCCGGCAAGATGACCTTCGCCGTCGGCTCGATCGGATCGGCCGGGCACCTGGCCACCGAGCTGTTGAAGCGCTCGGCCGGCATCGACTACCTGGTGGTGCCCTACAAGGGCACGGCGCCGGCCTTCCAGGACCTGATCGGGGGCCAGATCGGCGGTTTCATCGACCCGATCCTCGGCTCGCTGCAATACCACCGCTCGGGCATGCTGCGGGTGATCGCCGTGACCTCGGACAAGCGCGCCGCCAGCCTGCCGGAGGTGCCGACCGTGGCCGAGAGCCTGCCGGGCTTCGAGTTCTACAGCTGGTACGGTTTCTGGGCGCCGGCCAAGACGCCGCCCGAGATCGTGAAGCGGCTCAACGCCGAAGTGAACAAGGCGCTGGCCTCGGAACTGCGCGAGCGCTTCACGCAGCAGGGGCTGGTCTTCACGCCGGGCTCGGTGGAGGACTTCGCCCGCTTCCAGGCGGCCGACATGGCCAAGTCGCAGAAGATCATCACCGAAGGGCAGATCCGTGTCGAGTGAGGAACGGCGGGCACTGGTGAGCGGCAGCAGCTCGGGCATCGGCCTGGCCATCAGCCGTGCGCTGCTGGCCGAGGGCTGGTCGGTGACCGGCCTCGACCGCGCGCCGGCGCAGATCGAGGATCGCCGCTTCCGTTCGGTCGAGCTGGACCTGTGCGACGCCGCCGCGACCGAAGCCGCTCTGCATGCGCAGGGCCCGGTGCAGGCCTTGGTGCACGCGGCCGGCGTGCTGCGCGTCGGCCGGCTCGGCCAGCTCGACGGCGCCGCGGGCGAGCAGATGTGGCGGCTGCACGTGGACGCCGCCTCCCGCCTGGCCGACCGGCTGGTGCCCCGGATGGTGGGCGCCGGCGGCGGGCGGGTGGTGCTGGTGGGCAGCCGGGTGGCGCGCGGCATCGCCGGCCGCAGCCAGTACGCGGCCACCAAGGCGGCCCTGGTTTCGCTGGCGCGCAGCTGGGCGGCGGAGGTCGCAGCCGCGGGCGTCACGGTCAACGTGGTCTCGCCGGCGGCCACCGAGACCGCCATGCTGCAGGACCCGCGGCGCCAGTCGTCGCAGCCCCGGCTGACGCCCATGGGGCGGCTGATCCGGCCCGAGGAGGTCGCGGCGCTGGTGGCCTTCCTGCTCTCGCCGCTCGCCGCGGCGATCACGGGGCAGGACATCCAGGTCTGCGGCGGCGCATCCCTGGAGGCCTAGATGCAGCCCGCCACCATCGGCATCGTCGGCCTCGGCCTGGTCGGCCAGGCCCTGGGCCTGCGCCTGCGCGCAGCCGGCTGGCGCACGCTGGGCCATGACCTGCGGCCGGAGGCGGTGCAGGCCTTCGAGGACGCGGGCGGGGAGGGCGCCGGCTCGCTGCCGGCGCTGGGCCGCTCGGTCGACACCGTGGTGCTCGCCGTGTTCGACACCCACGGCGCGCTCCAGGTGCTCGAAGGCGAGCCGGGGCTGCTGGGGCCCGGCAGCCGGGTCGGCCTGGTGATCGACTGTTCCACCGGCTCGCCGGACCAGCTGGTGGCGCTGGGGCGCCGGCTGCATGCGCGCGGCATCGACCTGGTCGAGGCGCCGCTCTCGGGCTCGAGCCAGCAGATCGGCGAGGGCGAAGCGACGGCCCTCGTCGGCGCCGATGACGCCAGCGTGGCGCGGGCGGCGCCCGTGCTGTCGGCGCTCGCCAGCCGCTGGATCCATGTCGGTGCGCCCGGCATGGGCGCCAAGGCCAAGCTGGCCACCAACCTCGTGCTGGGACTCAACCGCGCGGTCTTCGCCGAGGGCCTGGCCTTCGCGCAGAGCCTGGGCCTCGACCCCCGCCGGTTCCTCGAACTGGTGCTGGCCAGCCCGGCGAGTTCCGAGGCGGCCAGGATCAAGGGACCGCTGATGGTCGAAGGCGACTTCGCGCCGCGTTCGCGCATCCGCCAGCACCTGAAGGACGTGCGGTTGATGCTCGACAGCGCCGGTGCCGCGGCGCTGGAGCTGCCGTTCTCGCGTGTCCACGCGCAGCTGCTGGAGGAGGCCGTGGCGCAGGGCGAGGGTGAACTCGACAACGCGGCGATCCTGCTGCGGCTGCGCGGGCGCGCGCCACGACCCTAGCGCGCCAGCGCCGACGCCAGCACCGCGCGGTCGAGCTGGTAGGTGCGGTCGTCGCGATGCCGCGCGAAGCCCAGCCGCTCGTTGATCGACAGCATGGGCGCATTGGCGTGCGCGTTGTGGGTGATCATCGTTCGAGCGCCGGGGTGCCGCGTGTGGACGAGATCCAGCATCGCGGCCTTCACCGCCTTGGCCAGGCCACGCCCGCGCCAGGGCCGGGCCACGGCGGTGAGCTGCTGGTAGACGCGTTCCGGAAAGCGCGCGTCCCAGCTCGCATCGCACATCGCGGCCACTTCGTCGCCGTGGCACAGCAGCACCAGGAAGTGTTCGCCGCCCCGGCGGTCCATGTCTTCGTACCAGGTCACGTAGCCGGGCAGCTCGTAGCGCATGCGGGGCACCTCCAGCGCGTCGAGCGGCTGCTCGTTGATGAGCGCCGAGAAGGGCGCCATCAACTGGCCCAGCCGCGCCATCGGCACCCGCCCCGCGTGCACCTCCCAGCGCAGTCCGTCGGCGGCCAGCGGCACCGCCTCGCGCCAGCGCGCGAGCGACGGCCAATCGAGCGCATCGAGGCGCAGGCGGTTCTCGGCGCTGTGGTACTTGCCGACGGCGCCGAGTGCCGCCATGAACGCGTTGCCATCGGGCAGGTGCACCTTGAAGGTGGCGGTCGTCCGGCCCTGCGCCTGCATGAACGCGAGCAGCGTCCTGGCCAGCGCCCTGCCGATTCCTTGGCGGCGACAGGCACGCAGCACGCCGCCGGCCGCGTCCACGTGGGCCGCGAAGTCCTCGCAGCCGGGCGAGCCGTCGCGGCGAAACATCAGGATCAGGTTGCCGACGAATTCGCCCTGCCGGGTGGCGATGAAGCGGCGCGACTCGCCCAGCGGGCGATGCAGGCGCAACTCGCGCTCGAAGTCGGCGTCGGGCAGCACCGGCTCGCCGGGAAGGTCTTCGCCATGGCGGGCGCGGCGGAATGAATGCAGCTTCGCCCAGTCCTCGGGTGAAGCGGCCTCGGGATCGAAGTAGTGGACCGCGATCGAATCTCTTTCGTTGCCAAACATGGGTCTTGCCTTGATTTCTAAAGACGACAGGGCCGCTGCCGGCACGTGCCGGCAGCGGCAGCTGGGACTCGGGCGGTTCGAGGCGGCGAGGCAGTGGAGCGGCGCAGGGCCGCCAGCTTCAGCCAGCCAGGTGGGACGCGACGGACCGGGTGAGCGCAATGGATGGGGCGATGTGGCTTTCCATGGTGACCTCCGGTCGGTGGTTGAAAGAGGCGCCGATCTTAGTCCGCGCAGCGCGATGTCATCGTCGCTTCATCGCGACGTCACGGCGCTCGCCTAGCCTGCTGAACGCCCCACGATTCCAAGACACGGAGTGTTCCCCTATGTACCCATGGCCCACCTTTCGCGCACTGGCTGCGCTGTCGACCCTGGCCTGCGCCCTGACCGCCTGCGGCGGCGGCAGCAGCGGCGCCGCGGGCACCGGCACGTCGGCCGCCGCGGCCGGCACCGCCGCCAAGACCACGACCGACACCGCCTCGACGGCCGCCGACGCGGGCAGCCAGCCCAGCGTCAGCTACGCCCCCTGACCCCCCGCTCGATATTCCCCGACACTCGCCCTGACATGACCTCACGCCGCAACTTCCTCCAGAGTTCCGCCACCACCGGCATCGCCGCCGCCACGCTGGCCGCCTTTCCGCCCAGCATCCGCCGTGCGCTGGCCATCCCCGCCCATCACGACACCGGCACCATCAAGGACGTCAAGCACGTGGTCCTGCTGATGCAGGAGAACCGTTCCTTCGACAGCTATTTCGGCACCTTCAAGGGGGTGCGCGGCTATGGCGACCGCATGGCGGTCCCGGCGCCCAACGGCAAGAACGTGTTCCACCAAAGCTATACCAAGACCACGCCGCCGAGCACCTACGTGCCCTACCGGCTCGACGAGAGCAAGGGCAACGCGCAGCGCGCCGGCAGCACGCCCCACACCTGGGCCGATTCGCAGGCGGCGTGGGACCACGGCCGCATGTACAAGTGGCCGGATGCCAAGAACCTGCTGTCGATGGGCTACTACGACAGCGCCGAAGTCCCGTTCCAGCGGGCTCTTGCCGAAGCCTTCACGCTGTGCGACCACTACCACTGCGGCATGCACACCGGCACCATCGCGAACCGCCTGTTCTACTGGAGCGGCACCAACGGCCCGAACGGCATCAGCCCGGTCGACGGCAGCAAGGTCCAGGTGGCGGCGCTGAACAACCAGTTCAACGGCGGCAACGACATCGGCCCGTCGACCCAGGGCTGGACCTGGACCACCTATGCCGACCGGCTCGAGAAGGCCGGCGTCAAGTGGAAGGTCTACCAGAGCCTGATCGACAACTACGGCTGCAACGAGATGATGGGCTTCCGCCATTGGCGCGCCGCCATCGAGCAGATGCCGCCGGCGCGGCGCCCGGTCTACGTGGCGGCCACCGACATCACGCAGCCGGTCGATGCTGCCGGCCCGCTCTATGACGCGTCGGTCGACGATGCGCTCAGCCCGCTGGCCAAGGGCTTCGGCAACACCATGCCGCAAGGCTTCCTGGAGACCTTCCGCGAGGACATCAGGAACGGCACCCTGCCGGCGGTGTCGTGGATCATCTCGCCATCGGCCTACAGCGAGCACCCCGGGCCGTCGAGCCCGGCCAAGGGCGGCTGGTACGTGCAGGAAGTGCTGGATGCGCTGACCTCCAACCCGGAGGTCTGGAGCAAGACCGTGCTGCTGGTCAACTTCGACGAGAACGACGGCTTCTTCGATCACCTGCCCTCGCCGGCCGTGCCCTCGCGCAATGCCGACGGCACGCTGGCCGGCGCCTGCACGCTGGCCGATGCCGACGTGGCGGTCGAGTACCACGACTTCGCACCCGCCACCACGAGCCAGCCAGCGATCGACGGCCGGCCCTACGGCCCCGGCCCGCGGGTACCGATGTGGGTGGTCTCGCCCTGGAGCCGCGGCGGCTGGGTCAACTCGCAGGTCTGCGACCACACGTCGACGCTGATGTTCCTCGAGAAGTGCTTCGGCGTGGTCGAGCCGCAGATCAGCAAGTACCGCCGCGCCGTCTGCAGCGACCTCACCAGCGCCTTCAATTTCGAGCGCCCCAACAACGAGCCGCTGCCGACCCTGGCCGGGCACACGACCAAGGGCGACGCCGACGCGCTGACCGCCGCGCAGCAGGCGCTGCCGAAGATCACCCCGGCCGCCGATGCCGCGCTGCCGGTGCAGGCCACCGGCGTGCGGCCCTCGCGGGCGCTGCCCTACGACCTGCACGCCAGCGCGCGCACCGACGCGCTCAACGGCCGCGTGCAGCTGCTGTTCGCCAACAGCGGCCAGGCCGCGGCGGTGTTCCACGTCTACGACAAGCTGCACCTGTCGGACCGGCTGCCGCGCCGCTACATGGTCGAGCCCGGCAAGCAGCTGGCCGGCGACTGGGCGTCGATGACCGACGACGCCGGCCTGTACGACCTCTGGGTGCTGGGGCCGAACGGCTTCCACCGCCACTTCAAGGGCGACCTGAACCGGCTGCGCGCCGGCGGCGTGGCGCTGCCGGAGATCCGCGTGGGCTACGAGCGGCGCCAAGGCGACCTCTACCTGCAGCTGCGCAATGACGGCCGCCGCGATTGCCGCTTCACCGTGCAGTCCAACAAGCTCTATGCGCGCCCCGAGGCCTTCGAGGGCGGCGGCAAGGACCGCCACGACGACCACGGCCATGGCAACGACGACCGCGACGAGCGCGGCCGCTACAACGGCAACAAGGACGGCTCGTGGAGCGTCCGGGTCAAGGGCGGCGACGACACCCGCATGCGCTGGAGCCTGGACGCCAGCGGCCAGTGGTACGACTTCGTCGTGACCTGCGATGCCGACCCCGCCTTCTACCGCCGCCTGGCCGGCCGGCTGGAGACCGGCCGGCATTCGGTCAGCGATCCGGCGATGGGGCTGACGGACCGCTTCTGAGCGAGCGAGGGCGGGCGAGGGGCTTGCCCCTTCGCCCGCAGCGTCCAGGCGCCCGACGTATGCTCCCGCCTCGTATCTCTTTGACAGCCTGGAGCATCCCCATGATCGTCGAGCGCATCTGGACCGGCAACGCCTACCGCAACTACAACTACCTCATCGTCTGCCCGGAGAGCGGCGAGGCCCTGGCCATCGATCCGCTGGACCACAAGAAATGCCTGGCGGCCGCCAAGGACAAGGGCTGGCAGATCACGCAGATCCTCAACACGCACGAGCACCACGACCACACCGGCGGCAATGCGGCCGTGGTCGCGGCGACCGGGGCCAAGCTGATCGCGCACCACCAGTCGGGCTCGCGCATCGCCGGCGTGGACCGCGGCGTCAAGGCCGGCGACGTGATCAAGGTCGGCCGGACCGTCGAGCTCGAATGCCTCGACACGCCCGGCCACACCATGTGCCACATCTGCCTGCGCTCCCACACCGACAGCCCGGCCCTGTTCTCGGGCGACACGCTGTTCAACGCCGGTGCGGGCAACTGCCACAACGGCGGCAACGTCGAGGACTTGTACGCCAGCTTCGTCGACCAACTCGCCAGGCTTCCCGCCGACACGCGCGTCTACCCCGGCCACGACTACATCGAGAACAACCTGCGTTTCACGCTCACGCGCGAGCCCGACAACGCGGCCGCCCAGGCGCTGCTGCCGCAGGTGGCCGCGCAGGACCCGGCGACGGCCCGGGTCACGACGCTGCAGGAAGAAAAGCAGATCAACACCTTCCTGCGCCTGAGCAGCCCGAGCGTCATCGCTGCGCTGCGTGAGGCCTTCCCCGATCTGCCCGACCAGCCGGACCCGAAGACGGTGTTCACCAAGCTGCGCGAATTGCGCAACAGCTGGTGACCTGGCTCAGGCCCGCGCGCGTGCAAGGGACGGGTTTCCCGCCGTCCGCCGTCGCGCTATGCTTCGATTCGGTCCCCTTTCCGCACCCGAACCACTGGAGCCAGCCATGTCCCTTCGCATCAACGACACCGCCCCCAACTTCACGGCCCTCACCACGCAAGGCAGCATCGACTTCCACGAGTGGATCGGCGACAGCTGGGCGATCCTGTTCTCGCATCCCAAGGATTTCACGCCGGTGTGCACCACCGAGCTGGGCTACATGGCCAAGATCGAGCCGGAGTTCACCAAGCGCAACTGCAAGCTCATCGGCCTGTCGGTCGATCCGGTCGACAGCCATGGCAAGTGGGTCGCGGACATCGAGGAGACCCAGGGCGCGGTCGTCAAGTACCCGATGATCGGCGACACCGACCTGGCGGTGGCCAAGCTCTACAACATGCTGCCGGCCGAGGAGCCGGGCACCTCCGATGGCCGGACGGCCGCCACCAACGCCACGGTGCGCTCGGTGTTCATCATCGGGCCGGACAAGAAGATCAAGCTGATGCTGACCTACCCGATGACCACCGGCCGCAACTTCGACGAGATCCTGCGCGTGCTCGACTCGATGCAGCTGACCGTCAAGCACAGGGTGGCGACGCCGGTCAACTGGAAGAACGGCGAGGACGTGATCATCACGACCGCGGTCACGAACGAAGAGGCCGAGAAGGCCTTCCCCGGCTTCAAGACCATCAAGCCCTACCTGCGCACCACCAAGCAACCCGGTTGAAGAGCGGCCGAAGCCAGCCGGCCGCGGTGTCGTAGCCGCGGCAGGCCCCGCTGGCCAGCAGACCGGTGACGGCCAGCATCGCGGCGCCGTGGACGCCGACGGCGGCCAGGGCCAGCGTCAGCGGCCCGGTCGCGCCGGTGCCACTGCCACTGCCTGGCGCGGCGCCGATGCACAGCGGCATCAGCGCCGGCACCAGCATCAGGCCGGCGCCATGGGCGGTGGACATCATGAACGACCACAGCGCCAGCCCGGCATGTCCGGTCGGCGCCCAGGCCCGGGCGGGCCGGCGGCGCCAGAGCCGAAGGCCCGCGACCAGCACCAGCGCGCCGCCCGCCAGGGCCTGCAGCAGCTGGCGGTCCAGGGACAGGCCGAACGCCACCGCCGCGGCCACCAGCGCGACCGATGCGGCGTGACCGGCCGCGATCGGCAGCAGGGCCCGCAGCGCCTGCGTCCGGTCATGCGAACGCAGGCCCCAGGCGGCCGCGAGCATCCAGCCGTTGGCCGGGTTCAGGCCGTGCAGCGCGCCGATGCCGGCGATCGCCAGCCATGGCCAGAGGCTTGCCATGAGCCGCTCGCCTGTTCAAGGGTGCGAGGCGCAGCACGACCCGGCCGCGGCGGTTTCGTAGCGGTCGTGGTGGCGCACCCAGTCCATCGTGTGGCCCGGGTTGTGTTCGTCGCGGCCCTTGGGCGTGAGGTCCAGCAGGTCGTAGGTCCCCATCATCACTTCCACCCCGCGCCCGTAGGTCGAGTAGGTGTGGAAGACCTGGTCCGCGTCGTCCTTGTAGAACACGCTGATGCCGGGTGCCTCCTCGGCCGGAAAGGCCTGCGTCACGTAGTTGTAGCGGACCTTGCCGCTGGCGATCTCTTCCTGCGTGAACGAGACGCCGAAGTCGCGGTTGAAGTCGCTGCCGTGCGAAGACACCCACTGGAATCGCCAGCCCATGCGGGCGCGGAAGCGCTCGATCTCGGCCAGCGGTGCCCGCGACACCACCCGCAGCGTGACATCGCGCTGCATCAGGTGCACCTGCATGCCGTCGAGGTGGTCGGCCATGTACGAGCAGCTCGGGCAGCCCTCGGTCCAGCCCGGGCCGAGCATGAAGTGCTGAACCAGCAGCTGCCGGCGGCCTTCGAACAGCTCGGCCAGCGTGCGCCGGCCCTCGGGCGTGTCGAAGGCGTAGTCCTTCTGGATGCGTACCCAGGGCAGCGCGCGGCGCTCGCGGGCGAGCTGATCGCGCAGCCGGGTGATTTCCTTCTCGCGCGCCAGCAGCAGCTTGCGCTCGGCGAGCCATCGGTCCGTCGACACGACGGGATGGTGGGTGGTGCTGATCTCGGCGGTGGCGGTGTTCATGGTGTGCTCCTGGGGTTCAGTTGGCGGCCGTCCCGGCCTTGCGCGTGGACGCCGGGCGGCGCACGGCGCGGACCTTGCCGCTGTTGCCGCCGCCGCAATAGAAGAGATCCGCACCGTCGGACTCGAGCCCGCTGATGCCGACGCCGTGCGGCATCTCGAGCCGCTCGAGCACGGCGCCGCTCTGCGGGTGGATGCGGCGCAGTTCGCTCTCGTCGCCTTCCCAGGTGGCGTGCCAGAGCTCGCCGTCGACCCAGGTCACGCCGGTGACGAAGCGGTTCGACTCGATGGTGCGCTTGACCGCGCCGGTCGCCGGGTCGATCTGGTGGATCTTGCGATCGCGGTACTGCCCTACCCACAGGCTGCCCTCGGCCCACGTGAGCCCCGAGTCGTAGCCATGGCCGGGGGCCGGGATCGACGCCACCACCTCGCCGGTGGCCGGGTCGATCTTGTCGATGCGCGACTCGGCGATCTGGTAGAGGTAGGTGCCGTCGAAGGCGGTGCCGGCATCGCAGGCGTGGTCCAGCGTGCGCGCGGGTTCGCCGCTGGCGGGGTCGAAGGCGACCAGCCGGGCGCCGGTGGCGGCCCACACGTGGCGGCCGTCGTGGGTGACGCCGTTCACCTTGTCGGCACCGGGGAACGGGCCGTACTCGCGCACGATCTCGGCCGCTTGCACCGTGGCCTGGGGACTGTCGTTGCCTGTCTGGCGGGTCATCGCTCTGGCTCCTTGTGAAGGGCCTCGAACCGGGGCCTTGGGCCGACTCTATTCAATCGGGAGCGCGCTGGGGAGTAACAAGATCGTCGTGAAACCCGCCAGCGGCGGCGACAGCCAGCGCCGCGCCCGGGCCTGCCCGATCGAGCGCACACGGCCTTCGGCCTCCAGCTCGGCCAAGGCGCGCTGGACGGTGCGCTGGCTGGCCCCGAGCGCCAGCGCCAGGGCCGAGGTCGACCAGGCCGCGCCGTCGGACAGCAGCGCCAGCAGCGAGGCCTGGTCGCCATCGATGGGCGGCGCCAGCACGACGGCCGGGCGCTGGTCGCGCGGCTTCAGGACGAAACCGCGCGGGGTGGCCTCGATCTGCGCCAGCGCCGCGACCAGTGCCCGCAGGCGCCCGATCTCGACCCGCAGCCGAGCCCGGTGCGTCTCGTCGGGGTGGCGGGTGCGGAACGCATCCGCGATCAGGGCTTCCCGATCGGCGGCGTCGGGCCAGGCTTCGGCGAGCGTGCGCGCCAGCGCGAACAGCACCGGCCGGCGCGCCAGCGGCAGCCAGGCGTCGCGGGTGCGCAGTCCGTGGCGGCAGGCATCGATCACCAGCGCGCCGGAGGCCAGCAAGGCCGCGACCTCGCCGAGGCGCAGCGCCTCTTCGCCGTCGCGGGAAAGGCGCCGGGCGGCCGGATGTTCGAGCGCCGCCCGCGCCTCCGCCACCTCGGCCAGCAGTGCCGGCACGCGCGCGCGGCCGGCCGCCTCGTGGGCGCGCGCCAGCGCCGCCTGCGCCGGGCCGATGCGCAGCGAGCGCAGCGCCAGCTCGGCGATGGCCAGCTCGGCCACGGCCGCCAGCGACGCCGGCAGGCCCTGGGCATCCAGCTGGGCCAGTGCCGCCGTCGCTTCGTCGAGGCGGCCGAGCAGCAGCATCCGGCGCGCCGCGATCAGCCGCGCCTGCAGGGCGTTGGCGGGGTCGGCATGCGCGTCGAGCGTGGCCGCCGCCGCCGCCAGCCCGCGCGTCGAGCCGCCGAGGTCCCGCATCGCCAGCGCCACTTCGGCCTCGGCGACCACGCAGCGGGCCCGCGCCAGGGCTTCGTGGGCGCCGAAGCCGCGGGCCGCCAGCCGGAGCAGCTCGCGCGCCCGCGGGTGCTCGCCGAGCTGGGCCATGGCGATGCCGCGCAGTGCCAGCGCGGGCGGGTCGTCGCGCAGCGCGATCCGCTTGAGGGCACCGAGCGCATCGCCGGCGGCGAGCGCCCGCGCCGAAGCGGAAATCAGGGAATCCATGGCGACAGGCTACCGCGATCGTGGTGGACGGCGGCGGGCGCATCGCTTCACAATCGTCCGATGGACAAACGACATTTCCTGGGCAGCGCGGCGCTCGCCGGGCTTTGGCCCGTGGCCGGCGTGTCGGCGGCGGAGCCGGCGCGAGGCGGCCCGGGCCTGCTGACCGTCAGCGGAATGGTCGGCAAGACCAACCGGGGGCCGGTCGATCCTGCGCTCGACCAGCTGATGGTCAAGCACGGCGTCAAGTTCGACCGGGCCTATGTGCTGGACGCCGAGGCGCTGGGCCGCCTGCCGGCGGTCGGCATCAAGGCCACGCTCGAATACGACGCCAGGCTGCATGCGCTTGCCGGGCCGCTGCTGGCCAGCGTGCTGGAGGTCGCGGGCGTCACCGGCGACGTGATACTGGGCCTGCGGGCGGTCGACGGCTACGTGGTGCCGCTGCGCCTGGCCGACGCGCGCAGCTGGCGCATGATCGTGGCCACCGAGATGGACGGCAAGCCGCTCGCCCTGGGCGGGCTGGGCCCGCAATGGGCCATCTACGAGGCCGACACGCTGGCCGCCTTCAAGGACAAGCCGCTCAAGGAGCGCTTTGCCCTGTGCCCCTGGGGCCTCTACAGCATCGAGGTCTCGCGCGCCTGAACCCGAGGAAACATCCCATGGCCAAGCTTTGCGTCCGCAGTTTCGCGGTGTCCCTCGACGGCTACGGCGCCGGACCGAGCCAGGATCTCCAGCATCCGCTCGGGCTGCGCGGCCCCGAGCTGATGGAGTGGTTCTTCCCCACGCGCCTGTGGCAGACCATGCAGGGCGGCCAGGCCGGCGGCGAGACCGGCATCGACAACCGCATGGCCGAGCAGGGCTTCGAGGGCATCGGCGCCTGGATCCTCGGGCGCAACATGTTCGGGCCGGTGCGCGGCCCGTGGCCGGACGACAGCTGGAAGGGCTGGTGGGGCGACGAGCCCCCGTACCACACGCCGGTGTTCGTGCTCACGCACCATCCGCGCGCGCCGCTGGCGATGGCCGGTGGCACCGAGTTCCGCTTCGTCACCGAAGGCATCCACGCCGCGCTCGAGCAGGCCAGGGCGGCCGCGGGCGGCCTGGATGTCCGCGTCGGCGGCGGCGTGTCGACCGTGCGGCAGTACCTGGCCGCCGGTCTGCTCGACGAACTGCACCTGGCCGTCCGGCCGGTGCTGCTCGGCGCCGGCGAGGCGCTGTTCCAGGGGCTCGACCTGCCGGCCCTGGGCTATGAGGTCGCCGAGAGCATCGCCGGCGAACGCGCGACGCACGTGGTCCTGCGCCGGCGCTGAGGCTCATTGGCGAGGCAGGCGGTCGAGCTCTTGCCGCATGCGCTGCATGAGCATGTCGACCAGCGCTTGCGACTGCAGGATCGAGCTGTGGTCCTCGTCGAAGCCGTAGACGAAATCGGCC
The DNA here is from genome assembly GCF_030316985.1 of Variovorax sp. J31P179. Lineage (NCBI taxonomy): Bacteria > Pseudomonadati > Pseudomonadota > Betaproteobacteria > Burkholderiales > Comamonadaceae > Variovorax > Variovorax sp. J31P179. The sequence continues at coordinate 147,420 of NZ_JASZYL010000007.1, read as the reverse complement.
CGCGACTGCATGCCGCCGCCCAGCATGCTTTGCATCGACACCACGCCGTCGTTGTTGCCGGAGACGAAGCGCGAGCGGCCGCTGTAGCCGAAGAAGAGCGTGTAGCGGATGTCGGCCGGCCGTGGCACCACCGCCAATTCGCGCAGGTACGGGGAGTCGGGCGCCATGTCGAGCCACGATCCGGGCACGCGCGTCGGTCCGATGTCCGCCCAGCGCGCCGCCGCGTGGCCCTCCCACGGCGTGGAGATCGTCACCACGTGGTGCACCGGAGGCGTGCGGCCCTCGCGCTGGATGACGTTCAAGGTGCCGCGCGCCACCACGCCGCCCATGCTGTGGGCGACCACGATGCTGGTCGGGAACGCGTACCGATAGTGCAGCTCGTCGACCGCGTTGTTGAGCAGCAGCGTCGACAGCCCGATGGAAACGCCCGACGGGTAGAAGAAGACCCAGGGCTGGAAGCGCGTGCGGTCGAGATGCTCGATGACGTATTCCCAGTCGCGCGGCGACCCGCCGATGCCGTGCACGAAGATCACTGGCACGCGCTTCGGGTCGAAGGGCTCGAGCATGAAGAGGCCCGCACGACCCTCCTCGAGGAAGCGCAGGGGCTGGAACATGCCCTCGCGCACCCGCGCCGGGGCGAACCGCCCCTCGTCGATGACGGCGGGGGCGCCGAGTTCTTCGTTGCGCCGCCGGGTCAGCGCGGCGTAGGCATCGCCGAAGATGGCCGGCAGGGCGACGTCGGGCGGCTTGGATGCAATCTTGATGCGGCCCAGGCCGGTCGCGGCGGTGGGGGGCTCGTCGACCGCGCTCAGGGGGAGGGCGGCGCCCTCGTAGAGAGTGGCGGGCTCGCCGGCTTCGTAGGCCAGGTCGCGGTTGACGTCCTCGAACGCGAGGATGCCGTAGCTGCCCGGCGGGGCCGCCAGGTGGTAGACGCCCCGGGTGCGCGGAACGACGTCGAGAAACACCGGCTCGGGCGGGTTGTCGAGCTTGTACAGCACGACGACGATGGGGCCCCGGGCCTCTTTCTCGGTCTCGACGATGCCGGTGAAGTACATCGCTTCGCCGAGCCGCTTCATGTGACTGTCGGCCTGCAGCAGCGCGCAGCCGCTGGACATCGCGCAAAACGCCATCGGGAGCAGGAGCGCGCGAGCCAGACGCATCGGTGTCGGAGTTGCCGTGATGGCGAAAGTCTCGGCGGCGGCGGCGCATCGGTCAAGCCACCGGGCGACCGAGCGACAATCCACCCCATGAATTTCGGAAGACTCCTCGTTCCCGTCGGCGGCCTGGTGCTGCTCGGCCTGGCCTGGCGCAGTTACGGCTGGGGCGGCGTGGCACTGGTCGGTGGCGCGATCGTCATGTTCCTGCTGATGCATTTCAACCGCACGATGCAGGTCCTGAAGCGCGCGGCCGACCGGCCGATCGGCACCGTCGCCAGCGCCGTGATGCTCAATGCCAAGCTCAAGCCCAAGGCGACCTTGCTGCACGTGATCGCGATGACGCGCGCGCTCGGCGAGCTGCGTTCGCCGAAGGACGAACAGCCCGAGCTGTTCCGCTGGACCGATGCCGGCGGCTCCTGGGTCGATTGCACCTTCGCGGGCGGCAAGCTCGTCGAGTGGAAGCTGACCCGGCCGGAGGTGGCCGAGGACGAAGCCGCGGCGGACGCACCGAGCGCGGATGCGGTCAAGCCCGGCGCGGCGGACGCGCTGCGCCCGCCGGTGTGAGCTTGCCGGCCTTAGAACGGCGCTGAGTCGTCGACCAGCGCTTCTTCGGCGCCGGCCCTGGCGGGCGCTGCGGCGGCCGGTTCCGCGGCCGCGGTCCCCAGCTTCATCTCACCGCCCAGGGCCTCCAGCAGTTCGGGCACCAACTGGCCCAGCTCGCCGGTCGCGATCGCCGCGTTGGCGTCGAAGTCGTCTTCCTTGCCCGACGAGGCCGGCGCGTCGTCCAGCGTGCCTTCGAGGAACACGATCTTGCGGATCTGGAGCCCCTCGGTGAGCTCGAACGAGACCCGGTCGTCCCAGGTCATCGCGAGCCGGGTCGGGCGCTTGCCGGCGGCGATATGCTCGCGCACCTCGTCGATGTCCAGCGGGTGCTTGGCGTAGCGCACCACGGCCTTCGATTCGTCGGTGGCCTTGAGCTCGCACTCGCGGTCGATCGTGAAACCCGCCGGCGGCTCCTGGCTGGACAGCCATTCGGACATCGCCGCCGCCGGCTCGACCTGCGAGTTGACCAGCGCCACCGCGAAGCCGTCGAGCGACTTCACGAGGCTGGTGACCACTTCGTCGGCGCGCGCGGCATTGCTCGAATTCACGACCAGGCGCCGGGCCTTGGGGTCGATCCACACCGCGACCCGCGCATGGCGCGTGAAGGCCAGCGGCAGCAGTTCGTGGGTGACGTCTTCCTTGAGCTCCTTCTTTTCCTTCTTGCCGGGCTTGCGGCCGGTGGTGGCCTCGATCTGGGCGGCGCGCTCATCGACCTTGCGGCGCACCACCGAGGCCGGCAGGGTCTTGGTCTCGACCATGTATTCGAGCAGCCACTGGCCGGCGACCGATTCGGCCAGCGGGCCGTGTTCCTGGCCGCGGGGCTCGACCCAGCCGGTGGCCTTTTCCTGCGACGGGCTGCAGGGGACGAAGCGCTGCGTGGCCAGCCCCTGCTCGACCTGGTCGAGCGACTGCGACCACGTGGCTTCGATGCGGTAGACGATGACGTTCTTGAAGACGGACACTGAAACCCTTTTATCTGGCTGGTTGGCAAAACCCACCATTGTCGGCCCGACGCTGGCGGCCCGCCGCCGTAAAATCGAAAGCTTTTGCGACATACCCCCCGGTTGAAGGACAAAGACATGAGCGCACTGCCCCCCGCACTGGACGACCGTGACGGCAAGATCTGGATGGATGGCGAGCTCGTGGACTGGCGCGACGCCAAGATCCACGTGCTGAGCCACACGCTGCACTACGGCTGCGGCGTCTTCGAGGGCGTGCGCGCCTACAACACGGTCAACGGCACCGCCATCTTCCGGCTGGCCGAGCACACCGAGCGGCTGTTCAACAGCGCCAAGATCCTGCGCATGAAGATCCCGTTCAGCCAGGAACAGGTCAACGAGGCCCAGAAGCAGGTGGTGCGCGAGAACAAGCTCGACAGCTGCTACCTGCGGCCGCTGGTCTGGATCGGCTCCGAGAAGCTCGGCGTCAGTCCCAAGGGCAACAAGATCCACGCCATGGTCGCGGCCTGGGCCTGGGGCGCCTACCTGGGCGACGAGGGCATGAAGCGCGGCATCCGCGTCAAGACCTCGAGCTACACGCGGCATCACGTCAACATCACGATGACGCAGGCCAAGGCGGTCAGCAACTACAGCAACTCGATCCTGGCCAACATGGAAGCGCTCGACGACGGCTACGACGAAGCGCTGCTGCTCGATGCCAGCGGCTTCGTCTCCGAAGGCGCGGGCGAGAACATCTTCGTGGTCAAGGGCGGCGTGGTCTACACGCCCGACCTGTCGGCCGGTGCGCTCAACGGCATCACGCGCAACACCATCCTGCACATCTGCAAGGACCTCGGCATCGAAGTCGTGCAGAAGCGCATCACGCGCGACGAGGTCTACATCGCCGAAGAAGCCTTCTTCACCGGCACCGCGGCCGAGGTCACGCCGATCCGCGAACTCGACCGCGTCGAGATCGGCATCGGATCGCGCGGGCCCATCACCGAGAAGATCCAGAGCGCGTTCTTCGACATCGTGAACGGCCGCAATCCCAAGTACGCCCACTGGCTCACCAAGGTCTGAAAAAGCGATGTCCACCCCCAAGAGCACCATCGAACTCCTCGCCCGCGACCTGAACGACCAGGGCGGCGTGTTCTGCCCGAACCCCAAGGCCGACATGCAGCTCTGGAGCGCGCATCCCAAGGTCTACCTCGACGTCGCGCGCACCGGCGAGGCCAAGTGCCCCTATTGCGGCACGGTCTACCGCCTCAAGGCGGGCGAAGCCGCCGGCAGCCACCACTGAGCCTTCCGGGGTTTCCGTGCGGGGCTTGTTCCTGGTCAACGTCAAGCTCGGCCGAGGCTCGAACGGCACCCTGCCGTCGACCCTCGCGGGTGCCTACGTGTCGGCCTACGCGACGGCGCCGGACCCCGAGTCCGCCACCCGGCTCGCGGTCAGCAAGCTGACCTCGAAGGGCTTCGAGTTCCTGGCCACCCAGGGCCCGATCAGCCGGCTCGACCCGCGCGAGTGGTCGCGCCATGTCGCGCAGTCCTGGCCCGAGTTCATCGACGAACTCCCGAAGCAGGACGACATCGAGGCCGGCCTCGAGCGCGAGATGGTCTTCTTCGGCCCCTTCGTGGGCTACGAACGGGCGCCCGAGGGCAGCAGCCCGCGCCACGAGTCCCCCGGCGCCTGCGCCAGCCGCAGGTAGACCATCGCCACCCACAGCAGCGCGAGCCCGATCTGGGCATCGCGCAAGGCCGAGTTCACGCTGGTGGCGATCAGCATCACGAGGGTCGCGACGAAGGCCTGCCGGCCGGCGAAGTCGTCCCGTCGCCAGGCGATCCAGACCGCCACCCCCATGATGACCAGCAGGCTCAGCGCGCCGGGAAAGCCGCTTTGGGCGCCCATCCACAGGAAGTCGTTGTGGGGCATGTTCTTGTAGTCGAGCAGCTTGGGGCCGCGCAGGTGCCATTGCTCGGTCCAGCCGCCGATGCCCCAGCCGGCGAAGGGCCGGTCGATCATCATGCGGGCGGTGTCGCGGTACATGTAGTAGCGCACCACCCAGCTGGCCTCCGAGATCTCGCCGGCCTGGGCGGCCTCGATCTCCTGGATGCCGACCGCGAATTTCTGCTGCACCACGGGTGAGTTCCACAGCACGCCGGCCGCGATCACGCCGCCGACCATCAGCACCAGGGCCAGCACCTTGAGCTGGCGCCGCCATTGGTGCACGCAGGCGGCCGGGATGACCAGCAGCAGCGCCAGCAGCGAGGTCCGCGAAGGCAGGCTGAAGGTGATGATCGCCATCACGACGGGCACCAGCGCGAACGCGGCGATGGCCTGCCAGCGGCGATGCCCGGCGAGCGCCTGGAGTCCGTACACCGCGGCCGTGGCGGCCATGATCGTGAACAGGAGCGCGTTGCTGATCGACTTGTTGCCGACCAGCACCAGCACGCCGCGCCAGGGCTCCAGCATCGGGAAGCCCACCGAGTAGTACAGCGCGATCATCACGATGTTGACCAGTCCGATGATCCAGAAGCCGCGCACGGCCCAGATCGCCTCGTCGCGGGTCAGGGCCAGGGCCATCAGGATGGTGGCCGCGATGCGCAGCCCATGGAACAGGTTGGAGCCGGTCTCGGGGTAGTGCGGCTCCAGCGCCAGCACGGCCAGCGTCCAGACCACGTAGGCCATCACCGGCCACCACATCGGGTTGTCGCGCAGGCGGACGGCCCGCTCGCGCCAGCCGCCAGCGATCAGCAGCGCGACCATCAGCAGCAGGAAGGACACATAGGTCACGCCGACCGGCATGAACACCGTGAGCCCCCAGAACATGGCTGCGGCGCGAACGATGTGCGATCTCTGCATAGGGGGCGGATTTTAGAGGCCGGCGCAGCCAGGCCCGCCGGCGTTGCGCCCCGGCATGAAGGGCGAGCCTAATGCGGCAACGTGATCACGAAGCTCGCGCCGCCGCCCGGCCGGTCTTCGCAGCGCACGCTGCCGCCGTGGCGCTCGGTGATCGATTTCACCAGCGCCAGGCCGAGCCCGACGCCGCCGTTGCGCTCGCTGGCGCCCGGCAGCCGGTAGAAGGGCTCGAAGATGCGCTCGCGCTGCGTCACCGGCACGCCGGGCCCGCGGTCGTTGACGCGGATCTCGGTCTGGCCGGCACGGCTGCCGATCTCGACGCTGGTCTGTCCGGCGCCGTAGCGCCCGGCGTTCTCGAGCAGGTTGCGGATCGCGCGGCGCAGCAGGCGCGGCACGCCGAGCACCGTCAGGGCGCTGCTGTCGGTGCCTTCCTTGACCTCGAGGTCGGCATCGACACGGGCGCACTCCTCGGCCGCGAGGCCGGTCAGGTCGACCGTCTCGACGGTGCCCATGTCGGCCTCCTTGGCATCGAGCCTGCTGGCCAGCAGGATCTCGTCGATCAGCTGGTCCAGCTCGGCGATGTTGCGCGTGATCTCTTCGCGTGCGCCCGGGTTGGGCCGCTCGCCCATCAGCTCGACACTCATGCGGATGCGGGTCAGCGGCGAGCGCAGCTCGTGCGAGGCATTGGCCAGCAGCGACTTGTGCGATCGCACCAGCTGTTCGATGCGGGCCGCCGCGGCATTGAAGCCGTTCGAGAGGTCGGCCACTTCGTCCTGCCCCTCCTCGGGCACGCGCACCGACAGGTCGCCTTCACCCCAGCGCTGGACGCCGCGCTGCAGCAGTTCGAGCCGTTTGGTGAGCCGGCGCACGATCGGATAGACGCCGAGCGCGACGATGAAGCCCACGATCGCCACCATCCAGCCGAGGCCGAAGGGCGTGCGCCAGGGCAGGATGCCCGGCGGCGGGCCGCCCGGCGGACGGCTGCGTGGTGCCACCTGCATGGTGAGGGCGCGGCCGTCGTCGAGCGTGACGTCGAAGGTGAGCCCGGCGCCCGGCACGCGGGTGGCCGTGCCCGAGCCGATCGGCTTGTCGTTCGAATCGAGCACCGAGACTTCGCGCGGCAAGGGCGCCAGCCGCTCGCGCTCGCTCTCGGCCGCTTCGCGCACGATCCAGTTGGCGGTCAGCGTGAGGATGAAGACGCCGGCCACCACCGCCAGCCAGATACGGACATAGAGGTGGCGGCGGTAGAGGTTGAGCAGCATGTCGGCGCCCGCGCGCTAGTCCTGTTGCTTGGCGAAGACGTAGCCGACGCCGCGCACGGTGAGGATGCGCTTCGGGTTCTTGGCGTCGACCTCGATCGCGGCGCGGATGCGGCCCATGTGGACGTCGATCGAGCGGTCGAAGGCCTCGAGTTCGCGGCCGCGCACGGCCTCCATGATCTGGTCGCGGGTGAGCACGCGGCCGGCGCGCTCGGCCATCGCCACCAGCAGGTCGAACTGGTAGGAGGTGAGGTCGGCCGGCTCGCCGGCGACCGTGACGCTGCGGGCGTTGCGATCGATGTCCAGCGAGCCGAAGTGCATGACGGCCGGGCCTTCGGTCTCGCTCGGGGTCTCGCCGCGGCGCCGCAGCACGGCGCGGATGCGCGCCAGCAGCTCGCGCGGTTCGAAGGGCTTGGGCAGGTAGTCGTCGGCGCCGATCTCCAGGCCGATGATGCGGTCCATCGGGTCGCCCTTGGCGGTCAGCATCAGCACCGACACCTTGGCCTGGCTGCCGGGCAGCGCACGGATGCGGCGGCAGACCTCGAGGCCGTCGGTGTCCGGCAGCATCAGGTCGAGGATCACGAGGTCGGGCGAGCGCTGCTGCAGCAGCTCGAGTCCGCTCGCGCCGTCGAGGGCATGCGCGAAACCGAAGCCCGACTGGGTCAGGTATTCGCCCACCATCTGCGCCAGGCGGGCGTCGTCTTCGATCATCAGGAGTTGGGGGGTGCTCATCGGTAGGTGTCCGTGCGGCGTGCCACGGTGGTTGTGCTCAGGTGGGTAGCTTGGTCCCACGCGGTCGCGTGGGCTTGAACGCTTCGTAAAGTTGGGTAAACCTTGGTGACGGCGGTTTCGTTTTCATGCGGGTGCAAACAGCAGCGTCCCGGTCTGCGTGCCCTCGGCCGCCGCGGGCGCCCGCGCCAGCAGGGCGGCCAGCGCCGCCCCGTCCAGGCCCGGATGGTCGCGGGTCGCGCGCCCCAGCAGCTCGGCGGCCAGGGCCGTCAGCCGGTCGACCGACTGGCGCATGCGGCGCACGAAGGCGTCGTCGTCCAGCCTGTCGTTGAGGCTGCGGTTGAGCTCCGCGAACCACGGCAGCGCGGCGTGGTCGAGCATCACGGCCGGGTTGCGCCGATGGCTGACGGCCGACCAGGCGCGAAAGAAGGCCTGCACCGCGAGGTTGAGCTGCTGGCAGTGCTGGAGCTCGTCGCGGACCCGCCCCAGCACGGGCAGGTCGGTGAGCCGGTGCTGGAAGAAGATCTGCGCCAGCACGCCCCAGTAGTAGGTGTAGTCCCAGATGACCTTGGGCGGCAGCACCTCCGGGTCGCCGAACAGCGGGTACTGGTCGGTGTAGAGCGCCAGCGTGCTCTCGTAGAACGAGTGGTAGATCTGGTCGTAGAGCCGGGCCCGGGCCTCCAGCGCGTGGCCGGCGCGGTCGTGCGCGACCAGGTCGCAGATGTAGGTGTTGCCGACCGCGATGAAGTCGCTGCCCGGCGAATAGAAGGGGTCGAGGAACAGCCCGGCCTCGCCGGTGAGCGCCCAGCGCCGGCCCGAGAACACCTGCTTGCAGCCGTACGAGAAGTTGCGCATGAAGGCGAAGTCCTGCAGCAGGTGGCGCTTGTCGGCCAGCGCATCGTGCAGGCGCGGCTGCCAGGTCTCGAGCCACTGCATCGCGCGCTCGAAGCTGTCCATCCGCTCGAGCGGATGCAGCCGCGGGTCGGCCACGATGCCGACCGAATGCGAGCCCGAGGCCAGCGGGATCAGCCACACCCAGTAGCCGGCGCCGACCAGGTGGTTGGTCGACAGCCAGCGCGAACCCGGTTCGCAGCGTGCCCGCCAGCCGGGGTCGTCCGACCAGTCGTCGATCGCGATGCGTTCGCCGATGCGGAACCACACCGCGTTGCATTCGTGCGCGTTGGGCTGCTGCAGGCCGAGCTTGCGCTTGAGCATGCCGGCGCGGCCGCAGGCGTCGACCAGCCAGCGGGTGTGCAACGCCTGCGTGCGCTCGCCGTCAGACCATTCGAGGCGGTGCGGCGCGCTGGCGTCATCGGCCAGGTCGATGCGGCGCACGGTCGCGCCGTCGATGAAGCGCACGCCCTGGCGCGCGGCCTCCTCGGCCAGGAAGTTCTCGAAGATGCCGCGGTCGATCTGGTAGCTCGGCACCGAGAGGTAGCGGCTGGCGCCGATCTCGGTCACCTGGTCGATGTCGCGCCGGCCTTCGCTGAAGAAGAAGCGGAAGCCGAACTTGCGCAACTGGGCACCGTGCAGGTGCGGCTTGAGGCCCAGCACGGTGTCGAAGTAGTGGGCCCCGATCTCGACCGAGGATTCGCCCACCTTGTGGGCCGCGTGGGGCACCGGATGGGCGCGCCGCTCGAGCACCACGACATCGATGCCGGGAAAGCGCTGGCGCAGCTGCAGCGCCAGCGTCAGCCCCGCCAGACCGCCGCCCATGATGGCGACGTCGTGCGCGGGGCGGTTCGGGTCCATGGCCGTCAGCTCAGCGCTTCGAGCTGGAGTTCGGGTTGCAGCTGGACCTGCAGCGACAGCGTGGCCGACAGCGGCAGCGAGAGCGATTCGGATTCGCCGCGCGCCAGGGCCTCGAACAGCGGCAGCGCGTCGGCCATCGCGTTGACCCGCAGCGCGCGCGCCGCGTCGCTGCGCACCGGCGTCGCCGGCAGCGCGCCGGCCGCCAGCGACCATTCGAAGGACGCCACGGTGCGCGCGCTGCGCGTCGGCGAAATCACCAGGGCCACGGCCAGCATCTCGCGGCTGGTGGTCACCGAGGCCAGCGCGCCCACAGCCGGCATGTCGTAGCCGGCCAGCAGCACGGCGCGCTGGTCGGCCGCGCACTGCGCCGCCGCCTCGAGCAGCCCCGAGGCGAAGCTGCTCTCGTAGGCGGCGAGCGAATTGCTGGCCGCCATGCAGCCGGTGCCGATGGTCCAGTAGCCGACCGCGGCGTTGTGCACCGAGTTGTGGAACTTGATCGGCGACAGCAGCAGCGGGTCGGCCGCCAGCGTGCCGCACATGTAGTCGTTGATGCCGAGGTCGCCGTGGGCCGAGGCGAAGACGCAGGGCAGGTCGGCCGCGTTGCGGCCGGAGGCCGCGACCGCGGCGCCTGCCACCTCGAGCGCCAGCGCCACCGTGTCGGGCGCGCGACGGCGCTCGGCCGGTGCCAGCAGCTGCGGCGATGGCCGCTTGGCCGGCGGGTCGGCCGGCGCACCGTCGCCGCGGAAGACTGCGCTGGCGATCTCCCAGCCCGGCAATGTCGCGGCCCAGAAGGCCGGGCCCTCGATGTAGAGCGTGGGGGTCTTGTTGGTGGTGGTCATTCTGCGGCTCCCTTGCCGAAGACCAGCGAGCAGTTGTTGCCGCCGAAGCCGAAGGAGTTGCTCAGTGCATGGCGCACCTCGCCGCGGGCCGGCCGCAGCTTGATCTGCGGGCCGCACTCGGCGTCGAGCGTGGTGGTGTTGACGTTGCCCGGCTTGAGGCCGGTCTCGATCGCCAGCAGGCTGATCACGGCCTCGACGATCCCGGCCGCACCCAGCGTGTGGCCGGTGAAGCCCTTGGTCGAGCTGGCGTGCGTGGTGCCGGGAAAGCGGCGTGCCACCAGGGCCCCTTCGACCTCGTCGTTCTTGGTGCTGGCGGTGCCGTGCATGTTGATGTAGTCGATGGCGGCGGCGGCCAGGCCGGCGCGGGCCAGTGCATCGTCGAGCGCCTTTTCGGCGCCCAGGCCTTCGGGATGCGGGGTCGACATGTGATGGGCGTCGCTGGCCTCGCCGTAGCCCAGCAGTTCGAGCGGGCCGCGGCCGCGCTCGAGCAGCGCGAATCCCGCGGCTTCGCCGAGGCTGATGCCGTTGCGCGCGGCGTCGAAGGGCCGGCAGGGCTCGGGCGACACGAGTTCGAGGGAGTTGAAGCCGAACAGCACGCTGCCGCACAGCGTGTCGACGCCGCCGACCACCGCCGCGTCGACCAGGCCCAGGCGGATCAGCCGCTCGGCCGAGGCGAACACCTTGGCGCTGGACGAACAGGCAGTGGAGATCGTCTCGGACGGGCCTTCGAGGCCCAGCGCCTGCTGCACGAAGAGCGAGAGCGAATGCGGCGTGTGCACCTTGGGGCGCTGCTGGTCGGCGGGGAAGGCGCCATCGGCCAGCTGCGTGTAGGCCAGCTCGGTCTCGCCGATGCTGGAGGTCGAGGTGCCGAGGATCAGCGCGATGCGGGTCGGGCCGTAGCGCTTGCGGGCGGCCGCGACCGCTTCCATGAAGCCGTCGGCCTGCAGGCCGAGCCAGGCGAGCCGGTTGTTGCGGCAATCCCAGGCGGCGAGTTCCTCGGGCAGGCGCAGTTCTTCGAGGCCGTCGACGCGGCCGATCCAGGTCGGTAGCGGCGAGGCGCCGAAGTCATTGGCCCGCAGGCCGCTGCGCGATTGCGCGAGCGCGTCGGCGAGGGCGGTCTTGCCCACACCGACGGCCGAGGTCGCGGTGAAGGCGCTGATCTTCAAGGGGGGGATGCGTGAAGGTGTCACGTTGGGCGGGGTGTGATGGCCAAAACACGACAGCCTACCAGCAGCACGGCGCCCACCGCAGTCGGCCAAGGCCTCGACCCTGCAGCGTCGGGCGGTTCAGGGCAGGGCGCTCAGGTGCGCCTGCGCGGCGGCGGCGAGCCTGGCGTCGAAGGTGGCCAGCGGCGCCTTGAGCTCGGCTGCGAGGCAGAGGTAGGCGGCGTCATACGCGGAAAGCTGATAGCGCACGGCCAGTTCGTACTGCGCGCCGAGATCGACCGGGTGCAGGTCGATGGCGTAGCCGGCGTAGTCGGCCAGCGCCAGCGCCAGGGAGTCGGCGGGCCAGGACTGCCGCCGTTTCTTGAGCGCGACGCTGACGATCTCGTGGTCGAGCAGGTTGGGTGCATGCAGGGCATGTCCGGCCAGGCGCGCCAGCGCGGCGTCGCGCGCCGGTTCGTCGAACAAGATGGCAACGATCGCGCTGCAGTCCACCACCATCGGCGGGCGCAGGCGATAGGCGGCCGGCGGCTCGGCCACGTGCAGCGCAGGCGCGCTCAACGGGCGTCCCGGTCGGCGCGGACGATGTCGACCCCGAGCGGGCCGGCGTCGATCGGCGACGGGAAGCGGGCGCGGTGCTCGGCGGCGATCTGCTCGATCGGCTTGCCGCCGCGCCGCACGATGGCGCGGCCGCCCCAGCCCACGCCCACCTCCTGTGCCTGCGCGGATGCAGGCCGCGGCGCGTCATCCGCGTCGCGCACCGCTTGCTCGATGATCGCCATCAGCTCGCCCTGCAGCGAGCGATGGTTGCGGGCCGCGCGTTGACGCAGGCGCTCGGCCAGGTCATCCGGAACGTCCTTGACTGACAGGTTGGCCATGCAGCTTCCTCCAAATTGGAGTCATTATGGCGCCAATTCAGATCTTGTCGCAGTTGCCTGGCCCGCGGCCTTGCCGTTCGCGGCCGCTCGCGATGCCAGCGCCACCAGCACCAGCACCGGCAGCCCCAGCGCTGCGGTGCCGATGAAGAATGCCTTGTAGCCGAAGGCGTCGACGAAGACCCCCGAGTAGCCGGCGATGAATTTCGGCAGCAGCAGCATCAGCGAACTGAAGAGGGCGTACTGGGTGGCCGAATAGCTGATGTTGGTCAGGCTCGACAGGTAGGCGATGAAGGCCGCCGAGGCGATGCCGCCGGCCAGGTTGTCGGCCGACACCACTAGCACCAGCGCCGTGAGGTCGTGCCCGCGCGAGGCCAGCCCGGCGAACAGGAGGTTGCTGGCGGCGCTCAGCACCGCGCCCAGCATCAGCACCCGCATCACGCCCAGGCGCATCGAGAGCACGCCGCCGACGAAGGCGCCGGCCAGCGTCATCACGACGCCATAGATCTTGCTGACCGTCGCGACCTCGTCCTTGGTGAAGCCCATGTCGACGTAGAAGGGGTTGGCCATGATGCCCATCACGACGTCGCTGATGCGGTAGACCGCGATCAGCGACAGGATCAGCGCCGCCTGCCAGCGATAGCGGCGGATGAAGTCGGCGAACGGCTCGATCAGCACGCTCTGCAGCCATTCGCCGGCGTTCTTCGGTTTCGGCAGCGCGACGCGCACCGGTTCGGGCGACAGCAGCACCGTGACGACCCCGATCGCCATCGATGCCGCCATGACCAGGTAGGCGGTCTTCCAGGCGCCGTCCTGGTAGCCCGCGAGGCCGGGCAGTTCGGCCCAGGCAGCGACCCACAGCACGCCGGCGCCGGCCCAGATCATCGCCAGCCGGTAGCCGGTCTGGTAGCAGGCGGCCAGCGCGGCCTGCTTGCGGGTGGCGGCCGACTCGATGCGGAAGGCGTCCAGCGCGATGTCCTGGGTGGCCGAGCCGAAGGCCGTCAGAAGTGCGCACCAGACCAGCGGCGGCAGGCCGTCGCGCGGGTCGTTGAAGGCCATGCCGGCCAGGCCGGCGACCACCGCCAGCTGCGCCAGCAGCAGCCAGCCGCGCCGGCGCCCGAGCAGGGTGGTCAGCGGCGGTATGGGCAGGCGATCGACCAGCGGCGCCCAGACCCACTTGAAGCCGTAGGCGAGGCCGACCCAGCTCAGGAAGCCGATGGTCGACCGGTCGACGCCGGCTTCGCGCAGCCGGAAGCTCAGCGTGCCCAGCACCAGCAGCAGCGGCAGGCCGGCCGAGAAGCCGAGCGCCAGCATGCGCAGCGAGGCGGGTTCGAGATAGACCTTGAGCGCATCGCGCCAGGGCAGGGAAGGAGGGGCTTCGGCAGCCTGGGGTGCGGACATTCGGTGGCGGAGGTTGAGGCCTCGCATTATTCCCGCATGCGCAGGCGTCGCTTCGGGACCGAAGCCGTCGTCCGCCGGGCCTGCGCGCCTGGCGAGGCGCTTTTCATGCGGGGGAAGCGCTGACCGTGGCCTTCGCCTCGGCCAGGTACGGCGCCATCGAATGGTGCCGATACGCCACCTCCCCGATCTCGTCGTAGCTGCAGTTTCCGCACTCGAACGACGAGGCCGCCGCGGTGCCGTCGGCCAGCTGGTTCAGCGTCTCCTCGCTCACCAGCAGGTACTCGGACTCGGGCACCTGATTCTTCAACAGCCGGTGCGCGACGATGATGCTCTTGCCGATGAATTTCGAATGTCCCTTGACCTGCATGGTCCTGGCCGGCCCGCAATGGGCGACGAACTTGAGCGACAGGCAATGGACGCTGGAACACGCGCCGCACGCGCAGGTGCGCAAGATCTCGATCCGCTTGATGTGTGAATGGAAGTCCACGAACATCTTCCGTGCCTGCGCCAGAAGCTCGTCCAGCGACGGCGGCGCGCCGGGACGAACGAACAGCACCGCATCGCCTTCGAACTCGGACACCTCCAGCCCGAGCTGGTTGGCGTCCACGATCAGCTCCAGCAGTTCCTGGATGATGTGCTGGCTATGGCTCACCTCGGTCTCGGTCACGAACTTCGTGAAACCGCTGATGTCCGGGATGAAGAAGAGCACGTTGTCGGGATTGTCTGTCGCCACGGCTTGCTCCAAGCATTTGCGTCATCGCATTCAACCACGCGCCCGCGCAGGCCAGGCACGGCCACCACAAGACCCCGAAGGCAGCCCCGACTAGGGTTGCCATCGCGCCTGTGCCTGTAGCGGCTGCGGCTGGCACATCCTTTGCAAGGCATCTTGTACACAAGACAGGATGCTTGATGATGGTGCATGAACAGGCGGTGCGCCCCGGCGATGCCGGGCCGCGGGTGGAAGGACGAGCGAGTGCGGCGTGGATCACGCGGCTCGCGTCGCCGCTGGCCGGTGCCGGCGCGGGGCCGCTGGCCGGTCTGCGCTTTGCCGCCAAGGACAACATCGACGTCGCCGGCGTGCCGACCACGGCGGCCTGCCTCGCCTTCACCCGCACGCCGACGGCCCACGCCCACGTGGTGCAGCGCCTGCTCGACGCCGGTGCGTCGCTGCTCGGCAAGACCAACCTGGACCAGTTCGCCTGCGGCTTGAACGGCACCCGCTCCCCCTACGGGCCGGTGCCCAACAGCTTCGATGCGCGCTATGTCTCGGGCGGGTCGAGTTCGGGGTCGGCCTATGTGGTGGCCACCGCGCAGGCCGACTTCGCGCTCGGCACCGACACCGCGGGCTCGGGCCGGGTGCCGGCCGGGCTCAACAACATCGTCGGCATCAAGCCCTCGCGCGGCCTGCTCAGCGCCCGCGGCGTGGTGCCGGCGGCGCAGAGCGTCGACTGCGTCTCGATCTTCGCCCGCACGGTGGCGGTGGCGGCCCGGGTGCTGCAGGCGGCGATGGGCTTCGACCCCGAGGACCCCTACGGCCGCAGCCTGGCGCTGGCCACCGCGCCGCTGCCCGCGGGCTTCCGCTTCGGCGTGCCTTCGACGCTGAACTTCTTCGGCGATACGCTGTCGCGGGCGGCCTTCGAGCAGGCCGTCGGCCAGCTGTGCGTGCTCGGCGGCGAACCGATCGAGATCGACTATCGGCCGCTGGCCGAAGCCGCGGCGCTGCTCTACGACAGTGCGCTGGTGGCCGAGCGCTACGCCGCGGTGCGCGATTTCTTCGACACCCACGAGGCCGAGGTGGTGGAGCCGGTGCGCAGCATCCTGGCGCAGGGCCGCGCCTACAGCGCCGCCGATTTCGTCGATGCCCGCACCCGGCTGCAGGCGCTCGGCCAGCAGGCCGCGGCGATGTGGAACGACATCGACGTGCTGGCGGTGCCGACGGCGCCGGCCCACTACACGATCGAGGCGATGCAGGCCGACCCGGTGGTGCTCAATCGCAACCTGGGCGAATACACCAACTTCGTGAACCTGCTCGACTACGCGGCGATCTCGGTGCCGGCCAGCCTGCGCGCCGACGGCCTGCCCTTCGGCATCACGCTGATCGGCCGCGCCGGCAGCGACTTCCAGCTGGCCGAGCTGGGCCAGCGCTTCCACCACGCCACCGGGCTGCCGCTCGGCGCGACCCGCGAGCCGCTGCCCGCGATCGAGCCGCTGCCGCTGATCGCGGCGCCGCCCACGGTGCAGGTCGCGGTGGTCGGCGCCCACCTGTCGGGCATGCCGCTCAATGGCCAGCTGACCGAGCGCGGCGCCCGGCTGATCGCCGCCACCCACACCTCGCCCGACTACCGCCTTTATGCATTGCCAGGCACCGTGCCGCCCAAGCCCGGCCTGCTGCGCGTGGCGGCCGGCGAGGGCGCGGCGATCGCACTCGAGATCTGGGAGATGCCGCTCGCGCACTACGGCAGCTTCGTCGCCCTGATCCCGGCGCCGCTCGGCATCGGCAGCCTGCGGCTGGCCGACGGCCGCAGCGTCCAGGGCTTCGTCTGCGAGGCGCTGGCGGTTGCCGGCGCCGACGACATCACCGCGCTCGGCGGCTGGCGCGCCTACATCGCGGCGCGCAGCGCAGCGGCGACCTGAATCTCTTCGTCAATCTTTCATCCGGAGTACGCCATGGCCCTCAGCAAGAAACCCCTGACCCTCGCCACCCCGGCCTCGCGGCGGCAGCTGCTGCAGGCCGGCGCGGCCGGCCTGGCCGTGCTCGCCGCGCCTGCGATCGTGCGAGCCCAGGGCGCACCGAAGATCCGCATCGGCTACTGGCCGATCGCGGCCGGACTGCCTTTCTACTCGGCGGTCGAACTGGGCTACTTCAAGGCCGCAGGCCTCGACGTCGAGGTGCAGCGCTATGCCGGCGCCCAGCAGATCATGGAAGCGATGCTGGCCGACCGCTGCGACGGCAGCGCCAACGGCACCGGCTCGGCCAACATCGCGATCGGCGAGATCGCGGCGCCGGGCAGCTTCAAGATCTTCTGCTCCAACCCCAGCAACGTGAAGAACGTGCTCGACCAGGTGCTGGTGCCGACCGCCAGCACCGCCAAGGTCATGGCCGACCTCAAGGGCAAGCGGGTCGCCTCGGGGCCGGGCATCCAGAACGTCACGCTGGCCAAGGCGGTGCTCGAGCGCGGCGGCGCCACCGGCGCCACGGTGGTCGAGCTGCCGATCGGCCAGCACGTCGCAGCGCTCGCCGCCGGCCAGGTCGACGGCTGCTACACGCTGGAGCCGACAGGCACCATCGGTCGCCTGAACGGCAGCACGCGGGTGCTCGAGGCCGGCGTGATCGCCAAGTACGTGCTCGGCGATCCGATGGCGCCGTGGTTCGGCGGCTCGGCCTCGCTGACCTCGGCGCTGATCAAGAAGAACCCCGAGGCGGCGAAGAAGTTCATCGGCGCCTACGGCCAGGGCGTGGCCTTCGTGCGCAGCAAGCCGGCCGAGGCGCGCCAGTACCTCAAGGGCTACACCGCGATCGAGGGCCCGCTGACCGGCGAGGTGCCGCTGGCGGCCTACACCATGTACAACGAGTTCACGCCAGGCGACATCGCCTACTTCCAGAAGTTCTTCGATCTGTTCTCGGACAAGGGCATCTTCTCGTCGCGCCTGATGGTCGACTCGATGCTCTACAAGGGCTGAGGCCATGAGCACCCCTTCATCAGCGGCGCCCTGGTCGCCTCCGGCTGCAAATGCTGCCGCCTCCGCGCCGCCGCGCGAATCGCACTGGGTCAAGGCGCTGCCCTTCATCGGCCCGGTGGTGCTGTTCATCGTCTGGGACCTGGTGGTGCGCTTCGGCCTCATCAAGGCCATCCTGCTGCCGATGCCGGGCGCCACGCTGCAGACGCTGCTGTCGGGCCTGGCCGGCGGCGCGCTGCTGGGCGACTTCGCGGTCACGGTCTGGCGCACGCTGCAGGCCTTCCTGATCGCCGCCGTCGTCGGCGTACCGCTGGGCGTGCTGCTCGGCAGCAACGAGCGGGCCTACCGCAGCGTCGAGTTCCTGATCGACTTCTTCCGCTCCACGCCCTCGTCGGCGCTGATCCCGCTGTTCCTCATGATCTTCGGCGTCTCGGACGTCAACAAGGTGGCGATCGCGGCCTTCGGCGCCTTGCTGATCGTGGTCTTCAACAGCGCCTACGGCGTGATGAACGCGCGCAAGCAGCGGGTCATGGCGGCCAAGGTGATGGGGGCCTCGCGCTGGCAGATCTTCCGCGACGTGCTGGTCTGGGAAAGCCTGCAGCCGACCTTCGTCGGCCTGCGCTCGGCGGTCTCGATGGCGCTGGTGATCGTGATCGTGGCCGAGATGTTCATCGGCTCCGACAGCGGCCTCGGCCATCGCATCATCAACTCGCAGCAGGTGATGAACGTCAAGGACATGTACGCCTCGATCATCGCGGCGGGCGCGCTGGGCTATGCGCTCAACATTCTTTTCCTCGTGGCCGAGCGCCGCATCGTGCACTGGAGCGGAAGATGAGAGCCACCGTCGAGAACGTCATCAACGGCCCGGTCTATGCCGACGTGCCGAAGCCGGCCTTCGTCCCGGGCCCTGCCGGCACCCACATCACGATCCGCGGGCTGACCAAGTACTTCGCCGGCTGGCCGCTGTACGAGAACTTCGACCTCGACATCCCGAAGCAGAAGATCGTCTCGGTGTTCGGCCCCAACGGCTGCGGCAAGTCGACCCTGATCAACATGATCGCCGGCCTGATCCCGATCGACTCGGGCGAGATCCTGTTCGACGGCAAGTCGCTCAAGGACACCAAGATCGGCTACGTGTTCCAGAACTACCGCGAGGCGATGTTCCCGTGGATGCGGACCATCGACAACATCGCCTATCCGCTCAAGCTCGAAGGCCGCTCCAAGGCCGAGGTCGATCGCCGCATGGAAGAGCTGGTGGCATCCTTCGACGTCAAGTTCGACCTCAAGCGCTACCCCTACGAGCTGTCGGGCGGCCAGCAGCAGACGGCATCGATCATGCGGGCGCTGGCCCCCAACCCCGAGGTGCTGTTCCTCGACGAGCCCTTCTCCGCGCTCGACTTCGAGATGACCCTCTTCATCCGCGAAAAGCTGCAGGAGGTGTTCATGAAGACCGGCACCACGATGCTGCTGGTGTCGCACGACCTCGAGGAAGCGGTGTATCTCGCCGACCAGGTGCTGCTGCTGACCAAGCGGCCGACCAGGGTGGCCGAGATCCTCGACTACCGCGACGAGCGGCCGCGCACGCTCGAGACCTTGAGCTCCGCCAGCTTCGTGGCCATGAAGAAACTCAGCCTGGAGATCTTCCAGCGCGAAGTACGCCGCTAGGAGATGCCAGCATGACGCCTTCGGAGATCGAAGCCTATGTCGATGCATCGGCGGCCGCGCTCGGCTTGAAGCTCAGGCCCGACCATCGCCCCGGCGTGCTGCGCTACTTCGCGCTGGCGGCGGAGTTCGCCGCGCTGGTCGAGGCCGTGCCGCTCAGCGAGCGCGACGAGCCGGCGCTGAGCTTTGTGCCGGTGTCGCCGCGGGAGAAAACGCAATGAGCGCGTCGGAGCTGCTGCGCCAGGACGCATCCGCGATGGCCGCCGCGGTGCGCGGCAACGCGGTCGGCGCGGTGGCGCTGGTGCAGGCCAGCCTGGACCGCATCGAGGCCACCGATCGCCGCGTCAACGCCTTCACCGCGGTGCTGCGCGAGCGGGCGCTTCGGCGCGCGGCGCAGGTCGATGCCTCGCTGGCCTCGGCCAACGGCCCGCGAACGCGCGAGCTGCCGCTGCTGGGCGTGCCCTTCGCGGTCAAGAACCTGTTCGACATCGCCGGACTCGCGACCCTCGCGGGCTCCAAGATCGAACGCGAGCACACGCCGCCGCGCGACGACGCGGCCTTGGTGCGGCGGCTGGAGAACGCCGGCGCGGTGCTGGTCGGCGCGCTCAACATGGACGAGTACGCCTACGGCTTCACGACCGAAAACAGCCACGTCGGTCCCTGCCACAACCCGCACGACCTGACCCGCATCGCGGGCGGCTCGTCGGGCGGTTCGGGCGCCGCGGTCGCTGCCGGCCAGGTGCCGCTCACGCTGGGCTCCGACACCAACGGCTCGATCCGCGTGCCCGCCTCGCTGTGCGGCGTGTTCGGGCTCAAGCCCACGTTCGGGCGGCTGCCGCGCACCGGCAGCTTCCCGTTCGTCTCCAGCCTCGACCATCTGGGGCCGTTCGCGCGTTCGGCGCGCGACCTGGCCCTGGCCTACGACGCGATGCAGGGCCCCGAGGGCCGCGGCCCGCACGACCCCGGCTGCGCGCAGCGGGCGGCCGAGCCGGTCGGCGCGGCGCTGGCGCTGGGCACGCAGGGCCTGCGCATCGGCGTGCTCGGCGGCTACTTCCGCCAGCACGCCCAGCCCGAGGCGCTGACCGCGGTCGACGCCGTGGCGCAGGCGCTCGGCGCCAGCCGCACGGTCGAGTTGCCGATGGTCGAGGCCGGCCGGGCCGCGGCCTTCCTGATCACCAATTCCGAAGGCGCGGCGCTGCACCTGCCCGACCTGCGCCGCCGCGCGCAGGACTTCGAGCCGCTGTCGCGCGACCGCTTCCTGGCCGGCGCGCTGCTGCCGGCCGCCTGGGTGGCGCGCGCGCAGCGGGTGCGGCGGCTCTATGCCGAGCAGGCGGCGCGTGTGTTCGAGCAGTACGACGTCTTGCTGGCCGCCGCGACGCCCTCGGCGGCGACGCCGATCGGTGCCGAATTCTTCGAGATCAACGGCCACCGGCTGCCGGTGCGGCCCACCATGGGCCTGCTGACCCAGCCGATCTCGTGCATCGGCCTGCCCGTGTGCGCGGTGCCGGTCTGGGGCGCCCACCCCGACCTGCCGATCGGAGTGCAGGTGATCGCCGCGCCGTGGCGCGAAGACCTGGTGCTGCGAGTGGCCGCGGCGCTCGAATCCGCGGGGCTCGTGCATGCGCCCGTGGCGGCGCTGGCCTGACATGCGAAGCGCCCCGCGAGCACAAAGACGGGGCGCCGGGGCCGCGGTGGCGCGCGCGCCGCACAAGGCTGGCGCGCCGCAGGCTGATTTGGCCGCCCAAGCGCTGGTACGGTTTATGCACACCATCTTGTATCCAAGACAGGACATCCCGGCCCCTTGATTCCTCACCCATCACCTGGAGTAAGCACCATGAGCCAGTTCAACCGTCGCGATTCCCTCAAGTCCCTGGCCGCCCTGGCCTCCGCCACCACGCTGGGCGGCTGGAGCGCGCTGGCCAACGCCCAGAAGCCGCTGACCGTCGGCGTGATCTACGTCGGCCCGCGCGACGACTACGGCTACAACCAGTCGCATGCGCTGGCGGCGGCCGAGCTCAAGAAGATGCCGGGCCTCAAGGTCGTCGAGGAAGAGAACGTGCCCGAGACCGCGGCGGTGCAGAAGACCATGACCGGGATGATTTCGCAGGACGGCGCCAAGCTGCTGTTCCCGACCTCGTTCGGCTACTTCGATCCGCACATCCTGGCCGTGGCGCCGAAGAATCCCGACGTGCGCTTCTCGCACTGCGGCGGCATGTGGACCGAGGGCAAGCACCCGAAGAACGTCGGCAGCTTCTTCGGCTACATCGACGAGTGCCAGTTCCTGAATGGCGTGATCGCCGGCCACATGACCAAGAGCAACAAGATCGCCTTCGTCGCCGCCAAGCCGATCCCGCAGGTGCTGCGCAACATCAACGCCTTCACGCTCGGCGCGCGCTCGGTCAAGCCGGGCATCACCTGCAGCGTGATCTTCACGGGCGACTGGTCGATGGCGGTGAAGGAGGCCGAGGCCACGAACAGCCTGGCCGACCAGGGCTGCGACGTCTTCACGATGCACGTGGACGGCCCCAAGGTGGTGGTCGAGACGGCGGCCAAGCGCGGCAAGATGGTCTGCGGCTACCACGCCAGCCAGGCCAAGCTGGCGCCCAATGCCTACCTGACCGGCGCCGAATGGAACTGGATCACGGCCTACAAGACCATCGTCGACGCGGCCCAGGCCGACAAGCCGCATCCGAACTTCCTGCGCGGCGGCCTCAAGGAAGGCTACGTGAAGATGTCGCCCTACGGCGCCATGGTGACCGACGCGGCGAAGAAGAACGCCGACGACATCAAGGCCAAGATGCTGGCGGGCAGCTTCGACATCTTCACCGGCGGGCTCAAGGACAACAAGGGCGTGGTCATGATCCCGGCCGGCAAGGCACTCAAGCAGACCGACCTCGAACTGGAAAAGATGAACTACCTCGTCGAAGGCGTGGTGGGCTCGGTCGGCTGACCGGCGACCGCTTTCACCCCGCGAGCCGACGATGCGCAACGCATTGAAAGAGATCGCGCTGCCGGTGTTCGCCATTGCGGCGGCACTGCTGCTCTTCGGCGTCTTCGTCTGGTTCGCCGGCGTGAGTCCGCTGGAGGTCTGGGTCATCCTCTTCAAGGGAGCCTTCGGCGACTGGTTCTCGTGGCAGAACACGCTGCAGCGCGCCGCGCCGCTGATGCTGACCGCGCTGTGCGTCGCGATTCCGGCGCGCGCCGGGCTGGTGATCATCGGCGGCGAGGGCGCGCTGGTGCTCGGCGGGCTGGCCGCCGCGGCGCTGCCCTATGCGCTGCCGCTGCCTGCGAACCTCGTCGGCACGCTCGCCCTGTGCGTGGCCGGCGCCATGGCCGGCGCCGCCTGGATCGCGCTGGCGGGCTGGCTGCGCCAGTACCGCGGCATCAACGAGACCATCAGCAGCCTGCTGCTCGCCTACATCGCGATCGGGCTCTTCAAGCACCTGGTCGAGGGCGTGCTGCGCGATCCGGCCAGCCTCAACAAGCCGGCCACGCGCTCGATCGCCGAGGGCCTGGGGATCGGCGGCATCGGCGGCTCCGACGTGCACTGGGGGCTGGTGATCGGCATCGTCGCCTGCCTGGTCTCCGGACTCTGGCTGCGCGCCACCGCATCGGGATTCTCGGTGCGGGTGGTCGGCGGCAATCCGCGCACCGCGCAATTGGTGGGCCTCCCGGCCAGCGGGCTGATCCTGGCCGCCTGCGGGATCGGCGGCGCCTGCGCGGGCGTGGCCGGTGCGGTCGAGGTGGCGGCGGTCCACACCAACGCCAACGCCTCGCTGATCGCGGGCTATGGCTATGCCGGCATCCTGGTGTCCTTCATTGCGCGCCACAACCCGGTGGCGGTGATCCCGGTGGCGATCCTGTTCGGCGGCTTCGGCGCCGCGGGCAGCCTGCTGCAGCGCCGCCTCGGCCTGCCCGATGCTTCGGTGCTGGTGCTGCAGGGCATGGCCTTCGTGCTGATCCTCGCGAGCGAAGGGCTGCGCATGATCGACTGGAAGACGCTGTTGAAGAACCGCATGCCGCGCGCCGTGCAGCCGCGCATGACCAAGGAAGCCACATGACCGCCGACCAGTGGATCGCGCTCGTGGCGGGCATCGTCGGGGGCGCCTTGCGCGTCGGCGCGCCGTTCCTCTTCGTCAGCCTCGGCGAGTGCCTGACCGAGAAGTCCGGCCGCATCAACCTCGGCCTCGAAGGCGTGCTGGTGCTCTCGGCGATGGCGTCCTTCGGCGGTTCCTGGCTCACCGGCTCGGCCTGGCTCGGCGTGCTGATCGGCGGCGCCGCGGGCGCGCTGCTCGCGCTGCTGCACGGCCTCTTGTGCTCGCTCGACCGCGTCAACGACGTCGCCACCGGCATCGCGCTGATGCTGTTCGGCACCGGCCTGGCCTTCTATCTCGGCAAGCCGCTGATCCAGCCGCAGGCGCCGCAGCTGCCCGCGATCCCGCTCGGCGACTGGAGCGACAACCCGGTGATCCGCTCGGCGCTGCAGGTCAACTCGCTGGTGCCGGTCGGCATCGTGCTGGCGATGTTCCTGTGGTGGGGCTTCGCGCGCACCCGCGCCGGCCTGCTGGTGCGCATGGCCGGCGATTCGGCCAATGCGACGCGCGCGCTCGGCTACTCGGTGGCCGGACTGCGCATCGCGGCCACCACCGCGGGCGGCTTCATCGCCGGGCTCGGCGGCGCCTCGCTCACGCTGTTCTATCCGGGCAGCTGGAACGAGGGCATCTCGAGCGGGCAGGGCCTGATCGCGGTGGCGCTGGTGATCTTCGCGCGCTGGAGCCCGCTGCGCTGCATCGGCGCGGCGCTGCTGTTCGGCGGCGCCGGCGCGATCGGGCCGGCCCTGCAATCGATCGGCGTCGGCTGGGGCTACCACCTCTTCAACACCGTGCCCTACGTGCTCACGCTGGTGATCCTGGTGCTGACCTGCAAGCCGGGCAGCGTGGCGGTCGGCAGCCCGGGCGAACTGTCGTCCACGCGATGAACACACAAGGAAACTGATCGATGAGCGGTCTCGGTGGTCTCAACAAATCGGCGCACGGCGTGGTCGTCGGCCTGGTGCAGCTGCAGCTGCCGGTGGTCAAGACCGCGGCCGACCTGGCGGCGCAGACCCGGCGCATCTGCGAGCTGGTCGCCAAGGCGCGCCGCAACCAGAGCACGATGGATCTGGTCGTGTTCCCCGAGTACGCGCTGCACGGCCTGTCGATGGACACCTCGCCCGAGATCATGTGCTCGCTCGACGGCCCCGAGGTCGAGGCCTTCCGGCAGGCCTGCGTCGACAACCGGATCTGGGGCTGCTTCTCGATCATGGAAGCCAACCCCGAGGGCAACCCGTACAACAGCGGCCTGGTCATCGACGACCACGGCGCCATCCGGCTCTACTACCGCAAGATGCATCCGTGGGTCCCGGTCGAGCCCTGGGAGCCGGGCAACCTCGGCATTCCGGTGTGCGACGGGCCCAACGGCAGCAAGCTGGCGCTGATCATCTGCCACGACGGCATGCTGCCCGAGATGGCGCGCGAGGCCGCGTACAAGGGGGCCGAGATCATCCTTCGCACAGCAGGCTACACGGCCCCGATCCGTCACGCCTGGCGCATCACCAACCAGGCCAACGCCTTCTGCAACCTGGCCTATACGGCGAGCGTCTGCATGTGCGGCAGCGACGGCACCTTCGACTCGATGGGCGAAGCCATGTTCTGCAACTTCGACGGCACCGTGCTGGTCGAGGGCGGTGGCCGGCCCGACGAGATCGTCACGGCCGAACTGCGGCCCGACCTGGTGCGCGAGGCCCGCACCGGCTGGGGCGTCGAGAACAACATCTACCAGCTCTATCACCGCGGCTACGTGGCGGTGAAGGGAGGCGCGCAGGACTGCCCCTACACCTACATGCGGGACATGGCGGCCGGCCGCTACCGGCTGCCCTGGGGCGAGCAGGTCAAGGTCACCGACGGCAGCGGCTTCGGCTTCGCGGCGCCGGTCCGCGGCTACAAGGGCCCCGAGGCGCATCCCCTGGTGCCGCAGGCGCCGCCGACACCCGATTCATCGTCATGAGCACTACCTACGTTTCCGCCGACCCCTACCGCTGGCCCTACAACGGCGCGCTCCGGCCCGACAACACGGCGCTGATCGTGATCGACATGCAGACCGATTTCTGCGGCAAGGGCGGCTATGTCGACGTGATGGGCTACGACCTCGCGCTGGTGCAGGCGCCGATCGAACCGATCGCACGCACGCTGGCGCGGCTGCGGCCGCTCGGCTTCCACATCATCCATACGCGCGAAGGGCATCGCCCCGACCTCGCCGACCTGCCGGCCAACAAGCGCTGGCGCTCGCGGCAGATCGGCGCCAACGGCGTCGGCATCGGCGACGACGGCCCGTGCGGGCGGATCCTGGTGCGCGGCGAACCCGGCTGGGAGATCATTCCCGCGCTGGCGCCGTTGCCGGGCGAGGTGGTGATCGACAAGCCCGGCAAGGGCTCCTTCTATGCGACCGACCTCGAACTGGTGTTGCGCACGCGCGGCATCGAGAACCTGATCCTGGCCGGCATCACGACCGACGTCTGCGTCCACACCACGATGCGCGACGCCAACGACCGCGGCTTCGAATGCCTGCTGCTGTCGGACTGCACCGCGGCCACCGACCACGGCAACCACCTGGCGGCGCTGAAGATGATCACGATGCAGGGCGGCGTGTTCGGCGCTCATGCGACGTCGGCGGCGCTGCTCCACGCGCTGCCCGCCCAGTAGAACGGAGAGCCGCAAGATGATCGCACCGGTCCACCCCGCGCCCGCCGCCACAGGCGCGCTGGCGCTCGACACCTACGAGCTGACCAAGCGCTTCGGCAGCTTCACCGCGATGGACCGCGTGACCATGCACGTGGCGCCCGGCACGGTGCATGCGCTGCTTGGCGAGAACGGTGCCGGCAAGAGCACGCTGGTGAAATGCGTGGCCGGCTTCCAGCGGGCGGAGGAGGGTTCCATCCTGATCGACGGCCGCGAGCAGGACATCGCCAACCCGGTGGTGGCGCGCATGCTCGGCATCGGCATGGTCTACCAGCATTTCACGCTGGCGCCCGGCATGACGGTGGCCGAGAACCTGCTCCTGGCCGGCGGCAAGACGCCGGCGCTGATCGACTGGAAGCGCAAGCGCGCCGAACTCAAGGACTTCCTGGCGACCACGCCCTTCAGCCTCGACCTCGACGTGCGGCCTTCGGAGCTCGCGGCCGGCGAGAAGCAGAAGCTCGAACTGCTGAAGCAGCTCTACCTGAAGCCGCGTCTTCTGATCCTCGACGAGCCGACCTCGGTGCTGACGCCGCAGGAAGCCGACGAGGTGCTGGGCCATGTGCGCGAGTTCGCGAAGAGCGGCCTGTGCACGGTGCTGATCATCACCCACAAGTTCCGCGAGGTGATGGCCTATGCCGACAGCGTCACGGTGCTGCGGCGCGGCAAGGCGGTGCACCACTGCCAGGTGGCCGACACCAACCCGGCGCGGCTCGCGGCGGCGATGATGGGCGAAGGCGAGGCGCCGCCGCCTGCCGAAGGCGACACCGCCGCGCCGACCGGCCGTGCGCTGCACGCGATGCAGCCGACCGCGGCCAACGCTGCCATTGCGCTGCAGGTCGAGGGTCTGCGAGCGCTGGGCGACCGTGGCACGCTGGCGGTGCACGACCTGAGCCTGTCGGTGCGCTCGGGCGAGATCCTCGGCGTCGCGGGTGTGTCGGGCAACGGCCAGCGTGAGTTGGTGGAGGCCCTGGTCGGCCAGCGGCCGCGGCTCGCGGGTCGCGTCACGGTGATGGGCGAACCCTACGAGGCCAGGCGCGAGGAGAACCGCCGTCTCAAGGTCCGCAGCCTGCCCGAGGAGCCGCTGCGCAATGCCTGCGTCGGCGACCTCAGCGTGGCCGAGAACATGGCGCTGCGCGATTTCGACCAGCCGCCGCTGGCCTGGCCGGCGCTCGGCGCCGACGTGCTGAACTTCCCGCTGTGGCGCAGCCGGGCCCGCGAGTGGATCGCCGAATACGGCGTCAAGACCCAGGGCGAGGGCGCGCCGATCCGCAGCCTGTCGGGCGGCAACGTGCAGCGCGCGGTGCTGGCGCGCGAGTTGGCCGGTGACATCAACGTGCTGATCGCGGCCAATCCGGTGTTCGGGCTGGACTTCGCGGCGGTGGCGGAAATCCACAGCCGCATCGTGCAGGTGCGGGCACGCGGGGGTGCGGTGCTGCTGATCAGCGAGGACCTCGACGAACTGCTGGAGATGGCGGACCGGATCGTGGTGATGAGCGAGGGGCGGGTGGTTTACGAGACGGATGCGTCTACCGCTGAGCGTCATGTCCTGGGTGCGCACATGGGTGGGGGCGATCATCATTTGCCGGTGGCGGCATGAGGACTTCCTGGTCTTCGGGGCGGGCGCCCGGCACGCGGTACGGGCCGGGCTCAGGGGGTGATCAAGGATCCGTGTCGTCTCCAACGCCGATGCAACCCCGACGTCTCAGCGGTGGCGGGCGGTATGCCCTGGGCCGGCCGTTGAGGCACCGCCGAGCAGCGCAGCGGCAGGCGGATCAGGGCCGCGCGTGTTTGAGTGGAGCGCAGCGGAGCGAGTTTGCGCGGACCCCGCCTGTCGCGAGCAGCGCAGAGAAGCCCGAAGGGCCGGTGACGTCGGCCGGCCCAGGGCATACCGCCTGCCACCGCCGCCCACAAGCCCACAATCAAACATCGTCGAAAGCCAGGAAATGCAGATAGAAGCCCAGCCCTTCACCTACGAATTCGACCTCACCAAAACCGCCTTGGTCCTGATCGACATGCAGAGGGACTTCATCGAACCCGGCGGTTTCGGCGAAACCCTGGGCAATGACGTCTCGCTGCTCGAAGCCATCGTCCCCGCGACAAAAACAACCCTCGAAGCCTGGCGAGCCGCGGGCGGCCTGGTCGTCCACACCCGGGAGGCCCACAAACCCGACCTCTCCGACTGCCCGCCCGCCAAGCGCAACCGCGGCAACCCCACATTGCGCATCGGCGACGCCGGCCCCATGGGCCGCATCCTCGTGATGGGCGAACCCGGCAACCAGATCATCGACGCGCTGGCGCCAGTCGAAGGCGAGATCGTGGTCGACAAGCCCGGCAAGGGCGCCTTCTATGCGACCGGCCTGCACGAGACGCTCAAGCGGCGCGGCATCACCCACCTGCTGTTCGGCGGCGTCACGACAGAGGTCTGCGTGCAGACCAGCATGCGCGAAGCCAACGACCGCGGCTACGACTGCCTGCTGCTCGAAGACTGCACCGAAAGCTACTTTCCGGCCTTCAAGACGGCTGCCGTCGAGATGATCCGCGCCCAGGGCGGCATCGTCGGCTGGACCGCGCCCAGCGCCGCCTTGCTGGCTGCGCTCGGCACCCACTAACATGGCCTACGTGTCGACCGTTCGAATTCCTCCCGAGCCCTCAGCCCCCGATCCCGTGTTCCGCACCCGGGCCGACGAGGTCTATGCGCAGCTCAAGCGCGACGTTGCCGAATTCAGCCTGGTCCCCGGCGACCGCTTCACCGAAAACGAGATCAGCGAGCGTCTCGGCGTCTCGCGCACGCCGGTGCGCCAGGCGCTCTTCCGGCTGCAGCAGGAGGGCTTCGTCGAAGTGCTGTTCCGCAGCGGCTGGCGCGTGCTGCCCTTCGACTTCGACCAGTTCGAGCAGCTCTACGACCTGCGCATGGTGCTCGAGACCACCGCCGTGCACCGCCTGTGCGAGAGCGACCACCGCGTCGACCGCAGCCTGCTCGACACACTGGCCGGAATCTGGCTCGTGCCGGCGGCGCAGCGCAGCGCCGACACCGTGCAGGTGGCGCAGTGGGACGAGGCCTTCCATTGCTCGCTGGTCGCTGCCGCCGGCAACGGCGAGATGGCCCGCGTGCACCGCGACGTGACCGACCGCATCCGCATCATCCGCCGGCTCGACTTCACCAAGCAGCCGCGCATTGACGCCACCTACGACGAGCACGCCAAGATCCTGAAGGCGATCCGCGCCAACCGCGGCGACCAGGCCGCGATGCTGCTGCGCGCCCACATCGAGACCAGCCAGGCCGAGGTGCGCAAGATCACGCTGCACCAGGTGCATATGGCGCGCCATGCCGGGCGCACCCCGATACGCGGAGGCTGAGCGCCGTCTACAGCGTGAACTCGTAATCCACCGTGATCGGCGCGTGGTCGCTGAACTTGATCGTCTTGAAGATCTGCTCCTGGCGCGCCAGCGCCGCCAGCTTCGGCGTCGCCAGGTGGTAGTCGAGCCGCCACCCCACGTTGTTCGCGTAGGCCTGGCCGCGGTTGCTCCACCAGGTGTAGGCGTCGCCCGTGGTCTCGGGCTTGAGCATCCGGTAGACGTCGACCAGCCCCGCGCCATCGGCGCCGGCGTCGAGCAGCTTCGTCATCCAGGCCCGCTCCTCCGGCAGGAAGCCGCTGTTCTTCTGGTTGCCGCGCCAGTTCTTGAGGTCGATCTCCTTGTGGGCGATGTTGATGTCGCCGCAGAGGATGAATTCGCGCTCGCGCTTGAGCGCGTTCAGGTGCGGGAAGAAGCCCTTCAGGAAGCGGAATTTCGCCGCCTGCCGCTCTTCGCCCGAGGACCCGCTCGGGAAGTAGCAGCTGATGATCGACAGCTTCCGCTTCGGGGTGTCGAAGCGCAGTTCGAGGTAGCGGCCCTCGGCGTCGAACTCGGCGTCGCCCCAGCCCACCACCACGTCGCTGGGCGCATGCTTCGAGTAGATCGCCGTGCCCGCGTAGCCTTTCTTCTCTGCGAAGTGGAAGTGCCCCTTGAGCCCCGCCATCTCCTCGAAGCGGCCCTCGATATCGCTCGCCTGGACCCGGATCTCCTGCATGCAAATACAATCCGGCCCCAGTCCGCCGACCCAATCGGCGACGCCCTTGGTGGCAGCCGATCGCAGGCCGTTGAGGTTGAGGCTGGTCAGTTTGAACACGAGGAATTCCTATGGCTGAGAAGATTGAAGAGGGCGGCGCACTGGCGCAGGCTTTCGTGCAGTTCGCGCTGGAGTCGGGGGTTCTGCGCTTCGGCCAGTTCAAGACCAAGGCCGGCCGCATCAGCCCCTATTTTTTCAATGCGGGCCTGTTCGACGATGGCGCCAAGCTCGCCCGGCTGGCGGAATTCTATGCAGACCGGCTGATCGCCAGCGGGCTCGAGTTCGACATGATCTTCGGCCCGGCCTACAAGGGCATTCCGCTGGGCGCCACGGTGGCGGCCGAACTGGCGCGCCGCGGCCGCAACGTGCCCTTCGCCTACAACCGCAAGGAAGCCAAGGACCACGGCGAGGGCGGGACCCTGGTCGGCGCCCCGCTCAGGGGCCGGGTGCTGATCGTCGACGACGTGATGTCGGCCGGCACCGCGGTGCGCGAGTCGATCGCGGCCATCCGTGCCGCCGGCGCGACCCCGCACGCGGTCGCGATCGCGCTCGACCGCCAGGAGAAGGCGACCGAGAACGGCGCCGACGTGGACCACAGCGCCGTGCAATATGTACGCAATCAGCTCGGCCTTGCAGTTATTTCCATCGCAACTCTTGACGACTTGTTACAGTATCTGTCAGGCCGCGCGGACGACGAACTGGGCGCCCACCGCCAGAACGTGCTGGCGTACCGGGCGCGTTACGGCGCGGGCTGATTCAACCCGTCTGAAGGACTGATGTTGGCGAGCACCCAAGCACTGAAGGCATTCCTGGTCCTTTCGCTGGCCGCAGCCGGCATCGCGCACGCGCAACAGGGGTCCGGCGCGCGCGGGGTGCCCAATGCCGCGGGCATCTACAGCTGCACCGACGCCAAGGGCCGGACGATCACCGCCGACCGTCCGATTCCCGACTGCCTCGACCGCGAGCAGCGCGAACTCAATCCGAGCGGCACCACGCGCCGCGTGGTCGAGCCCTCCTACACGGCGCGCGAGCAGGCCGAGCGCGAGGACCGCGAGCGGGCGGCGCAGCTGCAGGCGGCCCGGCTGGTGGAGGAGCGGCGGCGCGAGCGCGCCCTGCTGGTTCGCTACCCCAACCCCGCGGCCCACGACCGGGAGCGCGCCGAGGCGCTGGTGCAGATCGACGTCGTGATCCAGGCCGCCCGCAAGCGGCTGGCCGAACTCGGCGAGGACCGCAAGCGGGTCGACGACGAACTCGAGTTCTACAAGAAGGACCCGGCCAAGGCGCCCGACGCG
Source organism: Variovorax sp. J31P179 (assembly GCF_030316985.1). NCBI lineage: Bacteria > Pseudomonadati > Pseudomonadota > Betaproteobacteria > Burkholderiales > Comamonadaceae > Variovorax > Variovorax sp. J31P179. Next base: position 116,331 of record NZ_JASZYL010000007.1, on the reverse strand, counting down.
CTGCGGCGCCGGACCGAGGACATCGCCCGCAGCGTGGCGGTCCAGAACCGCTTCATCGGCGAGCAGGAAGACGAGAAGAAGCGCGTCAATGCGCGCTTCGACGAGGAGCACGCCAAGCTGGCGCCGCTCTGGGCCGCGAACACGGCGGCGGCCCAGAAGTCGAAGTGAGCCGCCCCAGGGCTGGCTAGCTCAGTTTCGACTTCAGCAGCGCATTGACCTGCGCCGGGTTGGCCTTGCCCTGGCTGGCCTTCATGACCTGGCCGACCAGCGCGTTGAAGGCCTTGTCCTTGCCGGCGCGGTATTCGGCGATGTTCTTCTCGTTGGTCGCGAGCACCTGGTCGATGATCTTTTCCAGCGCGCCCGAATCGCTCATCTGCTTCAGGCCCTTGGCCTCGATGATTGCGTCGACGTCCTGGCCTTCGCCGGTCCAGAGGGCGTCGAACACCTGCCGCGCCGCATTGTTCGAGATCGTGCCGTCGCCGATGCGCGCGACCAGCCTGGCCAATTGCGGCGCCGTCACCGGGGCCTCGGTGATCGCGATGTCCTGCTGGTTCAGGCGCCGGGCGATCTCGCCGGTGATCCAGTTGCTCGCCAGCTTGGCGTTGGCACCGGCGGCCACCGCACCCTGGAAGTAGGCGGCCAGGGCCGGGCTCTGGGTGAGCTGGGCGGCGTCGTAGTCCGACAGCCCATGCTCGCGCACGTAGCGCTCGGCCATCGCGCGCGGCAGCTCGGGCATTTCGGCGCGCACGCGCTCGATCCAGTCGGCGGCGATCGCCAGCGGCGGCAGGTCGGGGTCGGGGAAGTAGCGGTAGTCGGCGGCGTCTTCCTTGGTGCGCATCGCGCGGGTCTCGCCCGTGTCGGGGTCGAACAGCACCGTGGCCTGCTGGACCGTGCGGCCGTCCTCGATCTCCTCGATCTGCCAGCGGATCTCGTAGTCGATCGCCTGCTGCATGAACTTGAAGCTGTTCAGGTTCTTGATCTCGCGCCGGGTGCCGAGCTTGTCGCCGGGCCTGCGCACCGAGACGTTGGCGTCGCAGCGAAAGCTGCCTTCCTGCATGTTGCCGTCGCAGATGCCGATCCAGGTGACGATCTTGTGCAGCTCGCGCGCATAGGCCACGGCCTCGGCGGTGGAGCGCATGTCGGGCTCGGTCACGATCTCGAGCAGCGGCGTGCCGGCGCGGTTCAGGTCGATGCCCGACTGGCCGACGAAGTCCTCGTGCAGCGACTTGCCGGCGTCTTCTTCGAGGTGCGCGCGCACCAGGCGCACGGTCTTGGGCTCGTCGCCGACGAAGAAGCTCACCGAGCCGCCCTGCACCACGGGGATCTCGAACTGGCTGATCTGGTAGCCCTTGGGCAGGTCGGGGTAGAAGTAGTTCTTGCGCGCGAACACGCTGCGCGGCGCGATCGTCGAGCCCAGCGCGAGGCCGAGCTTGATGGCGCGCTCGACCGCGCCCTTGTTCATCACCGGCAGGGTGCCCGGCAGCGCCAGGTCGACCGCGCAGGCCTGGGTGTTGGGCTCGGCGCCGAAGGCGGTCGATGCACGGCTGAAGATCTTCGAGGCGGTCGAGAGCTGGGCGTGGGTCTCGAAGCCGATCACGACTTCGTAGCCCCGGACCAGCGGGCCGGTCGGCCGCCCGGCCTGCAGTTGTTCGGTGGTGCTTTGTTGCTGCTGCGTCATGTCAATAGCCTCCCGGGGTGCGGAGGTGCCAGTCGGTGGCCTGCTGGAAGGCGTGCGCCGCGTTGAGCAGCTTCGCCTCGGCGAAGTAGTTGCCGATCAGCTGGAGGCCGACCGGCAGGCCGCCGTCGAAGCCGGCCGGCACGCTCATGCCGGGCAGGCCGGCGAGCGAGCCGGGCAGGGTGAAGATGTCGGCCAGGTAGTCGGCCACCGGATCGTCGCCGTGCTCGCCGAGCTTCCAGGCCACGCTGGGCGCGGCCGGGCCGGCAATGACGTCGCACTGCGCGAAGGCTTGCTGGAAGTCGTCGGCGATCATGCGGCGCACCTTCTGCGCCTGCAGGTAGTAGGCGTCGTAGTAGCCGTGCGAGAGCACGTAGGTGCCGATCATGATGCGGCGCTTGACCTCGTCGCCGAAGCCCTCTTCGCGGGTCTGGGCGTACATGTCGGCCAGGTCGCGGTAGTTCTTGGCCCGGTGGCCGAACTTGACGCCGTCGAAGCGGCTCAGGTTGCTCGAGGCCTCGGCCGCCGCGATGATGTAGTAGACGGGGATCGACAGTTCGGTGCGCGGCAGCGTGATCTCGATCCGGCGGGCGCCGAGCTTCTCGTATTCGGCCAGCGCGGCATCGACCGCGGCACGCACGCCCGGCGCCACGCCTTCGCCGAAGAACTCCTTCGGCACGCCGATGCGCAGGCCGTCGAGCGAACCCGCGAGCTGGCGCGAGAAGTCTTCCGCCGGGCGGGCCAGCGAGGTCGAGTCGCGCTCGGGGTCCGGCCCGCACATGGCTGACAGGAGCAGGGCGCAGTCTTCGGCCGAACGGGCCATCGGGCCGGCCTGGTCGAGGCTGGACGCGAACGCGACCATGCCGTAGCGCGAGGCCCGGCCGTAGGTCGGCTTGATGCCGGTGACGCCGCAGAACGAGGCCGGCTGGCGGATCGAGCCGCCGGTGTCGGTGCCGGTGGCACCCGGTGCCAGCCTCGCGGCCACGGCCACGGCGCTGCCGCCCGAGGAGCCGCCGGGAATGCGGCCGGTGTCCCAGGGGTTGCGCACCGGCACCGCGTGGTCGAAGCCGATCGCCGGCACGGCGACGTTCTCGTTGGCCGAGCCCATCGCGAACTCGTCGCAGCTGAGCTTGCCCAGCGTCACGGCGCCGGCCTCGCCCAGCTTGCGCACCACGGTGGCATCGAAGGGCGAGCGGTAGCCGGCCAGGATGCGCGAGCCGGCGGTGGTCGGCAGGTCGGCGGTGACGAAGATGTCCTTGTGGGCGATCGGAACGCCTTCGAGGGGCGCGGCCGAGCCGGCGGCGATGCGGTCGTCGGCGGCGCGGGCCTGGGACAGCGTGAGCTGTTCGTCGATCGCGACGAAGGCGCCGAGATCCTGGTGGGCGCGGATCCGCGACAGGTGGTGGTGGGCGGCCTCGACCGCCGAGACCTTGCGCTCGCGCAGGGCCGCGGCCAGCCCGGCCACGCCCATCTGGTGGATTTCGGCGCTCATTCGATCACCTTCGGGACCAGGAACAGCCCGTTTTCGACCGCCGGCGCGCTGCGCTGGTTGGCTTCGCGGTTGTCGGGCTCGGTCACCACGTCCTCGGCCAGGCGAAGCGTGATGTCTTCGATCGTGGCGACCGGATGGGCCAGGGGCTCGACGCCGGTGGTGTCGACCGCGCGCATGCGCTCGACCAGGTCGAAGAAGCCGTTGATCTGGCCGCGCATCCGCTCGCTTTCGTCGGGGGCCAGTTGGAGCCGCGCCAGCGAGGCGATGCGGGCGATATCTGTGGAGGTGAGGGACATCGAAAATTGGCGTTTCCGGACCGGATCGAGGTACTTTCGCACCCCGCAAATGGGCTCGTAAACGCGGAGCTGTCAGGGGATTCGGTTATTATCCCGCCTTTGCCGCAACCCCCGCGAACGCGCCGGCTTTTGCCGCAAAAACCTTTCAAACCACCCGTCACACGACCAAAAATAAGGCGACGGCCTGCCGACGCGCATGCCGTGCCCCAGAGGATTCCACAATGTTTGGAGCTTTTCGTCGGTATTTTTCTACCGACCTGGCGATCGACCTCGGCACCGCCAACACCCTGATCTTCGCCCGCAACAAGGGCATCGTGCTCGACGAACCCTCGGTCGTCGCGATCCGCCACGAAGGCGGCCCGCACGGCAAGAAGGTGATCCAGGCCGTGGGTCGCGAGGCCAAGGCGATGCTCGGCAAGGTGCCCGGCAACATCGAAGCCATCCGGCCGATGAAGGACGGCGTGATCGCCGATTTCGTCATCACCGAGCAGATGATCAAGCAGTTCATCAAGATGGTGCACCCGCGCTCGCTGCTCACGCCGAGCCCGCGGATCATCATCTGCGTGCCCTGCGGCTCGACCCAGGTCGAGCGCCGCGCCATCAAGGACGCGGCTGAAGCCGCCGGCGCCACCTCGGTCTATCTCATCGAAGAACCGATGGCCGCCGCGATCGGCGCCGGCCTGCCGGTCTCCGAAGCCAGCGGCTCGATGGTGGTCGACATCGGCGGCGGCACCACCGAAGTCGGCGTGATCTCGCTCGGCGGCATGGTCTACAAGGGCAGCGTGCGCGTCGGCGGCGACCGCTTCGACGAGGCCATCATCAACTACATCCGCCGCAACTACGGCATGCTGATCGGCGAGCCGACGGCCGAAGTCATCAAGAAGAACATCGGTTCGGCCTTCCCGGGCTCCGAAGTCAAGGAGATGGAAGTCAAGGGCCGCAACCTGAGCGAAGGCGTGCCGCGCAGCTTCACGATCAGCAGCAACGAAGTGCTCGAAGCCCTGACTGATCCGCTCAACAACATCGTGTCCGCGGTCAAGAACGCGCTCGAGCAGACGCCGCCCGAACTGGGCGCCGACATCGCCGAGCGCGGCATGATGCTGACCGGCGGCGGTGCGCTGCTGCGCGACCTCGACCGCCTGCTGGCCGAGGAAACCGGCCTGCCGGTGCTGGTGGCCGAAGACCCGCTGACCTGCGTGGTGCGCGGCTGCGGCATCGCCCTCGAGCGGATGGACCGACTGGGAAGCATCTTCACCAGCGAGTGAAGGCCCGGCGGAGCCGGATCCGCCACCACACCTTTCCACCCCTACAAACAGCGCAGCTCTCGTGGCATAACGCGTCATGCCGCTCGGCACTCTGGACCGCACCGCTCCGCCCCTCTTCAACCAGGGGCCGTCGGCGCTGAGCAAACTGATCTTCTTCAGCGCGCTGGCGCTGTTCCTGATGGTGGCCGACGCCCGCTTTCACCTCGTGCAGCCGATCCGGCTGGCGATCGGCACGGTGCTGTACCCGGTGCAGTGGCTGGCGCTCAAGCCGGTGCAGCTGGTGGTCGGCGGAGGACGCTACCTCGAAGACCTGCAGACCGCGCAGGGCAACGAGGCCGAGGCCCGCAAGGCGCTCGCGCTGCAGTCCGAGCGCGCCAGCCAGGCCGACACGCTGGCCCAGGAAAACGCCCGGCTGCGCTCGCTGCTCGAGCTGCGCCAGATGACGCAGACGCCGGGCCGGGCGGCCGAGGTGCTGTATGACGCCGCCGACCCCTACACCCGCAAGCTGGTGATCGACCAGGGCCTCATGAACGGCATCGCGGCCGGCTCGCCGGTGATCGACGAGCACGGCGTGCTGGGCCAGGTGACGCAGGTGCAGCCGTTCTCCAGCGAAATCACCCTGGTGATCGACCGCGATCTCGCGATCCCGGTCCAGAACGTGCGTACTGGTGCGCGCAGCGTCGCCTTCGGCGATGCCAGCGCCCACGGCGGCGGCCTCGAACTGCGCTTCATGCAGGCCAATTCGGATGTCCAGGAAGGCGACGTGCTGACCACCAGCGGCGTCGACGGGGTCTACCCGCCGGGCCTGCCGGTGGCCCGGATCGACCGCATCGAGCGCCGCGCCGATTCGGCCTTCGCGCGCATCCATTGCGAGCCATTGGCCAAGGTCACGGCGGCGCGCTACGTGCTGGTGCTGGCGCCCACGGGGGCCCAGTCGGTGCCGAAGCCCACGCCGGCCAACACGCCCTCGGCGGTCGCCGCCAAGAAGAAGGCCGACAAGGCCGACGCCAAGGCCGATGCCAAGGCGGACGCCAAGGCCGCCAAGAAGGCCGACAAGAAGGAAGCAGGTCCGCGATGATCATGCGCCCCGGCCAGCAGCAGCTCTTGCTGCCCGTCAGCCCGCTGTTCATGTGGACCAGCCTGGTCGTCGCGCTGCTGGTCAACATGGTGCCGATCGGCCGCGCCGCCTGGACGCCCGACCTGCTGGCGCTGGTGATCGTCTTCTGGAGCGTGCACCAGCCGGCGCGCATCGGCATCGGCGCGGCCTTCGTGTTCGGCCTGCTGATGGACGTGCACCAGGCCGCCATGCTCGGGCAGCATGCGCTGTCCTACACCACGCTGGGCTTCCTGGCGACCATGATCCACCGCCGCTTGCTGTGGTTCCCGCTGGTCTCGCAGGCCCTCCAGGTGCTGCCGCTGTTCGCGCTGTCGCACCTGATCGAGCTCGCAATCCGGATGATCGGCGGCGGCGCCTTCCCCGGCTGGTCGCTGCTGGTGGCACCGGCGCTGGAAGCGGCCCTGTGGCCGCTGGTTAGCCTGGTTCTTTTGGCGCCGCAGCGCCGGACGCCGGAACCTGACGCCAACAGACCACTCTGACAGCCTGCCCGCCGCCGTTCCGCAGCCCATTGCCTGCGGCCGATCGGCGGCCTAAGCTCCAGTTCCCAAATGACCGAGATCCGCAACGTTGCCGCCGACCTCTCCCGCTTCCGGCGGCGGGTGTTCGTGATCGGCGCGGTCGTGCTGGTCTGCTTCGGGCTGCTCTGCGCGCGGCTGGGCTACCTCCAGGTGGTGCGCCACGAGGACCTCGCCGAGCAGGCCGAAAGCAACCGCACCGCGATCGTCCCGGTGGTGCCGAATCGCGGCCTCATCCTCGACCGCAACGGCATCACGCTGGCATCCAACTATTCGGCCTACACGCTCGAGATCACGCCGTCCAAGGCCGGCAACCTCGAGGACACGATCGACGCCCTGACCGAGGTGCTCGAGATCTCGCCGCGCGACCGGCGGCGCTTCAAGCGGCTGCGCGAAGACTCGCGCAGCTTCGACTCGGTTCCGATCCGCACCCGCCTGAGCGACGAGGAGGTGGCCCGCTTCGCCGCCCAGCGCTACCGCTTCCCCGGCGTCGAAATCAAGGCCCGGCTGTTCCGCAACTACCCCCATGGCGAACTCGCGAGCCACGTGCTCGGCTACATCGGCCGCATCAACCAGGCCGAGAAGACGGCCATGGAAGACTGGGAAGACGAGGACCTCGCCAACTACAAGGGCACCGAGTACATCGGCAAGCTCGGCATCGAGCAGAGCTACGAGAAGACGCTGCACGGCCAGACCGGCGTCGAGCAGATGGAAACCTCGGCCGGAGGCCGCGCGGTGCGCCGGCTGGCCGCCCATCCGGCGACGCCCGGCAACACGGTCATGCTGTCGCTCGACATCAAGCTGCAGAAGCTGGTCGAGGACATGTACGGCGAGCGCCGCGGCGCGCTGGTCGCCTTCGATCCCAAGACCGGCGAGATCCTGGCCTTCGTGAGCAAGCCGACCTTCGATCCCAACCTGTTCGTCGAGGGCATCGACGTCGAGAGCTGGAAGGAACTCAGCGAATCGCTCGACAAGCCGCTGCTCAACCGGGCGCTGCGCGGCACCTACCCGCCGGGCTCGACCTACAAGCCCTTCATGGCGCTGGCGGCGCTGCAGACCGGCAAGCGCGGCCCCAGCGTGCTGGTCAACGACCCCGGCTACTTCAATTTCGGCGGCCACCGCTTCGGCAGCCCCGAGGGCAACATCGGCAATGTCGACATGCGCCGCTCGATCCAGCTGTCGAGCAACATCTACTACTACTCGCTGGCCAACGAGATGGGCGTGGACCTGATCCACGACGCGATGAAGCCGCTGGGCTTCGGCCAGATCACCGGCATCGACATCGGCGGCGAGGTGCGCGGCGTGCTGCCGAGCACCGAGTGGAAGCGCAATGCCTACCGCCGGCCCGAGCAGCGCAAGTGGTATGCGGGCGAGACCATTTCGCTTGGCATCGGCCAGGGCTACAACGCGTTCACGATGCTGCAGCTGGCGCAGGCCACGGCGATCGTGGCCGACGGCGGCATCAAGCACAAGCCGCACCTGGTGCTCGGCATCCGCGACACCGTCACGGGCGAGGTCAAGCCGGTCGAGCAGCCGCCGGCCATCAACCTCGGCTACCGGCCGGCCGACATCGCCGTGGTCCGGGAGGGCCTGACCGCGGTCGTCACCGGCGGCACCGCGCGCGGCGTGTTCGCCGGCGCCGCCTACCAGGCGGCCGGCAAGACCGGCACCGCCCAGGCCGTGACGCAGGCGCAGAACACCAAGTACAACGCCAAGGCGCTCGAAGAGCACCAGCGCGACCACGCCTTGTTCATGGCCTTCGCGCCGGTCAACGACCCGAAGATCGCGGTCGCCCTGATCGTCGAGAACGCCGGCTGGGGCGCCGGCGCCGCGGCCCCGATCGCGCGCCGGGTGTTCGACTACTGGCTCATGAACCAGTACCCGAGCGAGGCCGACATGGCGGCGATCCAGGTCGGCAAGGCGACGGCGCCGATCGGCAAGCCGAGGGTCGCGAGCGAAGTCGCCTGGCCGCCCGCCGGCAGCGCCACCCAGAGCGCGGCCGCACCCTGAACCGTCAGCGCAGGAAGGCGTCGTAGGCCGTTTTCAGGATCAGCGCGGCGACGACGCCGATGAAGACCTTGCGCACGAAGGTGGCGCCATGCTTGATGGCGACCCGGGCGCCGACCACGCTGCCGGCCACGTTGGCCACCGCCATCGTCAGCCCCAGCTGCCACAGCACGTGGCCCTTGAGCCCGAGCAGCAGCAGCGCCCCCAGGTTGGTCATGACGTTGAGCAGCTTGGCCGAGCCGGCCGCGTTGAGGAAGTCGTAGCCCAGCCAGCGAACGAACAGGAAGACGAAGAAGCTGCCGGTGCCAGGCCCGAAGAAGCCGTCGTAGACGCCGAGCAGGGCGCCGATGGTGGCGGTGGCGAGCAGTTCGGCGCGGCCGCTGAAGCGCGGCGAATGGTGCACGCCCATGTCCTTGCGCGCCAGCGTGTAGACCAGCAGCGCGACCAGGATCAGCGGCAGCAGCTTGCGCAGGAACTCGCCCGGCACCACCGTCACCGCCCAAGCCCCGGCCAGCGAGCCCGCGAAGGCCAGCACCCCGGCCGGCAGCAGGTTGCGCCAACGCAGGCCGACCCGGCGGTGGAACTGCGCGGCGGCCGCGGCCGTGCCCCAGACCGAGGCGCTCTTGTTGGTGCCCAGCAGCGTGGCAGGGGCGGTGCCCGGCAGCACGCTGAACAGCGCCGGCACCAGGATGAGGCCGCCGCCGCCGACGATGGAATCGATGAAACCCGCGAACAGCGAGGCGAGGGTCAGCACCAGAGTTTCCATGCGGGCGGGATTGTCTCATTTCGGGTTGCTATTCATTTGATAGCGCGCCCTCGGCGCCCGCGCTTGACGATCGCCCAAAGAAAAGGCGCCGACCAGCGGCGCCTTGTCAAAAAAACGGCATCTCGTGCGGATGCCTTGTGTGATCTTTTTCTGGTTCTCCGAAAGATTGTCTCCTCGGTCCCCCGCGCTGCGGGCTGGCCCGTTTGCGAGTACCGATACTTTAATTCGGCGCACCTTGGCAGTGCATCGGGGATTACCCGCCAACAGAAACTAATTGATACACCGCCAAGTCACACCGCGGCTTCGCGGACCCAGCCGGCGGCCTTCTCGGCCATCATCAATGTCGGGCTGTTGGTGTTGCCGCTGGTGATGGTCGGCATGGCGCCGGCGTCGACCACCCGCAGCCCCTGGATGCCGCGCACCCGCAGGCGCGAATCCAGCACCGCCATCGGGTCGCCGTCGGCGCCCATCCGGGTGGTGCCCACCGGATGGAAGATGGTGGTCGCGATGTCGCCGGCCAGCCGCGCCAGCTCCTCGTCGCTCTGGTATTGCACCCCTGGCTTCCATTCCTCGGGCGCGTATCTGGCGAGCGCGGGCTGGGCCGCGATGCGGCGCGTGACGCGCAGCGAATCGGCCGCCACCTTGCGGTCCTCGTCGGTGCTCAGGTAGTTGGGCGCGATCGCCGGTGCGTCGCTGAACTTGCCGCTCTTGATGCGCACCGTGCCGCGGCTGGTCGGGTTCAGGTTGCAGACGCTGGCGGTGAAGGCCGGGAAGCTGTGCAGCGGCTCGCCGAAGGCATCGAGCGACAGCGGCTGCACGTGGTACTCGAGGTTCGGCCATTCGTGCTCGGGGGAACTGCGCGTGAAGGCACCAAGCTGCGACGGCGCCATGCTCATCGGGCCGCTGCGCCTGAACAGGTATTCCATGCCGATCTTCGCCTTGCCATAGAGCGAGGAGGCCAGCACGTTGAGGGTCGGCGCGTCCTTGATCTTGTAGACCGCGCGGATCTGCAGGTGGTCCTGCAGGTTGGCGCCGACGCCCGGCAAGTCGGCGACCACCTCGATGCCATGCTGGCGCAGCAGGTCGGCCGGGCCGATGCCCGAGAGCTGCAGCAGCTGCGGCGAGCCGATGCTGCCGGCGCACAGCAGCACTTCGCGCGTGGCGTGCGCCGTGACCATCTCGTGGCCGTCCCAGACCTGCACGCCGGTGCAGCGCCGGCTGCCGTCGGCCTGGGTCTCGACGATCAGCTTCGTCACGTGGGCATTGACCCACATCTCGAAGTTGGGCCGGCCGTAGCAGGTCGGGCGCAGGAAGGCCTTGGCCGTGTTCCAGCGCCAGCCGTCCTTCTGGTTGACCTGGAAGTAGCCCACGCCCTCGTTGCTGCCGCGGTTGAAGTCGCTGCTGTGCGGGATGCCGGCCTCCTGCGCGGCCTGCGCGAAGGCGTCGAGGATGTCCCAGCGCAGGCGCTGCTTCTCGACCCGCCATTCGCCGCCCGCGCCATGCATCTCGTCGGCGCCGAGGTAGTAGTCCTCGTGTTGCCTGAAGGCCGGCAGCACGTTGTTCCAGCGCCAGGTGTCGTCGCCGGTGAGCGCGGCCCAGTTCTCGTAGTCGCGCGACTGGCCGCGCATGTAGATCATGCCGTTGATGCTCGAGCAGCCGCCCAGCGTCTTGCCGCGCGGGTAGCGCAAGGTGCGGCCGTTCAGTCCGGCATCGGGCTCGGTGCTGTAGAGCCAGTCGGTGCGCGGATTGCCGATGCAGTAGAGGTAGCCCACCGGGATGTGGATCCAGTGGTAGTCGTCCTTGCGGCCGGCCTCGATCAGCAGGGTGCGCTGCTGCTTGCTGCGGGTCAGGCGGTTGCACATCAGCGCGCCGGCGGTGCCGCCGCCGATCACGATGTAGTCGAAGGTCGTATCGCTCATTCGGGTCTTGCTTGTCTCTTGTCGTTTTGGGGATGCGGCCACCGCCCGCGGCGGTGCGCGGCCTACTTCGCGGTCGGCATCACGAACTCGGCCCCCTTGCCGATGCTCTCCGGCCAGCGCTGCATGATCGACTTCTGCTTGGTGTAGAAGCGCACGCCTTCTTCGCCGTAGGCGTGCATGTCGCCGAACAGGCTCTTCTTCCAGCCGCCGAAGCCGTGCCAGGCCATCGGCACCGGGATCGGCACGTTGATGCCCACCATGCCGACCTGGATGCGCCGGCTGAACTCGCGCGCCACGTTGCCGTCGCGCGTGAAGCACGAGACGCCGTTGCCGAACTCGTGGGCGTTGATCAGGTCGACCGCCTCCTTGAGGTCGTGCACCCGCACGCAGGAGAGCACCGGGCCGAAGATCTCTTCCTTGTAGATCCGCATCTCGGGCGTGACGTGGTCGAACAGCGTGCCGCCCATCCAGAAGCCCTCGCCGCAGCCTTCGCCGGCGACGCTGGCGTCGAAGCCGCGCCCGTCCACCACCAGCTTGGCGCCTTCCTTCTCACCCTGGGCGATGTAGCCCGTGATGCGCTCGTGCGCCGCGCGGGTGACGATCGGGCCCATCTCGGCGTCGAGGTTCGTACCGTTGAGCACCTTGAGCGTCTTCGCGCGCTCGGTCAGCAGCGGCATCACGCGATCGGCCACGTCGCCCACCAGCACCGCCACCGAGATCGCCATGCAGCGCTCGCCGGCCGAGCCGTAGCCCGAGCCGATGAGGGCGTCGACGGTCTGCTCGATGTCGGCGTCGGGCATCACGACCATGTGGTTCTTGGCGCCGCCCAGGGCCTGCACGCGCTTGCCGTGGCGGGCGCCCGTCTCGTAGATGTAGTTGGCGATCGGGGTCGAGCCGACGAAGCTGACGGCCTTGACGTCGGGGTGCTCCAGCAGCGCGTCGACCGCCTCCTTGTCGCCTTGCACGACGTTGAAGACGCCGTCGGGCAGCCCGGCCTCCTTGAGCAGCTCGGCCATGCGCAGCGAGGGGCTCGGGTCGATCGGGCTGGGCTTCAACACGAAGGTGTTGCCGGCCGCGATGGCCACCGGGAACATCCACATCGGCACCATCACCGGGAAGTTGAAGGGCGTGATGCCGGCCACCACGCCGAGCGGCTGGCGCAGGGTCCAGTTGTCGATGCCGGTCGAGACCTGGTCGGTGAAGTCGCCCTTGAGCAGCTGCGGGATGCCGCAGGCGAACTCGACGATGTCTATGCCGCGGCTCACCTCGCCCTGGGCGTCGGTGAAGACCTTGCCGTGCTCGGCCGTGATCAGGTGGGCCAGCTCGTCCTTGTGCTTGTTGAGCAGCTCTAGGAACTTGAACATCACGCGGGCGCGGCGGATCGGCGGCGTGTCGGCCCAGGCCGGGAAGGCGGCCTGGGCGGCGGCCACCGCGGCATCGACGTCGGCGCGGTTGGCCAGCGCGACGCTGCCGGTGGCGGTGCCGGTCGCGGGGTTGAAGACATCCTGGGTGCGCGAGGATCGGGGGGCCGCGATGCGGCCACCGACGAAATGGTGGATCGGGGTCTTGCTCATCTGCATGGCGTTCTCCTGCCGGCGCCGCCGGCGAGTGGGGGAAGAAAAATCGGAATCGGCGGCCATCGGGCCCAGCCGCCGATTGTGGCAAAGCGCCGGGGGTTGCGCGAAACGCCTACGCGTGGGGGCGGAAATCCGGAGCTTGGGCGCGGACGCACCCGGTTACGATGCTGCGTTCTTCCGTTCGCTCTACGCCTGCCGCCGCCCTCATGCCGACCGATTCGCCGATGCCCGCCGAAGCGCAAGAAGCGCAGGGCACGCAGCCGCGCGTTGACGAACGCGAGCAGGCGGGCGGGCGCTGGGCCGTCGCCAGCGGCCGCTGGACCGTGCTGGCGATGTCGTCGATGCCGGCCTGGACCACGCTGTCGGACAGTCTCAAGGGCGTCCCGGCCCAGCAGGGCCGGCCCTGGGACCTGCGGCCGATCGAGCAGCTCGACCACATCGGCGCCCAGCTGCTGTGGAACCACTGGGGCCAGGCCTGGCCGGCGCGGCTCGAAATGGATTCGCAGCACAAGGCGGTGCTGGACCAGGTCGCGCTCTACACCTGCAGCCCGCCGGTCGAACCCACGGTGACCTTCGCCGAGCGCTTCAGGCACTTCGCCCACAACGGGACGCGCATGATGTTCGTGGCGCGCGATTTCCTCGGCCTCATCGGCCAGCTGGTGCTCGACGTCGGCAAGCTGCTGCGGGCGCCGCTGCGCGGCCCGTGGCGCGACTTCTCGGGCCAGATCTACCAGTTCGGCACCACGGCGCTGCCGATCACCGCGCTCGTCGGCCTGCTGATCGGCGTGGTGCTGGCCTACCTGACCTCGCAGCAATTGCGCCAGTACGGCGCCGAGACCTTCATCGTCAACATCCTCGGCCTGTCGCTGATCCGCGAGCTCGGTCCGGTGCTGGCGGCGGTGCTGATCGCCGGCCGCTCCGGCTCGGCCATCACGGCGCAGATCGGCGTCATGCGGGTCACCGAGGAACTCGACGCGATGCGCGTGATGGGCATCCCGCACGGTTTCCGGCTGGTGATGCCGCGGGTGCTGGCGCTGGCCATCACGATGCCGCTGATCAGCATGTGGACCTCGATGGCGGCGCTGTTCGGCGGCATGATCGCAGCCGACCTGTCGCTCGACATCTCGCCGGCCTACTTCCTGTCGGCGCTGCCGCGCGCGGTGCCGATGTCCAACCTGTACCTCGCGTTGTCCAAGTCGGCGGTGTTCGGCATCCTGATCGCGCTGATCGGCTGCTATTTCGGCATGAAGGTGAAACCCAACACCGAGAGCCTGGGCCGCGGCACCACGTCCTCGGTGGTGACCTCGATCACGGTGGTGATCCTGGTCGACGCGCTGTTCGCGGTGCTGTTCAAGGGCGTGGGGTTGCGCTGATGAGCGCCGCGCCGGGCCGCCCCAAGCAAGCTCGCGCCCCCTCGGGGGGCAGCGAGGACACGAAGTGCCGAGCGTGGGGGCTCCAATGACCTTCATCATCCCGCCTGACGCCGAGCGCGTGGTCGAGATCCGCAAGCTCTGGACCGTGTTCAGGTCGCCCGACGGCGACCAGGTCGTACACCGCGACCTCGACCTGACGATCGTGCGCGGCGAGGTGCTGTCGCTGGTCGGCGGATCCGGCACCGGCAAGACGGTGCTGCTGCGCCAGATCCTCGGGCTCGAGCATCCGACCAAGGGCGAGGTCACCGTGCTCGGCCATGCGCCCGCGCGGCTCAGCGCGATGGGCGCCGCCAATGTCGGCATGCTGTTCCAGCACGGCGCGCTGTTCTCGGCCTTCAGCGTGCTGGACAACATCGCCTTCCCGCTGCGCGAACTCAAGCTGCTGCCCGACGACCTGATCCGCGACGCCGCGCTGGTCAAGCTGCAGATGGTCGGGCTGAGTCCTCAGCAGGCCACCAAGAGCCCGTCCGACCTGTCGGGCGGCATGATCAAGCGGGTGGCGCTGGCGCGCGCACTGATCATGGACCCGCCCCTGCTGCTGCTCGACGAGCCGACCGCCGGGCTCGACCCGGAGAGCGCCGACGGCTTCTGCGACCTGCTGCGCGGACTGCACCGCGAGCTTGGCCTCACGGTGGTGATGATCACGCACGACCTCGACACCCTGTTCGACCTCAGCAGCCGGATCGCGGTGCTGGCCGACCAGAAGGTGATCGTCTCCGGGACCACCCGCGACGTGATCGCCTATCCGCATCCGTTCATCCACGAGTACTTCCTCGGTGGCCGCGGCCAGCGCGCCATGGAAGCACTGCACGAAGGGGCGGCCAGCCGGCCGGTCCCGCTGTCTGAAAGGTAGCCGCCATGGAAAACAAGTCACATGCCATCGCCGCCGGGGCCTTCGTGCTCGGCCTGGTCGCCGTGCTCGTCGCGCTGGTGGTCTGGCTCACGCGCGACGAAACGGTGCGCAACGTGTATGAACTGTCCACCCGCGACGCGGTGAGTGGCCTGCAGCCGCAGGCGATGGTGCGCTACCGCGGCATCGCGGTCGGCCGGGTCAGCTCGATCGACTTCGACCCCAAGGTCAAGGGCAACGTGCGGGTGCGCATCTCGGTCGACGAGCGGGTGCCGCTCACCACCTCGACCTTCGCGACGCTGAGCTACCAGGGCGTCACCGGGCTGGCCTTCATCGCGCTCGACGACAAGGGCGAATCGCAGGTCTCGCTGCAGCCCGACAACGCCAATCCGCCGCGCATCCCGCTCAAGCCCTCGCTGCTGGCCCAGTTGCAGGACCGTGGCGAGGTCATCCTCGGCCGCGTCGAGGAGGTCACCAAGAAGGTCAACCTGCTGCTCGGCGACGACAACCAGCACCGCATCGCCGACGCGCTCGAGAACATCGCCGCCGCCGCGACCAGCGCCAACCAGCTCACGAAGTCGCTCGACAACACGGTCAAGACCGGGCTCAATCCGGCGCTCAAGGCGCTGCCGCCACTGGTCGACCGTACCCGCGACACCATGGTCGCGGTCAAGGGCGCGGCCACCGACATCTCGCGGGTCGCCAACAACTTCAACGCGACCGCGACCCGCCTGAATGCCAAGGACGGCCCGATCGAGCGCCTCGGCGACGGCACCAAGTCGCTGGCCCTGGCCGTCGATTCGTTCAACAACGCGACCCTGCCGCGGGTGAACCGGGTCGCCGACGACACCTCGCGCGCGGTGCGCCGGCTCGGCCGCGCCGCCGACGGCATCAGCGACAACCCGCAATCGCTGCTGTTCGGCAACGGCGGCGTGGTCGCCGGCCCGGGCGAGCCCGGCTTTTCGGCGCCGGCGGCGTCCGCCAGTCCGTGAAGGCTCCCCTCCCATGACGTCCATGACCCTGAAGAAGAACTCCCTGGCCGGCCTCGTGGCGGCGATCTGCCTGGCCGGCTGCGGCGCGCTGCCCGACAAGCCCGCGCGCGCCGCCCTCTACGACTTCGGACCCGGCCTGGCGGCGCCGGCCGCGCCGCCGGCGAGCGCCAGCGGCTCGGCGCCGCGCGCCCTGCCGATGATCGCGCTGGCCGAGGTCGATGCCAATTCGCGGCTCGACGGCACCCAGCTGCTGTACCGCCTGGGCTACGCCGACTCGAACGAACTGCGACCCTACGGCCAGTCGCGCTGGAGCCAGCCGCCGGCGCAGCTGCTGCGCCAGCGGCTGCGCGAGGGGCTGTCGGCCGGCCACACGGTGCTCGGCCCCGAGGAGAGCGCCACCATCGCCCGCACCGAAGGCCGTCTGCCCGATTCGCTGCGCGTGACGCTCGAGGAGTTCAGCCAGTACTTCGAGTCGCCCGAGCGCAGCGTCGGGCTGGTCCGCGTGAGCGCCACCCTGACCCGCAGCCAGCCCGGCGGCGACCGGGTGCTGGCCCAGCGCAGCTTCACCGCCCGCAAGCCGGCCCCGACCGCCGACGGTCCCGGCGGCGTCAAGGCGCTGGCCGCGGCCAGCGATGCGGTGGTGGCCGAGCTGGTGGCCTGGGTCGACCAGGCCCGCTGAAATCCGAGCCGTCGGCGGCCGCATGCGCATCGGCGTGATCTCCGACACCCACGGGCTGCTGCGGCCCGAGGCGCTGGCCTTCCTGCAGGGCAGCGACCGGATCGTGCACGGCGGCGACATCGGCGATCCGCGCATCCTCGACGTCCTGGCGGCGATCGCACCGCTGACCGTGGTGCGCGGCAACAACGACGGCGCCGCCTGGGCCGATGGCGTGCCGGAGACGGCGCTGCTGGAAGTGGGCGGCCTGCGGCTGTTGGCGATCCATGATCTGGCGCTGTTGCGCATCGATCCTGTGGCCGACGGCATCCAGGTCGTGGTCAGCGGCCATTCGCACCGCCCGCTGGCCGAGCAGCGCGGCCCGGTGCTCTACCTCAATCCGGGCAGCGCCGGTCCGCGCCGCTTCAAGCTGCCGATCTCGGTCGCCGAACTGCGGATCGAGGGCGACGCGATCACGCCGCGGCTGGTCTCGCTGTAGCGCTTCAGGCCGCGCGGTGCAGCACCGGGAAGAGGGTGCCCAGTCCGTCGGCCATCACCTCGACCGCCAGCGCCGCGAGGATCAGGCCCATCAGCCGTGTCATCACGTTGATGCCGGTCTTGCCGAGCACCCGCGCGATCGGCTCGGCCAGCGAGAAGGTGACGCCGGTCGCCAGGCCGATCACCACGCCGTAGCCGACCAGGATCGCCAGCTCCCAGACATGCTGCGTGCGGTCGGCGAAGATGACCACCGTCGACATCGTGGCCGGGCCGGTCAGGAGCGGGATGGTCAGCGGCACGACCGCGATCGAGGCGCCGAGCGAGGCCTTGACCTCGGTGGCGCGGATCTCGTCCTTGTTGGTCTTGGACTCCGCCGGCTCGGCGTTGAGCATCGACAGCGAGCTGATCAGGAGCAGCATGCCGCCGCCGACCTGGAAGCTCGCGATCGAGATGCCGAAGAACGACAGCAGCTGCAGCCCCAGCAGCGCGCTGACCGCGATCACGACGAAGGCGCTGAAGGCCGACACCCAGGCGGTGCGCTTGCGCTGGAGGTCGGTGCAGCCCTGGGTGTAGTGGATGAAGAAAGGAACGATCGCCAGCGGGTTCACGATGGCCAGCAGCGTGATCAGCGGCTTGATCATGTCCATCGCGGGCGTGGCCATCAGCGACCACCCGTGACGTCGAGGGCGGTGCCCGTCACATAGCTGGCCTCGGGCGACAGCAGCCAGACGATGGCGTTCGCCACCTCGTCGGCGCTGCCGGTGCGCTTCATGGGCACGGTGGCGGCGAGCTGGAAGGCGCGGTCGGGCAGGCCGCCCGAGGCGTGGATCTCGGTGTCGATCAGGCCCGGGCGCACCGCGTTGACCCGGATGCCCTCGCCGGCCACCTCCTTGGCCAGCCCGACCGTGAAGCTCTCGATGGCCCCCTTGCTGGCGGCGTAGTCCACGTACTGCCCCGGCGAGCCGAGCCGCGCGGCCGCGCTCGAGAGGTTGACGATCACGCCGCCGCTGCCGCCGTGCTGGGTGCTCATGCGCCGCACCGCCTCGCGGGCGCAGACGAAGCTGCCGATCACGTTGATGCGCAGCATGCGCTCGAGCCGCGCCACGCTCATCTGGTCGACCCGGGCCTGCATGTCGACCACGCCGGCGTTGTTGACCAGCGCCGTCAGGCGGCCCAGCTTGGCGTCGACCTTCTCGAACATGGCGATCACCTGGGCCTCGTCGCCGACGTCGGCCTGGACCGTGATCGCGGTGCCGCCGGCGGCGCGAATGCTGCGCACCACCTCGTCCGCGGCCAGCGAGTTGCTGGCATAGTTGACCGCCACGGCCCAGCCGCGGCGCGCGGCCTGCAGCGCGGTCGCCGCGCCGATGCCCCGGCTGGCGCCGGTGATCAGGAGTACCTGGTCCAAAACCCACCTCCTGCACGGAAGCCGTGCGTCAGTTAAAACCGTCTGCGTCGGATTACATCATCGAGGAGACGCTCTTGAGCCGCACCATCGACTACTACTTCACGCCGCACAGCCCCTGGACCTACCTCGGGCACGCGCGCTTCGCCGCAATCGTCAAGGCCGCCGGCGCCGCCGTGCGCGTCCGGCCGATCGACTTCGGCTCCGTGTTCCCGGTCTCGGGCGGCTTGCCGCTCGGCAAGCGGGCGCCGCAGCGGCAGGCCTACCGGCTGGTCGACCTGGCGCGCTTCTCGAAGCACCTCGACATCGAGCTCAACCCCAAGCCCAAGTTCTTCCCGGTGGCCAGCGACGACGCCGCCCGCCTCATCATCGCCACCGACCTGCACGACGGCACCGAGCGGGCCATGTCGCTGTGCGGCGCGGTGTTCGCCGCGGTCTGGGTCCAGGAGCGCAACATCGCCGATCCGAAGGTGCTGGAGGCGCTGGCGGCAGAATGCGGTCTCGACGCCCGCCGGGTCGACCAGGCGCAGAGCCAGGCGGTGCAGGAGCGCTACGAGGAGTACACGCAGGAAGCGATCGACTGCAAGGTCTTCGGCGCCCCCAGCTACGTCATCGACGGCGAGATCTTCTGGGGCCAGGACCGGCTCGATTTCGTCGAACGCGCATTGAAACAACAACCAACCTCTCAAGGAGCATGACCATGGGTCAATTCATCGATCTCACCGCCAAAGACGGCTTCACCTTTCCCGCCTACGTCGCCGAGCCGGCGGGCAAGCCCAAGGGCGCGGTGGTGGTCGTCCAGGAGATCTTCGGCGTCAATTCGCACATCCGCTCGGTGGCTGACGGCTACGCGGCCGAGGGCTATCTGGCGGTCGCGCCGGCCACCTTCCACCGCGTGAAGCAGGGCGTCGAGCTGGGCTACACCGAGGACGACATGAAGAACGGCTTCGGCCTCAAGACCGCGGTCGAGGCGCTGCCGGCACCGGGCGTGCTGCAGGACCTGCAAGCGGCGGTCGACTATGCGTCGAAGGCCGGCAAGGTCGGCATCGTCGGCTACTGCTGGGGCGGGCTGCTGACCTGGCGCGCGGCGGCCGAGGTGTCGGGCCTGTCGGCGGCGGCCCCCTACTACGGCGGCGGCATGACCAGCCCCGAGGAAACGGCGCGCAAGCCCAAGGTGCCGGTGCTGGCCCACTTCGGCAACAACGACCACTGGATTCCGCTCGACACCATCGACGCCTTCAAGAAGGCGCATCCGGAGGTCGAGGTGCATGTCTACGAATGCGGCCACGGCTTCAACTGCGACCAGCGAGGTTCCTACGATGCGGGGGCCGCCAAGCTCGCCCGGGAGCGCACGCTGGCCTTCTTCGCCAAGCACCTCGGCTGAGCGGCGCGCGGGCCGTGGCCGGCGGGCGCCTTCGCTTCGCACCGCTCGCCCTGGCGGCGGCGCTGCTGGCACCTTGCGCAGGGGCGGCCGACTACGCCGGCCCGCTGTTCGACACCCACCTGCACTACAACCAGGAAGCCTGGGACGGCCACGCCGGGCCCTATCCGCCGGCCGAAGCGCTGGCCCGGATGCAGCGCAACGGCGTCAAGGCGATCGTCGCCAACTCACGCCCCAACGCCGGCACCCAGACGCTCGCGGCCGCCCGCGAGACGCGCGCCGCCGGCGTGACGGTGGTCCCCTTCGTGCGGCTCTACCGCAACCGCGACGACTACGACAACTGGTTCCGCGACGACAGCATCTACGAGATGGTGCAGGCCGAGCTGGCCCGCGGCACGGCGAGCGGACCCTACCGTGGGTTGGGCGAATTCCATCTCTACGACAGCGCCAACGCCAACGGGCCGGTGGCCCGCAAGCTGATCGCGCTGGCCGAGCAGCGGCAGTTGGCGGTGCTGGCGCACGTCGACGACGTGGCGATCGACCTGCTGATGGCCAACGCGCCGTCCCGGGGCCGGTCGCTGCGCCTGATCTGGGCCCACACCGGCATCGGCGGACCGCCGATCGCGCGCGTCCAGACGCTGCTCGAGCGCTATCCGCTGCTGATGGGCGAGCTGTCGTACCGGCCGGGCCTCACCTGCGACGGCGGCACGCTGTGCCCCGAATGGCGGGCGCTGATCCTGAAGTACCCGGAGCGCTTCCTGGTCGGTTCCGACACCTGGGTCAACCAGCGCTGGAGCGCCTACGACGAGATCATGCGCGGCTATCGCACCTGGCTCGGCGACCTGCCGCCCGAAGTCGCGCAGCGCATCGCCTGGGGCAATGCGGCGGGGCTGTTCGGAATCAAGTGACCGGCTCGGGGTCGCGCACCCGGGCCTCGAGGAAATCCAGCAGCGCCCGCAGCGCGGCGCTGTTGTGGCGGCGCTGCGAATAGGCCGCGTACAGCCAGAGATCGCGCGGCATGAAATCCTTCAGCACCGGCACCAGCGCGCCACGCTCGATGTGCGACTGCGCCATCATGACCGGCACGCAGATGGCGCCGAGGCCGGCGAGCGCGACGCCGATCAGAGGCGCGGCGTCGTTGGCGTCCATCCGGCTGGTCACCGGCACGCTGTAGGGCTGGCCGTCGACCTCGAACGGCAGCTGCGGCCCGCCGGCGGCCAGCGAGTAGGTCAGGACATCGTGCCGGCGCATGTCGTCGGGCTTCTTCGGCATGCCGCGGCGGGCCCAGTAGCCCGGTGTGGCACACAGCGCCAGGTCCATCAGGCGCAGCCGGCGGACGATCACGTTCTCGTCGCGGATGCGGCCCAGCCGCAAGGCGATGTCGACGCCTTCCTCCACCAGGTCGATCACCCGGTTGCTCAGGTGCAGGCTCACGTGCACGTCGGGGTAGGTGACCATGAACTCGCCGATCAGTCCCGAAAAGCTGCTGCTGCCCAGCCCGTGCGGCGCCGTCACCCGCAGCCGGCCGCGCGGGTGGCCAGCGTGGCCCTGCAGCTCGGACTCGGTGCGCTCGATCATTTCGAGCAGGGGCTTGCTGCGCTCCAGCAGCAGGTGGCCGGCATCGGTCAGGCTGACCGAGCGCGTCGAGCGATTCAGCAGCCGGACACCGAAGCGGGTTTCCAGCTGCGCCACGTACTTGCTGGCG
This sequence comes from Variovorax sp. J31P179, assembly GCF_030316985.1. NCBI lineage: Bacteria > Pseudomonadati > Pseudomonadota > Betaproteobacteria > Burkholderiales > Comamonadaceae > Variovorax > Variovorax sp. J31P179. Next base: position 94,783 of record NZ_JASZYL010000007.1, on the reverse strand, counting down.
TTGGCCTTGGACATCCCGAGCGACGTGGCGGCGCGCGAGAAGCTGCCGCGCAAGGCGACCTCACGAAAGGTTTTGAGCAGTTCGAGACCGTCCATGGCACTCCATTGTTTCGATTTGATGAACACCTTGATTCGATTTCATAGGGTTTATACCTATCAATCCGAGGCAAACTCTATCCCACTGAGCCAAGGCTCCCCTCACTCCATGAAAGACATCGAAATGAAGACCTCGAAGATCATCGCCGCCGCCGCCCTGTCGATCCTGGCCGCCGCCGCTGCCCAGGCCGAAACCTACCAAGGCGTGCAAGCCCCGGTGTCGGCCAACAGCCGTGCCGAGGTGAATGCCCAGGCCGTGGTCGCCGCCCGCAGCGAAAACCCGTACGCCGACGGCGTGTCCTCGCGCGTCGCCCCGGCGCTGACCGCATCGGCCGACCGCGCCGTGATCCGCTCGCAAGCCGTCGCTACCGCGCACGAGCCGAACCAGAACCTGGACCGCAAGGCCTTCGTGAACAGCGTGGTGCCGTCGCAATACAACATCACCCGCCCGGTGACGCAGCAAGCCGGCCTCTGATCCGATTCTTGTCTTGCCAAGGGCCGGCCGCGCGAAAGTGCGGGCCGGCTTTTTCCTTGGATGTCGTGGGAGGCGTCATTGTTTCGAATAAGGAAACTCGGTGTCTCTTTTCCTGGTGTTTTCCCCTAGGGATTCGCCTGGACACTAGCCCGCACAGGCCAGCGACAGCGAGCCTGGTTTGAAGACAAATCCGACGAACTCCAAGGAACTTGAAATGAAGACCTCCCGCATCCTCGCCGCTGCCGCACTGTCCTTCCTCGCCGCCGCAGGCGCACACGCCGAAGCCTACCAAGGCGTCCACACCGGCGCTTCGGCCAAGAGCCGCGACGAAGTCAGCGCCGAAGCCGCCCGCACCGCGGCCGCTCCGAACCAGAACGTGGTGCGCGGCTCGCGCGGCGCCGAAGCGTTCAACTCGGTCGCCAACCCGGAAGCCGTGCGCGCCCAGGCCGTTGCCACCGCCAACGCACCCGACCAGAACGTGAGCGCCGGCTCGCGCGTCAACAGCCGCGTGATCTCGACCATGAACAAGACGGCCGAGCCGCGCGTTCAAGCGGGGAAGTAAGCTCTCCCCCAGGTTGGCTCACTGCGTGTAGCCGCCCACCCCCTCGCCGGGGGCAACACCAGCGGCCCGGCAAAGCCGGTTCCGCGGTGTTTCACGAACTAGCCCGGGCTTCGCCGGGCTTTTTTCGTTTTGCGGTGTTCTTTTATCGGGTTCTTGCCAGGTAGCGCTTGCGCCAGAAGATCAGGACGAGCGCGATTGCGATGGCGCCCATCGAGCCCATCGCGATCCAGAAGCCGTCGGCCTTGTGCACCAGGGGGATGAACTCGAAGTTCATGCCGAAGATGCCGGCGATCAGGTTGAGCGGCAGGAAGACGGCCGTCAGCACGGTCAGTACCCGCATGATGTCGTTGGCGCGATGGCCCTGGACGCTGAAATGCATCTGGACCGCGGTCTCGGCGTTCTGCTCCAGGCGCCGCACGTGGTGGACCACGCGCTCGATGTGCTCGAGCACGTCGCGGCTGCGCACCATGATCAGCTCGCGTTCGCGCTGCTCGCCGGCGCCGGCAGGCGCCGGCAGGGTCTCGAGCGAGTCGATCCAGTCCTGTATGGCCGCCCGCTGGTCCTCGCAGATCTCGTCCAGGTGGTAGAGCGATTGGCGTGAATCCATCAGCGCGCTCCAGTTGGTGAAGCGGCTGTGCGGGTCGATCAGTTCGGCCTGCCAGTGGTCGAGCTGGCGGGTCAGTTCGCGTCGCAGGTCGAGGTAGGCGTCGACGATCTGGTTGATCACCCGCAGCATCAGGTCGGCCGGCCCCGAAGGGAGGCGCGCCGAGACGGCGCGGACATCGAGCGCCGGGACCGCGCCGCGGCCGTCCGGTACCGCCGCGGCCAGCAGCTTGGCGGCGAAGGTGTCGCGCACGGAGCCGTCCTCGGGGTGCACCGACAGCAGCACCCGGTCGAACACCGCGAAGCCCACCGGCCGCGTGTCGACCCGGCGCAGCACCGGCGGACCGCCCCGCGGGGAGGGGGCGGCCTGAGGTGCCGGCTCCTTGCCGTTGGCGGCCGCCAGCCGGCGGAACACGAGCAAGTCGTACTGCGAGGTGTAGTCGAAGCGCGAGGGCAGCTGGTCGTTCAGCAGGTCACTCACGTGCAGGTCGAGCAGCAGGGTGCCGCACAGCGACTGCAGCACCTCCTGCACCTGCGGCAGCGAGGCCTGGAACTCCTCGCGCGTCAGCGACAGCCACAGGTAGCCGCGCTCGCAGGCGCCGGGCGCGGCCATCGGGGCCAGGGCGTCGTGCTCGGTGACCTGGGTGCCGTCGATCTTGAAGATGCGCATGAAAGCGGCCGGTCTCAGGACTGCTTGAGCAGCCTGGCAGCGTCCAGCGCGAAATAAGTGAGGACGCCGTCGGCGCCGGCGCGCTTGAAGGCCAGCAGGCTTTCGAGCATCACCGCGTCATGGTCCAGCCAGCCATTCTGCGCCGCCGCCTTCAGCATCGCGTACTCGCCGCTGACCTGGTAGGCGAAGGTCGGCACGCGAAACTCGTCCTTCACCCGGCGCACGATGTCCAGGTAGGGCATGCCGGGCTTCACCATCACCATGTCAGCGCCTTCGGCGATGTCGATCGCGACCTCGCGCAGCGCTTCGTCGCTGTTGCCAGGGTCCATCTGGTAGACCTTCTTGTTGCTCTTGCCGAGGTTGGCGGCCGAGCCGACGGCGTCGCGGAACGGGCCGTAGAAGGCGCTCGCGAACTTGGCGCTGTAGGCCATGATCCGCGTGTGGACGTCGCCGCGCGCCTCGAGCGCGGTTCGGATCGCGCCGATCCGGCCGTCCATCATGTCGCTCGGCGCCACGATGTCGACGCCGGCGCGCGATTGCGCGAGCGCCTGCTTGACCAGCACTTCGACGGTCGGGTCGTTGAGGATGTAGCCGCTGTCGTCGAGCAGCCCGTCCTGGCCGTGGCTGGTGTAGGGGTCCAGCGCCACGTCGGTCATCACGCCCAGTTCCGGAAAGCGCGACTTGAGCGCGGCGACGACGCGCGGGATCAGGCCATCGGGATTGAAGGCCTCGTCGCCGGCCGGTGTCTTGAGCCGGGCGTCGATCACCGGGAACAGGGCCATGACCGGAATCCCGAGTGCCACGCATTGCTCGGCGACCGGCAGCAGCAGGTCGAGGCTCAGGCGCTCGACGCCCGGCATCGAGGCGACCGGGTCGCGCCGCTTCTCACCCTCCTGGACGAAGACCGGATAGATCAGGTCATGGGAAGAGAGCGAATGCTCACGCACCAGGTTGCGCGTGAAGTCGTCCCGGCGGAGTCGGCGGGGGCGACCAGCGGGGAAAGGGGCAAGGAGGGTCATGGCGAAAATTGTGCCCCAAGAGCGTGCCGCTGCCGGATGAGGGCGCGTTGGAGGGGGCTGCTGTCTGTTTCTGTTTATAACCAGTCAAGAACGAGTCTGTTTGTACTAAGGATTTCAGCCATAAGTTCAAAAAAATGGCAAACCTTGCTTGATAGGTTGTTTTGCCTTTGTTAAATTCTGTCTTGGGCGGCTTGCTGCCCCCCGCTTTTCCTCCCTGAGCGGGTGCCTTGATGTGTGACAGCAAAAGGGCTTCCCAAGCCCGACGTTTTGACGTCGGGCTTTTTTTTGCGCGTCCGCCAGCGGACGGCCGCGACCGCGCGGCGAAACGCGACCACCTAAACTGCCGCCATGCTCTGGGTCAAATCGCTGCACATCGTCTTCATCGCCAGCTGGTTCGCCGGGCTGTTCTACCTGCCGCGCATCTTCGTCAACCTGGCGCTGGTGGCGCCCGAATCGGTCGCCGAGCGCAGCCGCCTGCTGCTGATGGCGCGCAAGCTGTTTCGCTTCACCACCTTGCTGGCGCTGCCCGCGCTCGCCTTCGGCCTCTGGCTCTGGCTTGGCTACGGCATCGGGCGCGGACCGGGCAACGGATGGATGCATGCCAAGCTGGCCCTGGTGGTCTTGGTGCTCGGCTACCACCACGGCTGCGGCGTGCTGCTGCGCCGCTTCGTCGCCGGCACCGATCGTCGTAGCCACCGCTTCTACCGCTGGTTCAACGAACTGCCGGTGCTGCTGCTGCTGGCGATCGTGATCCTGGTGGTCGTCAAGCCGTTCTGAGTGCGGTGGCCACGCAGCACAAGTCCGTCGCCTTGCCCCTGGCGCTGGCCTATGCCGCGCTGATCGTCTACGCCAGCCTCTACCCGTTCGCCGACTGGCGCGACCAGGGCATCGCGCCCTGGGCCTACCTGGCGGCGCCGTGGCCCAAGTACTGGACCGCCTTCGACTTCGGCATCAACGTCGTCGGCTACATGCCGCTGGGTTTCCTGGCCGCCATCGCGGTGATCCGCAACCGGCCGGGCACCGGCGCCGTCGGCGCGGTGCTGCGAGCCACCGCGGTCGGGGCGGTGATCTCGTTCGCCATGGAGACGCTGCAGAGCTACCTGCCGGCGCGCATTCCGTCCAACGTCGACCTCGGGCTCAACATAGCTGGCGCCCTGGCCGGCGCGGTGACGGCGGCGGCGCTCGAGCGGCTCGGCGCCGTGGCGCACTGGCAGCGGACCCGATCCAACTGGTTCTTCGAGGATTCGCGCGGCGGCCTGGTGCTGCTGGCCCTGTGGCCGGTCGCGCTGCTGTTTCCGGCCGCGGTCAGCTTCGGCCTGGGCCAGGTGTTCGAGCGGCTCGAAGCCGCCATCGCCGACTGGCTGGTCGACACGCCCTTCATCGACTGGATGCCGGTGCGCCAGTTCGAGCTCGAGCCGCTGGTGCCGGGGGTCGAACTGCTGTGCGTCATGTTGGGCGCGCTGGTGCCTTGCCTGCTCGGCTTCCTGATCACGCGCTCGGTCGCCCGGCGGGCGATCCTGCTGCCCTCGATCCTGCTGGCCGGGGTGGTGGCCTCGGCGCTGTCGGCGGCCCTCAGCTACGGCCCCCCGCACGCCTGGGCCTGGCTGAGCCTGCCGGTCCAGGTCGGGATCGCGGCGGCACTGATCGTCGGCGTGCTGCTGCTCGGCGCGCCGCGGCGGCTTTGCGCGGCCCTGCTGCTGATCGCGCTGGTGGTGCACCTGAGCCTGCTGAACCAGGCGCCTGAGAGCGCCTATTTCGCCCAGACGCTGGCGACCTGGGAGCAGGGGCGGTTCATCCGCTTCCACGGGCTGGCGCAGTGGCTGGGATGGCTCTGGCCGTTTGCAACCCTCGCTTACGTGCTGGCCGTGCTCTCGCGCCGCGCGCCGGGGGCGCCGGCTCCCTAGAATCGGGCGATGTCGAGTTCCAGCACGCCCCCGCCGACGGGTTATTACGGCCGCCACATCTTCTTCTGCCTGAACGAGCGCAAGGGAGACGAGGACTCCTGCTCCAAGCACCAGGCGCAGGCCGGCTTCGACCGCTGCAAATCGCGCGTCAGGGAGGCCGGCCTGGCCGGGCCGGGCAAGGTCCGGGTCAACAAGTCCGGCTGCCTGGACCGCTGCGCGGGCGGCCCGGTCGCGGTGGTCTATCCGGAGGCGGTCTGGTACACCTTCGTCGATGCCGACGACATCGACGAGATCGTCGAGTCGCACCTGAAGAACGGCGAAGTGGTCGAGCGGCTGCTGCTCGCGCCCGACGTCGGGCGCTGAGGGGCGGTCGGCCATGAATTCGCAGACCGAGAAGCTCCGGATCCAGGGCGCCGCCGGCGCCATCGAGGTGCTGCGCGACCGTGCGGCCGACGCTGTGCCGGCGCTGGGCGTCGCGGTGATCGCCCATCCGCATCCGCTGTTCGGCGGCACCATGGACAACAAGGTCGTGCAGACCCTGGCGCGGGCCTTCGTCGGCTGCGGCTGGACCGCGGTCCGCTTCAATTTCCGCGGCGTCGGCGCCAGCGAGGGCGTGCACGACGAAGGCCGCGGCGAATGCGACGACATGCGCGAAGTGGTCGCGCAGCTGGCACCCGAGGGGCCGCTGGCGATCGCCGGCTTTTCGTTCGGCGCCTTCGTCGCCAGCTGCGCCATCGACAAGCTCTGGACGGCGCGCGACATCCGCCAGGTGGTGCTGGTCGGGACGGCGGCCTCCCGCTTCTCGGTGGCGAGCTTGCCGCCTGCGGCCCACGAGCGCGCGCTGGTGGTGCACGGCGAGCAGGACGACACGGTGCCGCTGGCCGCCGTCATGGACTGGGCGCGGCCGCAGTCACTTCCTGTCACAGTCGTTCCCGGGGGCGGCCATTTCTTTCACGGACAATTGCCGCTGCTCAAGAATCTGGTCGTCCGCCACCTGCGCGCGGGCTAGTCTTTCCCCCATGAATCGTTTCGTTGAAGCGCTGCGCGCCTTCGCAGTGGCTGCTGCCGCATTTTCGTGTCTTGCCGCCGGGGCCCAGGTGCCGACGCCGCCCGAGGTGGCGGCCCGCAGTTTCCTGTTGCTGGATGTCACGGCCAACCAGACGCTGGCCCAGAAGGACATCGACGCCGCCGTCGAGCCGGCCTCGCTGACCAAGCTGATGACGGCCTACCTGGTCTTCGACGCGCTGCGCGCCCAGAAGATCACCCTGACACAGACCTTGCCGGTCAGCGCGCGGGCCTGGAAGATGCCCGGCGCACGGATGTTCATCGACCCGAAGATGCAGGTCCCGGTCGAGGACCTGCTCAAGGGCCTGATCGTGCAGTCGGGCAACGACGCCACGGTGGCGCTGGCCGAAGGCGTGGGCGGCACGGTCGAGCACTTCGTCGAACTCATGAACGAGCAGGCCAAGGCCCTCGGCATGAAGAACACGACCTACAAGAACCCCGAAGGCCTGACCGAGCCGGGCCACACCACCACCGCGCGCGACCTGGGCATCCTGGCGACCCGCCTGATGCGCGACTTCCCCGAGTACCTGCATTACTACGCGATCAAGAAGTACCGCTTCCCGGGCACGCCCTCGACCAACGAGACCAACCGCAACCTGCTGCTGTTCCGCGACCCGACGGTCGACGGCCTCAAGACCGGCCATACCCCGGCGGCCGGCTACGGCATGGTCGCGACCGCCAAGCGTGACTTCCCGAACCTGACCGGCGGCCGCCGCCTGCTGTCGATCGTGCTGGGCACGGCCAGCGAGAACGCGCGCGCCAACGAGTCGCAGAAGCTGCTGAACTGGGGCTACACCGCCTTCGACGCGGTCCGCCTGTTCGAAGCCAACCAGGCCGTGGCGACGCCCGCCGTCTGGAAGGGCAACCAGAACACCGTCAAACTGGGCCGCCCCGACGCCATCGTGGTCGCCGTGCCGGCCGGCGCGGCAGCCAGGATCAAGACCCAGGTGGTGCGCCCCGACCCGCTGGTCGCGCCCTTCACCAAGTTCCAGCCGGTCGGCTCCTTGAAAGTCACGCTCGGCGACGAGCCAGTGGCCGAAGTGCCGCTGGTGGCGCTGGATGCAGTCCAGCAAGCCGGTGTCCTGGGGCGGGCCTGGGACGCCGTCCGGCTCTGGATCAAGTAGTTCAAGTAGTGCCGGGCCGGGCTACACAAAGTTAGCCCAACCTGGTAACGGGTGTTGTATACTCGTGGGCTTTTCGGAATTTCCGAAGGGATTCACGTTTTCGACCAGTTCTTGGTCGTTTCCCCGTCCGGCCGGTTCACGCCTAGGGCCTTCGGGGCAGTTTTGGGACTTATTCATTCATGCCAACCATCAATCAACTGGTGCGTCAGGGTCGGACGGTCGAAAAGATCAATTCGAAGAGCCCTGCCATGCAGAACTCGCCGCAACGTCGCGGTGTCTGCACCCGGGTCTACACCACGACCCCGAAAAAGCCGAACTCGGCGCTGCGCAAGGTCGCCAAGGTGCGCCTGACCAACGGCTTCGAAGTCATTTCCTACATCGGCGGCGAAGGCCACAACCTGCAGGAACACAGCGTCGTGCTGGTTCGCGGCGGTCGTGTCAAGGACTTGCCCGGTGTTCGCTACCACATCGTGCGCGGTTCGCTCGACTTGCAAGGCGTGAAAGACCGCAAGCAGTCACGTTCCAAGTACGGCGCGAAGCGCCCCAAGAAGGCCTAAGCCTTCTGTATTTCATTCAGCGGTGTTCGGGTGCCCTGGCCGGCGCATCGAACGAAGTGACCCGATATTGGGTCGAGTAAGTGAGAGTTCTTGTTGGCTCTCGCGGTGCCTGCAAAGGCGCCAACTGAAGCAAAGAGGTTAGTAACATGCCACGTCGTCGCGAAGTCCCCAAACGTGAAATCCTGCCGGATCCCAAGTACGGCAATGTCGAGCTGTCGAAGTTCATGAACGTGATCATGGAAGGCGGCAAGAAGGCGATCGCCGAGCGCATCATCTACGGTGCGCTCGACCAGATCGAGAAGAAGAACCCGGGCAAGGACCCGCTGGAAGCTTTCACCATCGCCATCAACAACGTGAAGCCGATGGTCGAAGTGAAGTCGCGCCGCGTCGGCGGTGCGAACTACCAGGTGCCGGTCGAAGTTCGCCCGGTCCGTCGTCTGGCGCTGTCGATGCGCTGGATCAAGGAAGCCGCTCGCAAGCGCGGCGAAAAGTCGATGGCCCTGCGTCTGGCCAACGAACTCATGGAAGCCACGGAAGGCCGTGGCGGCGCCATGAAGAAGCGCGATGAAGTGCATCGCATGGCCGAAGCCAACAAGGCCTTCAGCCACTTCCGCTTCTAAAGAGCTCGTCCCCCAAATCAGACAGGCTGGAAGCCCGACCCACCGAGAGCGGTGGGCGGGCTTTCATCCGTTAACGGAGTAAATTTCATGGCACGCAAGACCCCCATCGAGCGCTACCGCAACATCGGTATCTCGGCGCACATCGACGCCGGCAAAACGACCACCACCGAACGCATCCTGTTCTACACCGGCGTGACCCACAAGCTGGGCGAGGTGCATGACGGCGCCGCGACCACCGACTGGATGGAGCAGGAACAAGAGCGCGGCATCACGATCACCTCGGCGGCCGTGACCTGCTTCTGGAAGGGCATGGACCACTCGATGCCCGAGCACCGCATCAACATCATCGACACCCCGGGCCACGTGGACTTCACGATTGAAGTCGAGCGCTCGATGCGCGTGCTCGACGGCGCCGTGATGGTGTACGACTCGGTGGGCGGCGTGCAGCCCCAGTCCGAAACCGTCTGGCGCCAGGCCAACAAGTACCAGGTGCCCCGTCTCGCGTTCGTCAACAAGATGGACCGCGTCGGCGCCAACTTCTTCCGCGTGCGCCAGATGATGGTCGACCGCCTGAAGGCCAACCCCGTGCCGATCGTGATCCCGATCGGTGCCGAAGACAAGTTCCAGGGCGTGGTCGACCTTCGCAAGATGAAGGCCATCTACTGGGATGAAGCCTCGCAAGGCATGAAGTTCGACTACCGCGAAATCCCGGCCGAACTGCTCGAGTCCGCCAAGGAATGGCGCGAGAAGATGGTCGAGAGCGCCGCCGAAGCGTCGGAAGAGCTCATGAACAAGTACCTCGAAGAGGGCGACCTCTCCGAAGCCGAGATCACGCTCGGCCTGCGCACCCGCACCATCGCCGGCGAGATCCAGCCGATGATGTGCGGCAGCGCGTTCAAGAACAAGGGCGTGCAGCGCATGCTCGACGCCGTGATCGAACTGATGCCCTCGCCGATGGACATCCCGCCGGTCGAAGGCACCGACGACGACGAGAAGGAAACCAGCCGCAAGCCGGCCGACGAGGAAAAGTTCTCGGCGCTGGCATTCAAGCTCATGACCGACCCCTATGTCGGCCAGCTGACCTTCGTGCGCGTCTACTCGGGTGTTCTGAGCAAGGGCGACACCGTCTACAACCCGGTCAAGGGCAAGAAGGAACGCATCGGCCGTATCGTGCAGATGCACGCCAACGAGCGCCTTGAAATCGACGAAATCCGCGCCGGCGACATCGCCGCCTGCGTGGGCCTGAAGGACGTCACGACCGGCGAAACGCTGTGCGACCCCGACGCCATCATCACGCTCGAGCGCATGGAATTCCCCGAGCCCGTGATCTCGCAGGCCGTCGAGCCGAAGACCAAGGCCGACCAGGAAAAGATGGGCATCGCGCTGCAGCGCCTGGCCTCGGAAGATCCGTCGTTCCGCGTGCGTTCGGACGAAGAATCCGGCCAGACCATCATCTCCGGCATGGGCGAGCTTCACCTCGAAATCATCGTCGACCGCATGAAGCGCGAGTTCGGTGTCGAAGCCAACGTCGGCAAGCCGCAGGTGGCCTACCGCGAAACCATCCGCAAGACGGTCGAAGATGCCGAAGGCAAGTTCGTCCGTCAGTCGGGCGGCAAGGGCCAGTACGGCCACGTGGTGCTCAAGCTCGAGCCGAACGAAGCCGGCAAGGGTTTCGAGTTCGTCGACGCGATCAAGGGCGGTGTGGTGCCGCGCGAGTACATCCCGGCGGTCGAGAAGGGCGTGATCGAAGCGCTGACGCAAGGCGTGCTGGCCGGCTACCCGGTCGTCGACGTCAAGGTCACCCTGCACTTCGGTTCGTACCACGACGTGGACTCGAACGAAATGGCCTTCAAGATGGCCGCGATCTTCGGTTTCAAGGAAGGCGCCCGCAAGGCTTCGCCGGTCATCCTGGAGCCGATGATGGCCGTGGAAGTCGAAACGCCCGAAGACTACGCCGGCAACGTGATGGGCGACCTCTCGTCGCGTCGCGGCATGGTGCAGGGCATGGACGACATGATCGGCGGCGGCAAGCTCATCAAGGCTGAAGTCCCGCTGTCGGAAATGTTCGGCTACTCGACCACGCTGCGCTCGGCCACGCAAGGCCGCGCCACGTACACGATGGAATTCAAGCACTACTCCGAAGCACCGCGCAACGTGGCCGAAGCCATCGTGGCGTCGCGCTCGAAGTAATTCATCAAGGGGCTTGCGCCCCGCCGTCTGCGACCTTGTGCCTTCCGCTGCCCGTGGCGGAAGAACCAGCAACAGGGTGCAGACGTTAAACCCCACACGGGCACTGCTCTTTCAAGGATAGAAAATGGCAAAAGGAAAATTCACCCGCACGAAGCCGCACGTCAACGTGGGCACGATCGGTCACGTGGACCATGGCAAGACGACGCTGACGGCGGCGATCGCCACCGTGCTGTCGGCCAAGTTCGGCGGCGAAGCGAAGGCTTACGACCAGATCGACGCGGCTCCTGAAGAAAAGGCGCGCGGCATCACGATCAACACCGCGCACGTCGAATACGAAACGGCCAACCGCCACTACGCGCACGTCGACTGCCCGGGCCACGCCGACTACGTGAAGAACATGATCACCGGCGCCGCCCAGATGGACGGCGCGATCCTGGTGTGCTCGGCCGCCGACGGCCCGATGCCCCAGACCCGCGAGCACATCCTGCTGGCACGCCAGGTGGGCGTGGGCTACATCATCGTGTTCCTGAACAAGTGCGACATGGTCGACGACAAGGAGCTGCTGGAGCTGGTCGAGATGGAAGTCCGCGAACTCCTCGACAAGTACGAGTTCCCCGGCGACGACACCCCGATCATCCACGGCTCGGCCAAGCTGGCGCTGGAAGGCGACAAGGGCGAGCTGGGCGAAGGCGCCATCATGAAGCTGGCCGAAGCGCTGGACACCTACATCCCGACGCCCGAGCGCGCCGTGGACGGTACCTTCCTGATGCCGGTCGAAGACGTGTTCTCGATCTCGGGCCGCGGCACGGTGGTGACGGGCGCGGTCGAACGCGGCGTGATCAAGGTCGGTGAAGAAATCGAAATCGTGGGCATCCGCCCGACGGTCAAGACCACCTGCACCGGCGTGGAAATGTTCCGCAAGCTGCTGGACCAGGGTCAAGCGGGCGACAACGTGGGCGTGCTGCTGCGCGGCACGAAGCGCGAAGAAGTCGAGCGTGGCCAAGTCCTGTGCAAGCCGGGCTCGATCAAGCCGCACACGCACTTCACCGCCGAGGTGTACGTTCTGTCGAAGGACGAAGGCGGCCGTCACACGCCGTTCTTCAACAACTACCGTCCGCAGTTCTACTTCCGCACGACCGACGTCACGGGCGCGATCGAGCTGCCGAAGGACAAGGAAATGGTCATGCCGGGCGACAACGTGTCGATCACGGTCAAGCTGATCAACCCGATCGCGATGGAAGAAGGCCTGCGCTTCGCCATCCGTGAAGGCGGCCGCACCGTGGGCTCGGGCGTCGTGGCGAAGATCCTCGACATCTGATTCGAAGCAGCGAAGGAATCACCATGGCTACCAAGCAAAAAATCCGCATCCGCCTGAAGGCGTTCGACTACAAGCTGATCGACCAGTCGGCAGCCGAGATCGTCGATACCGCCAAGCGCACCGGCGCGATCGTCAAGGGTCCCGTGCCCCTGCCGACCCGCATGAAGCGTTTCGACATCCTGCGTTCGCCGCACGTCAACAAGACCAGCCGCGACCAGTTCGAGATCCGCACGCACCAGCGCCTGATGGACATCGTCGACCCGACCGACAAGACCGTGGACGCGCTGATGAAGCTCGACCTGCCGGCCGGCGTCGACGTCGAGATCAAGCTGCAGTAACAGCCTGTCCCTGCACAAGAGCCCGCCCACAGCAATGTGGGCGGGCTTTTTTCATTTCGGGCTCCCGCCGGGTGATCGCGTATCCGCCATGTAACCGCGCGGTATCGCCAAGGCAATGACGCAGCGCGCCTGCCCGCGCCGGCCTAGACTGCGGGCATGGCTGCCCCGGACCGCCGACATCGCGCCACCGACACCCCCGCGTGGACCGACGCGGCCGAGGCGATGTATCGCGCCGCGCGGGCCGTGGCCGGCGCCCATGGCCCGGGCACGATGGCGGCGCTGGTCCAGGAACTGGCGCAGATCCTGGGCGTGGCGACCGTCTTCGTGGCGGTCTTCACCGACGGCTCGCGCAGCACCTTGCGCACGCTGGCCGCCGTGCTCGACGGCAAGATCCTGCGCAACTTCGACTACCCGCTGCAGGGCTCGCCGTGCGCCCAGGTAGTCGGCCGGGCCTTTCGCTTCGTCGCCTCCGGCGTCGCCCGCGAATTCCCGCCGGGCACGATGTTCGCGGCCAAGGCCATGGATTCGTATGCCGCCTTTCCGCTCAACGACAGCGATGGCCGCCCGCTCGGGCTGCTGGTGGCGATGGACCCCCGGCCGATCGAGGACGCGGTGCTGGCCGAGGCCCTGCTGAAGATCTTCGCCAGCCGCCTGATCGCCGAGATCGAGCGCAGCAGCGCCGACGAAGCCCTGCGCGCGGCGGCGCTGGCCGTCTCGGCGGCCAGCGGCCGATCGGTCTTTGCCGAGCTGGCACGCTACCTGGCGACGATCCTGGACGTCGAGATGGCGTTCATCTCCCGCCACCAGTCCGACGACGACGCCTCCTTGCACATGCTGGCGATGGTGAGCGACGGCGAGGTGCGCGAAGGCTACCGCTACCCGATCCAGGGCACCCCGTGCGAGTACGTGCTCGGCCAGCGGTTCTGCGTCTATCCGTCGAACCTGCACACGCTGTTCGCGCTCGACCAGGACGACCGGCTGCTCGGTGCCGAAGGCTATGCAGGCCTGCCCCTGAACGACGCCCACGGGCGGCCGCTCGGCACCATCGGCATCGTCTCGCGCCATGCGCTGACCAACATCGAGCGCATCGAGTCGATGCTGCGGATCTTCGCCGGACGGGCCGCGGCGGAGATCGAGCAGCTGGGCGCCCGCGAGGCGCTGCAGCGCTCGGAGGCCAGCTACCGTGCCATCTTCGAAGCGTCCGAGGACGCGGTCTTCATCCTCGACTGGTCGAGCGGCGAGATCCTCGACGCCAACCCGAAGGCCTGCGAGGCCTACGGCTGCAGCCGCGACGAACTGTGCCGGCTGTCGCTGGCCGACCTGCGCTCGGGCGAGGCGCCCTATACGGCCGAGCAGGGGCTGGCCCACATGCAGCTGGCCAAGCTCGGGCGCTGCCCGCCCTTCGAGTGGCATCGGCGCAGCCCCGACGGTGCGCTGCGCTGGGACGAGGTCCGGCTGAAGCCGGCCATGATCGACGGCCGCCATCACGTCGTGGCCTTCACGCGCGACATCACCGAGCGCAAGGAGGCGCTGGCGGCGCTGGCCGCCAGCGAGGCGCAGTACCGCGGCATCTTCAACGCCTCGGCCGACGCGCTGGTGCTGCGCGCCGCCAACTTCGCCATCGTCGACGCCAACGCCACCTACGAGCGCATGAGCGGCTTCCGGCTGTCCGAGGTGCTGGGCGTGGACCGGGTGCTGGCCAACCCGCCCGAGATCATGGCCACGATCCGGGCCCTGCACGACCAGGCGCTGGCCGGCGAGCCGGTCCGCCTCGAGACCGAGCTGCTGCGGCGCGACGGCGAGCGCTACGACCTCGAGCTGCGCGGCGTGCCGGTGCTGCATCGCGGCGAGCCGCACGTGCTCTACATCGGGCGCGACATGACGCAGAGCAAGCGCGCCGAACGCGCGCTGCGCAACAGCGAGGAGCAGTACCGGGCGATCTTCAACGCCTCCGCCGACGGGCTGGTGGTGCGCGATGCCGGCTACCGCGCGGTCGACGTGAATCCGGCCTACCTGGCGATGAGCGGCTATACGCGCGACGAGGTGCTGAGCGCGACCCGGGTCCTGACGCAGCCCGACCCGGCGCTGCAGCAGCGCCACCGGGCCCAGCATGCCGACATCCTGGCCGGCCGGCCGGTGCGCTTCGAGGTGCCGGGCGTGCGCAAGGACGGCAGTCCCTTCTACCTGGAAGTCAGCGGCATGCCGCTGACCTACCGGGGCGAGCCGCACGTGCTCTATGCGGCGCGGGACATCACGCAGCGCAAGGCCGCCGAAGGCGAACGAGAGCGCCTCGAGGCCCAGCTGCGCCAGGCCCAGAAGATGGAAGCCATCGGCCAGCTGACCGGCGGCATCGCGCACGACTTCAACAACATCCTGACCAGCGTCATCGGCTACCTGGTGCTGGGCCAGGAGCGCGCCGAGACCCTGGGCGACGCCCGGCTGCAGCGCCAGCTGGGACAGGCCCAGCTCGCGGCCCAGCGCGCCCGCGAGCTGATCGCCCAGATGCTGGCCTTCGCGCGGCGCCAGCGCGGCCAGCGCCGCACCCTGGCCCTGGGCCCGCTGGTCGACCAGACGCTGCAGCTGCTGCGCGCCACGCTGCCGGCCTCGGTGTCGCTCGACTTCGCCACGCCGCCGGCGGCTGGCGGCGACGCGCTGCTGGTTGCGGCCGATGCGGTGCAGCTCGAGCAGGTGCTCTTCAACCTGTGCATCAACGCGCGCGACGCCATCACCGGGTCGGGCTGGATCCGGGTGCGGCTCGGCCGCCGCGGCGGCGCCTGGACCTGTGCATCGTGCCGTGCCCACGTCGACGCCGGCCACTGGGTGGAGGTCAGCGTCGCCGACAGCGGCGGGGGCATCGCGCCGGACCTGCTGGAACGCATCTTCGAGCCCTTCACCTCGAGCAAGGAGGTCGGCCGCGGCTCGGGCATGGGCTTGGCGATGGTGCACGGCATCGTGCACGACCATGGCGGCCACGTGCTCGTCGAGACCGCGCCGGGCGCCGGCTCGGTGTTTCGCGTGCTGCTGCCGCCCGCCACCGGCGCGGCGCCGGACGCGCCCGGCGCGCCGGACGTCCCGGCGACCGGTGAGGCGCTCTGCGCGCGGGTGATGGTGGTCGACGACGAAGTCATGGTCGGCGACTTCATGGTCGAGCTGCTGTCGGGCTGGGGCCTCGAGGTGGTGCTGCAGCGCAGTCCGCTGGACGCGCTGTCCTGGCTGGAGGACAGCAGCCAGCCGCTCGACCTGCTGATCACCGACCAGACCATGCCGCAGCTCGACGGCCTGCAGCTCGCCCAGCGCGCCAGCGGCCTGCGGCCCCACCTGCCGGTGCTGCTCTACACCGGCAACGCCGACGGCATCGACGAAGCGGCGGCCAGGCGCCATGGCGTCTGCGGCGTGCTGCACAAGCCGATCGACAACCAGGCCCTGCATGCGCTGATGAAGGCGTGCCTCGACAAGGCGCGCCGCGGCCTCTGCCCGGGCGCATGAGGACAAGGCCGGCGGATACCGGCCCGATACAAAGGCGCGGCGCCGCGACACGCGGCGAATACCGCGGCCTCGCAGACTGCGTTGCACGTCGTGGCACCGCGCATTCCGCCCGGACGACGGCGATGTTCGCTTCGGCAGTGCGGCCGGACGCTGCGCGATGCGCGAACGCTGATTCCGGCCGCACCGACGAGGAGAGCATTTTCATGGTCGACTTTCAAACCCCCCAAGGCGGCACGATCGGCATTGCCGACGCGCCCATCGCAGCGCTGCGCGAGTCGCTGCGCGGCAGCCTGCTGCTGCCTGAAGACGCCGGCTACGACGCCGCACGCTCGCTGTGGAACGCCATGATCGACCGCCGGCCGGCGGCGATCGTGCGCGCCGCGGGCGCCGCCGACGTCATGAAGGCGGTGAACTTCGCGCGCGAGCACAAGCTGTTGCTCGCGGTCAAGGGCGCCGGCCACAACATCGCCGGCAAGGCCGCGTGCGATGGCGGGCTGATGCTCGACCTGTCGGCGATGAAGTCGGTGCGGGTCGACCCGGTGGCCCGCATGGCGCGGGTGGAGCCCGGCGCGCTGTTGTCCGACTTCGACCGCGAGACGCAGGCTTTCGGGCTGTCCACGCCGACCGGCATCAACTCGACCACCGGCATGGCCGGGCTCACGCTCGGCGGCGGCTTCGGCTGGCAGAGCCGCAAGCGCGGGCTGACCATCGACAACCTCCAGTCCGTCGACATGGTGCTCGCGTCCGGCGAGCTGGTGCAGGCCAGCGCGACGCAGAACCCCGACCTGTTCTGGGCCGTGCGCGGCGGCGGCGGCAACTTCGGCGTCGTCACCTCGTTCGAGTACCGCCTGCATCCGCTCGGCCCGCAGGTGCTGGCCGGGCTGATCGTCTATCCGTTCGCCCAGGCCAGGCAGGTGTTCGACGGCTATCGCAAGTTCACCGCCACGGCCAGCGACGACATGACGGCCTGGATGGTGATGCGCAAGGCGCCTCCGCTGCCCTTCCTGCCGGCGGAGGTGCATGGCAAGGAAGTGATCGTGGTCGCCTTCTGCTGGATCGGGGAGCCTGCCCAGGGCGAGGCCATGGCCCAGACCCTGCGCAGCTTCGGCACGCCCGCCGGCGAGCACGTGGGACCGATGCCCTTCGCCGGCTGGCAGACCGCCTTCGACCCGCTGCTGCAGCCGGGCGCGCGCAACTACTGGAAGTCGCACGACTTCAAGATGCTGAACGCCGATGTCGAGCGCATCCTGTGCGATGCCATCGTCAAGCTTCCGACCGAAGAATGCGAGGCCTTCATCGGGCACCTGGGCGGCCAGGTCAACCGGACGGCCGTTGCCGACACGGCCTATCCCCACCGCGATGCCGAGTTCGTGCTCAACGTCCACACCCGCTGGCGCGATGCCGGCGACGACCGCCGGTGCATCGACTGGGCGCGCGGGCTCTTCGATGCGCTGACGCCGCATGCCACCGGTGGGGTGTACGTGAACTTCATGCCTGAGGACGAGGCCCAGCGCGTGGCGACCGGCGCCTACGGGTCGAACTATGCGCGGCTGGCAGCGCTGAAGGCGCGCTACGACCCGACCAACCTCTTCAGCCAGAACCAGAACATCCTGCCCAAGGCTTGAGCCATCCCGCCCGCCACGCCCGGGGTCGCAGGGCGTGGCGGGCCGGGGAGTTCAGGCGGCCATCGGAAGCGCCATCTCCGGATGCCGCGGCATCGCGTAGGCCAGCGGTGCCAGCGCGCTCTTGATGCGTTCGCCCTGCGCGTCGTCGAGCATCGGGAACAGCACCTTCTGGAAGCGCGGCGCCATCACGCCCGAGACGATGTATTGCCAGCGGTAGGCCTTCAGCATCGTGTCGTGGATCTGCGCTTGCTGCGCGTCGCTGAAGAGCGTGCCGGCGATGGCGCAGAAATAGCGCGCGTCGGCCATGGCCTGCGCCTGCAGGATGCCGTCGACCGCGCCGACCAGCGCGATCAGGTCGTCGACCGCGGCATCGCGCTCGGCGGCGCCGAGCCGCGCGTTCTCGGCGACGAACTCGAGCTCGTCCAAGATCGCGTGCTGCGACTCCTCGCGCCAGTGGAACAGGAACACGTCCTTCCACAGCGGCGACAGGTTGGCATCCGGTTCGATGCTGGCGCGGTAGTGCGCCAGCGTGAACAGCTCGATGTCGAGGGTCAATGCCAGCACGGCCCAGGTGCTCTTGCCCAGCACGGCCTGCGCCACCGCGTTCGGTTGCGCGGTCATGACGTAGCCGGCCGGCATGTCGGCCGCCATCATCTCCTCCAGGCAGCGGAACAGGGCCTGGTGCTTGATTTCCTCGTCGGCCATTCGGACCAGCGCTTCCAGAGCCACCTGGTCGCCGAAGACGTGTTCGCGGCTCAGGTCGATGACCTTCGACGAGATGAACCGTTCGGCCAGGCCGAAGATGTAGGCATAGGTGCGGCCTTGCACCTGGCTCATGAGGCGTTCGTCCTCCGGGCTCAGGAACGCCAGTTCGTCGGCCAGGGTCAGGCCCTTCGGCAGGAAGGTCCTGGCGTAGTCGAACTGGCGGCCGCGAATGACGTCGCGCTCGATGTCCCAGCGCACGCGCTTGGACACCTCGATGACCTTGGCGTAGCGGTCGGTGGGGGTGGATGTCGACATGGTGATGCTCCTTTGCAGATGGAAATGGCGGGGCGGTGCCCTGCCGCGTGTCGGCCCGAGGGCCATGCCGGCCCGGTGCGCTTCGGCGCCGCCGGGTCAAGGCATGGCGGGCAGTCTGGTTGGCGCCGGTATCCGCCGTGCATCCGCGGATCGCGGTTGTGTCGCCGTTGTGTAGCGGGCCCGCGAGAGCGGGCGCGACAGCGCCTGTGCCACGCGTTCGCGCAGGCGGGCGTTGAAGGGGCTTTGCGGCCGGCTGGCGACGCGCTCGCCGAGCAGGCGCTGCGCCAGCGCCGGCTGGTGGCTGCGCAGGGCGGCTTCGAGCCAGGTCAGGTGCAGCAGGTCGCACTGCGCGCGGCTGCCGCCGCAACCGCGCGCCAGCCGCTGCTGGGCCTGCAGCTGCCGTGCGGCGGCCGCATAGCGCTGCCGCCCGAAGGCGATGAAGGCCTCGCACACCGGCAATGCCGCGTCATGCACGGCCCGCCGCAGGTCCGGCGCCTTCCGCGCGCAGTCGCGCAGCGTGTCGAGCAGGCGGCGGGCGCTGGCCCAGCGCTGCGTGGCGACGAAGGCGAGCATGGCGTGCACGTCGTTGAAGGGCCGCAGGCCGGTGCTGGCGCGATCCTCCCAGGCGTCGGCGACCCGTTGCCAGCGGTCCGACACGTCCTGGCCGCGCAGGTGCAGGCGCCACAGCAGGGCCGAGCTGTCGACCAGGGTGGCGGTGTCCGGATCGCGGCAGTCCATCAGCCGGCGGTCGAGGATGCCCAGCACGGCGTCGAGATCGCCCTGGTCGAGGCGGAACAGCGATTCGTGCCAGGACAGGTGGATGGCGAAGGCGGGGCTGTCGGACCAGACGCCGCGCGTGTGGTCGAGCCAGGCGGCGCCGTCGGCGCTGCGCCCCTGCATTTCGAGCGCATGCGCCACGGCGTGCACCGCACCGCACTGGCGGGGCTCGATGCGCAGCGCCTCGCGCCCGACCGCTTCGGCCGACACCGGGTCGGCCGTCTCGGCCAGGCCGAAGGCGTACATCGCCAGCATGTGGCCGTAGCCGGGCTCGTCGGGGCGCCAGTGCCGCAGTGCCGCGACGATGCGCGCGCGCAGCCACTCGGTGCGGCCGAACTGGAGATCGCCGAAATGGGCCACGCGCAGGGCCAGCGTGTCTTTCGGGTCGGCTGCGGCGATCTCGCCGTACAGGCGCAGCGATCGCGCCATGTCCTTGTCGAGCCAGGCCTGGGCGGCGGCGAAATGGGCGCGTTCGCGCTCGCTGGCCCGCGCCAGGTGCGCGCGGGCCGTCTGCAAGGTGGCGGCGAGCGCCGGCAGCGCATCCTCGCGGGAGGCCATCACCAGGCCCGCCGCGCGCAGGCAGTGCGCGGCGGCGAAATCGGGCCGCGCCCGCAGCACCGGTTCGATGACGGCCTGCGGATTTCCCTGCCCGGCATGCAGCAGCTCGAGCGCCCGCCGGCAGGCCGCGTCGGCGGCGGCATCGTCGAACTCGGCGGCGGGCTGCGGAGTGCGTTGCATGGGGCCACTTTGCGGGCCGCTGGTATCGGGCGTGCATCCGCCGGGTGCTGCCGTGTAGCCGTTGCGTAGCGCGCCACTGGTGCAATCGCGACCCCTCGGCGCAGAATCGCGCCATGGACGCGACCGCCCGTCTGCTGATCGTCGACGATGATCCGTCGGTGCGCGCGATGCTGCGCGAGTACCTCGAAAACCACGCTTTCCGCGTCGCCGAGGCCGGCAGCGGTGCCGAGATGCGCGAGCGCATCGAGCGCGAGCTGCCCGATGCCGTGCTGCTGGATATCCGCCTGCCGGGCGAGGACGGCCTCAGCCTGGCCAGGTACCTGCGCGAGCACTACGACCTCGGCATCATCATGGTCACGGCCTCGGGTGACGTGATCGACCGGGTGGTCGGGCTGGAACTCGGGGCCGACGACTACATCGCCAAGCCTTTCGATCCGCGCGAGCTGCTGGCGCGGGTGAAGAGCGTGTTGCGCCGGCTGCAGGCCAAGCCCCCGGCTGAAGCCCCGCCGCCTGCCGCGGCCAAGGGGGCGCGGCAGCGTTTCGGCCGTTGCGAGCTCGACATCGATGCCCGCCGCCTGTTCGAGTCCGACGGCGCGGAAGTGGCCATGACCGCGATGGAGTATGAGCTCCTCCGGGTGTTTCTCGCCAACCCGAACCGCGTGCTGTCGCGCGACCAGTTGCTGATGCACACGCGCAACCGCGAGTGGGAGCCATTCGATCGCTCGATCGACATCCGGATCGGACGCCTGCGCCGCAAGATCGAGCCCGAGCCGGCCGGCGAGCCGCGTTGCATCCGAACGGTGCGCAACGCCGGCTACATGTTCGTGCCGGACGGCTAAAAAAAAAAGAATTCGAGTGAAAAAGTGTCGAAAAGTGTCTAAAAAACCAGAAAAGTCTGAAATTTGATAGGATCAGGAGGAATGTGAATTGGGAATTTTCGGATATTGATAGAAGATCAGTCGAAAATTCCATCAGGGAGTTCCGAATGCAGGCAGTGTGGGCAAGGCGAAGCGTGGCAGTGACGGCGGTGGCGATGCTCGCGGCCTGTGGTGGCGGTGGTGGTGGTGGCGGCGGAGGAGGCTTCGTCGGGCTTCCGGTCGCCAGCAGCACGGTCACGCTGAGCGGCACGGCGACCTACGTGTCGATTCCCAACCCCAACGGGGCGCTGGCCTATGGCCAGGCCGCGCCCAAGCCGATCCGCGGCGCCAGCGTCGAGATCGTCAGCGGCGCCTCCGCGGCGGTGATCGCGACCGCGACCACCGATGCCAACGGCGCCTATTCGGTCAGCCTGCCCGCCAGCACCCAGGTGCTGGTCCGGATCAAGGCGCAGATGACCCAGGGCGGATCGGGCGCCACCTGGGATGTGACGGTGCGCGACAACACGCAGTCCGATGCCATCTTCGCGCTCGAGACGCCGTCGTTCTCCACCGGCATCGCGGCCATCACGCGCGACGTCCAGGCGCCGTCCGGCTGGGACGGCAGCCGCTATGCCTCGACCCGTGTGGCCGCGCCGTTCGCGGTGCTCGACACCGTCTACGCGGCGCAGGCCAAGATGCTGTCGGTCGCGCCCGCCACGGCGTTCCCGGCGCTGAAGCTCTACTGGAGTGCCAACAACGCGCCGGCGGTCGGCAATCCCGCACTGGGGCAGATCGGCACCACCTCGTTCACGATGAGCAACGGCGCCCGGGCCATCTACGTGCTGGGCAAGGAAAACGTCGATACCGACGAATACGACGCCTCGGTGATCGCCCATGAATGGGGGCACTACTACCAGTCGGCCTTCAGCCGCGACGACTCGCCGGGCGGCAGCCATGCCCTGACCGACAAGCTCGACCGGCGTGCGGCCTTCTCCGAAGGGTGGGGCAATGCCTGGTCGGGCATCGCGCTGGCGCGCAACAACTACACCGATGCGGTCGGCCAGGGCCAGGGGCAGGGCGCCAACATCGACCTGACGGCCAGCGGTGTCGCCGGCCCCGGGTGGTTCCGCGAAGCCTCCGTCCATTCGATCCTCTGGCGCCTGAACAGCCAGGTCGGCTTCAAGCCGATCAACGACACGCTGACCAGCGCGGCGTTCAAGAACGGCGTGGCCGTCACCTCGATCCATCCGTTCACTGCCGCCTTCGGGGTCGCGGCCCCGGGCAGCGTCTCGGTGCTGACCGGCCTGCTGTCCGGCGAGCAGATCAGCGCCGCCGCGAACGATCCCTTCGGCGTCAACGAGACGAACGATGGCGCTGTCGCCGGCGTGCTGCCGATGTACCGGCCGGCCACCGTCGGCGGGTCGACCACGGCCTGCGTCACCAATGCGGCGGGCGCCGGCAACAAGCTCGGCAGCTACGTCTACCTGCGCTTTGCGTTGCCAAGCGCTGGGACCCACACGATCACGGTGTCCGGTCCGGCCGCCGCCGATCCGGATTTCGCGCTCTACGCC
Organism: Variovorax sp. J31P179; assembly: GCF_030316985.1. NCBI lineage: Bacteria > Pseudomonadati > Pseudomonadota > Betaproteobacteria > Burkholderiales > Comamonadaceae > Variovorax > Variovorax sp. J31P179. Next base: position 72,169 of record NZ_JASZYL010000007.1, on the reverse strand, counting down.
GGGCGCCAGGTCGACGAAAGCCTGGGATTCGGCGCCACCGAGACCAAGGCGGTCAGCCTGCCGGCCGGCGACAACGTTCTGGTGATCAACGACTACAACAACTCCTCGGCCAACACATGTTTCAACGTCAGCATCCAGTGAAAACCGCAGCGGCCCTGGCCTGCGCCCTGGCGCTGGCCCTGCCCTTGGCCGCCAGCGCGGCCGGTCCGGCCGGCAAGGCAATGACGACCGCGCCGATGAAGTCCAACGGATCCGGCGTCCAGGTCCAGTACCGGGTCGACGGCACGCCCGAGGCCGGCCGTCCGGTGGCGGTGGTGCTCGGATTCGACGGCATCGCCGCCCCGGGCGCCACGGTCCGGATCGCGACCGAGGGCGGCCTGGCCCTCTCGGGCACCGAAACCACCCGCAGCCTGCCGGCGGGGCAGGCCACCACCTGGACCGTCGAGGTGCTGCCTGGCGCCACTGGCATCGGTTACCTGAACGTCTTCACGACCCAGGGCGGGGCGACCAGCGCCACGTCGATCCCGGTGTCCGTGGGCAAGCCTTCGGCCACCATGCCGGCCAGCGGGGCGCTCAAGCAGTCGACCGACGGCGAAAAGATCCTGCCGATGCAGGTGAAATAGGGCGCCTTGGGGCCTGCGCCGGCCCCCTCTTGCGTCCTCTCCCGTTCGCGGGCTATAATCTTCGGCTCCGCCTAACTTGCGTCTTCTTGGCGCTTGTTGGAGCAGAGTGCAGAAACTTTACCAACCCTCTTTCGTGGGCCAACGTTCGTCGCCGGCCCAACGCTGTCGCCAATTGAAGTGGCAGCGGCGGAAGAGGACTTCCATTTTTGGAGAAAACAAATGAGTCTGAGCAACTCCCTCGGGTTGCTGGGCCGCAAGGTGGGGATGATGCGTCTCTTCACCGATGACGGGGACGCAGTTCCTGTCACGGTGGTGGATGTGTCCAACAACCGCGTGACCCAGATCAAAACCCAAGAGACCGATGGCTACGTCGCACTGCAAGTGACGTTCGGTTCGCGCAAAGCATCGCGCGTGACCAAGCCGGCAGCAGGCCACCTCGCCAAGGCGGGTGTCGAAGCCGGTGAAATCATCCAGGAATTCCGCGTGACCGCCGATACGGCCGGTCAGCACAAGGCCGGTGGCGTCATTGCCGCGGCCAGCGTGTTTGCGGTGGGCCAGAAGGTCGACGTGCAAGGCACCTCGATCGGCAAGGGCTACGCTGGCACGATCAAGCGCCACAACATGTCGTCGCAGCGGGCATCGCACGGTAACAGCCGTTCGCACAATGTCCCCGGCTCGATCGGCATGGCGCAGGATCCTGGTCGCGTGTTCCCCGGCAAGCGCATGACGGGCCACCTCGGCGACGTCACCGTGACGACCCAGAACCTCGACGTGATCCGCATCGACGAAGCACGTCAACTGCTCCTGATCAAGGGCGCGATCCCCGGCTCGAAGGGTGGCTTCGTCACCGTGCGTCCGGCCGTCAAGGCCAAGCCGCAAGCCGCTGAAGGAGCCAAGTAATGGAACTCGAACTCCTGAACGAACAAGGCCAGGCCGCGTCGAAGTACGACGCCCCCGAGACCGTGTTCGGCCGTGACTACAACGAAGACCTGGTCCACCAGATCGTCGTCGCATTCCAGGCCAACGCCCGCCAAGGCACGCGCGCCCAGAAGGACCGCGAGCAGGTCAAGCACTCGACCAAGAAGCCTTTCAAGCAAAAGGGAACGGGCCGCGCCCGTGCCGGTATGACGTCCTCGCCGCTGTGGCGCGGGGGTGGCCGGATCTTCCCGAACATGCCTGACGAAAACTTCTCGCAGAAGATCAACAAGAAGATGTACCGCGCCGGCATGGCGTCGATCTTCTCGCAGCTCGCTCGCGAAGGCCGTCTGGCCGTGGTCGATTCGTTGACCGTCGATTCGCCCAAGACCAAGGCGCTGGCCGCCAAGTTCAAGGCGATGAACCTCGAGTCCGTGCTCGTGATCGCCGAAGAAGTCGACGAGAACCTGTACCTGGCCTCGCGCAATCTCGTCAACGTGCTCGTGGTCGAGCCGCGCTACGCCGATCCGGTGTCGCTGGTCCACTACAAGAAGGTGCTGGTCACCAAGGGTGCGGTCGACAAGCTCAAGGAGATGTTCGCATGAGCCGCATGAACCCTACGCCCAAGCAGCGTCAGTTCGACGAAGGTCGCCTGATGAACGTGCTGGTCGCCCCGGTCGTGTCCGAAAAGGCCACGATGGTCGGCGAGAAGTCCAATGCCGTCACCTTCAAGGTGCTGCAGGACGCCACCAAGCCTGAGATCAAGGCCGCTGTTGAACTGATGTTCAAGGTCGAAGTCAAGGGCGTGTCGGTGCTCAATACCAAGGGCAAGTCCAAGCGCTTCGGCAAGTCCATGGGTCGCCGCGACAACGTTCGCAAGGCCTATGTCACGCTGAAGGCTGGTCAAGAGCTCAACCTCGTCGGGGAAGGCGCTTAATCATGGCCGTCATCAAGATGAAACCCACTTCGCCGGGCCAACGCGGCGCGGTGAAGATCTCGCGGGACCACCTGTACAAGGGTGCTCCTCACGCCCCCCTGCTGGAACCGCAATTCCAGAAGGCCGGCCGCAACAACAACGGTCACATCACGACCCGTCACAAGGGTGGTGGCCACAAGCACCACTACCGCGTGGTGGACTTCGTGCGCAACAAGGACGGCATTCCGGCCAAGGTCGAACGCATCGAGTACGACCCGAACCGCACCGCCCACATCGCGCTCGTGTGCTATGCCGACGGCGAACGCCGCTACATCATCGCCCCGCGCGGTCTTGAAGCCGGTGCAACGCTGCTGAGCGGTTCGGAAGCCCCGATCCGCGCCGGCAATACGCTGCCGATCCGCAACATCCCGGTCGGCTCGACCATCCACTGCATCGAACTGCAACCCGGCAAGGGCGCGCAGATCGCTCGCTCGGCGGGTACGTCCGCAACGCTGCTGGCTCGCGAAGGCGTCTACGCCCAGGTCCGCATGCGCTCGGGTGAAGTGCGCCGCGTGCACGTCGAATGCCGCGCCACCATCGGTGAAGTCGCCAACGAAGAACACAGCCTGCGCCAGCTCGGCAAGGCCGGTGTGAAGCGCTGGATGGGTATCCGCCCGACCGTTCGCGGCGTGGTGATGAACCCGGTCGACCACCCGCACGGTGGCGGCGAAGGTAAGACCGGCGAAGGCCGTCATCCTGTCGACCCATGGGGCAATCTGACCAAGGGTTATCGCACCCGTAACAACAAGCGCACGCAAGTCTTCATCGTGTCGCGTCGCAAGAAGTAAGGGTTAGCACATGACTCGCTCTCTCAAAAAGGGTCCGTTCGTCGACCACCACCTCGTGGCCAAGGCCGACAAGGCCGTGACGACCAAGGACAAGAAGCCGATCAAGACCTGGTCGCGTCGCTCGATGGTCCTGCCCGAGTTCATCGGCCTGACCATTGCCGTGCACAACGGCAAGCAGCACGTGCCCGTGTACATCACCGACCAGATGGTCGGCCACAAGCTCGGCGAATTTGCGCTCACGCGCACGTTCAAGGGGCACCCCGCGGACAAGAAAGTCCAGAAGAAGTAAGGAACGACCATGTCTGAAACACGTGCAGTCCTCCGCGGCGTCCGCCTCTCGGTCGACAAGGGCCGTCTGGTCGCTGACCTGATCCGCGGCAAGAAGGTCGATCAAGCGCTCAACGTTCTGCAGTTCACGCAGAAGAAGGCCGCTGTGATCATCAAGAAGGTGCTCGAGTCGGCGATCGCCAACGCCGAGCACAACGACGGTGCCGACATCGACGAACTGAAGGTCAAGACCATCTACGTCGAGCAAGGCGCCACGCTCAAGCGCTTCACCGCGCGCGCCAAGGGTCGCGGCAATCGCATCAGCAAGCCCACGTGCCATGTGTACGTGACGGTTGGCAATTAAGGCTGGAAGAAATATGGGACAGAAAATCCACCCTACCGGCTTCCGCCTCGCGGTCAGCCGTAACTGGTCCAGCCGCTGGTACGCAAGCAACAAAGACTTCGCCGGCATGCTGGCCGAAGACATCAAGGTGCGCGAGTACCTGAAGAAGAAGCTCAAGAACGCATCGGTTTCGCGCGTGCTGATCGAGCGTCCCGCCAAGAACGCCCGCATCACGATCTACTCGGCACGTCCGGGCGTCGTGATCGGCAAGAAGGGCGAAGACATCGAGAACCTCAAGCGTGAACTCGGCCGCCAGCTCGGCGTGCCGGTCGCGGTCAACATCGAAGAAGTGCGCAAGCCCGAAATCGATGCCCAGCTGATCGCCGACAGCATCACGCAGCAGCTCGAAAAGCGGATCATGTTCCGCCGTGCCATGAAGCGCGCCATGCAGAACGCCATGCGCCTGGGTGCCCTCGGCATCAAGATCATGTCGTCGGGCCGCCTGAACGGCATCGAAATCGCTCGTTGCGAGTGGTACCGCGAAGGTCGCGTGCCGCTTCACACGCTGCGCGCCGACATCGACTACGGCACCTCGGAAGCCAAGACCACCTACGGCGTCATCGGCGTCAAGGTCTGGGTCTACAAGGGCGACACGCTGGGTCGCAACGACCTGCCGGCCGTCGAAACGCCGCGTCCCGACGACGAGCGCCGCCCCCGCGGTCCGCGTCGCGATGGCCGCCCGGGTGGCGACCGTCCGGGTTCGGACCGTCGCGGTCCTGGCCCGCGCGCCGGTGCCCGTGGCCCGATCGGTGGCAACACCGCGCCGGCCGATGGCAGCGACAAGCCCGCAGAAGCCACTGGTGGAGCTCCGGCTCAACCGGGTGCAGACTCGAAACCCGCCGTTAAGCGCGTACGCAAAGCCGCGCCAGCTGCAGCAGCTGACGGTGCCAAGACCGAGTGATCGGTCTTAGAACTACGGAGTAACAAAAATGCTGCAACCTGCACGCAGAAAGTTCCGCAAGGAACAAAAGGGCCGCAACACCGGCATCGCGACGCGCGGCAACGCAGTGTCGTTCGGTGACTTCGGCCTGAAGTCGATCGACCGCGGCCGCCTGACGGCCCGCCAGATCGAAGCCGCACGTCGCGCGATCTCGCGCCACGTCAAGCGCGGTGGCCGCATCTGGATTCGTGTGTTCCCCGACAAGCCGATCTCCCACAAGCCCGCAGAAGTGCGGATGGGTAACGGCAAGGGCAACCCCGAGTACTACGTCGCCGAAATCCAGCCTGGCAAGGTGATCTACGAGATCGTCGGCGTGCCCGAAGAACTCGCTCGCGAGGCCTTCCGTCTGGCCGCTGCCAAACTGCCGCTGCGCACGACCTTCGTCGCACGCCAGCTCGGCGCCTGATCGAGGACAACACCATGGCAACACGTAAGAAGAAGGAAGTCGCGGCTCCGGCCAAGACTTCGAAGGCCGCAGTGCTTCGCGACAAGGACGTCGCCGGCCTGCAAACCGAAATCAAGGACCTGCAGAAGGCCCATTTCGGCCTGCGCATGCAGAAGGCCACGCAACAGCTGTCGAACACCTCGACGCTGCGCGTCACCCGCCGCGACATCGCGCGCGCCAAGACCATTCTTGCTCAGAAGCAGCAAGAAGCCGCCAAGTAAGGAGTGACCATGACGGAAGCTAAAAAATCCCTCAAGCGCACCTTGATCGGCAAGGTGGTCAGCGACAAGCGCCAGAAGACCGTGACCGTGCTGGTCGAGCGTCGTGTCAAGCACGAGCTCTACGGCAAGATCGTGGCCAAGACCAGCAAGTACCACGCCCATGACGAAAAGGGCGAGTACAAGCTGGGCGACACCATCGAGATCACCGAAAGCCGGCCGATCTCGAAGTCGAAGAACTGGGTCGTGACCCGCCTGGTGCAGAAGGCCGTTCTGGTCTGAATGTAGTAGCCCCCACGCTCCCCACTGCGTGTGGTTCGCTGCCCCCCGAGGGGGCCGCAGGCCGCCTTGGGAGCGGCCCGGCGCCGGCCTGAGCCCCGCGGCAGACGTCCAACCCGAAAGCGGCCCACAATGTGGGCCGTTTTTCTTTTTCTGGAGTACACACATGATCAAAGTCGGCGATTCCCTTCCTTCGGCCACCCTGCAGGAGTATTCCGAGGTGGAAGGCGAGGGCTGCAGCATCGGACCGAACCCGGTCGACGTCACCAAGGCGGCCGCGGGCAAGACCATCGCCTTGTTCGCGCTGCCCGGCGCCTTCACGCCCACCTGCTCGGCCAAGCACGTGCCGGGCTACGTGCAGCACTACGATGACTTCAAGGCCGCCGGCGTCGACGAGATCTGGTGCGTGAGCGTCAACGACGCCTTCGTGATGGGCGCCTGGGCGCGCGACCAGAACACCGGCACCAAGGTCCGCATGCTGGCCGACGGCAGCGCGGCCTTCGCGACCGCCACCGGCCTCACGCTCGACCTGACCTCGCGCGGCATGGGCGTGCGCAGCAACCGCTATTCGATGCTCGTGAAGGACGGCAAGGTCGCGACCCTCAACGTCGAAGGCCCGGGCAAGTTCGAAGTCAGCGACGCCGACACCCTGCTGGCCCAGGCCAAGGGCTAAAGATCCACCTTGAGGTAGTGCGACCCCGCGATGGGGTTGTGATAGTAGGGCGGCACTTCGGAGAAGCCCAGGTCCTCGTAGAGGGCCCGGGCCGACTCCATGTCGTCCAGGGTGTCGAGCAGCACGCAGGCATAGCCGGCGCCGCGGGCGGCATCCAGGATGGCCTCGGCGAGCTGGCGGCCGAGCCCCACGCCCCTGAACTGCGGCCGGACATAGAGCCGCTTCATCTCGGCGGCATTGGGATAGTCGGCCGTGTCGAGCGGCCGCAGCGCACAGCAGCCGGCCACGTGCGCCAGCTGGCCCTGCGACCTCGCCAGCGGCGCTGCATCGACCGGCACCGCCACTTCGCCGACGTCGACCACCGCCAGCAGCAAGGCACCGCGCGGCTCCGCGTACTCTCCCGGCAGGCTGGCCAGTTCCTGGTCGAAATTCTGGAAGCCGAGATCGATGCCCAGCGAATCGGCATAGTCCCTGAAGATCGCGCGCACGGCGTCCAGCTCGTGCGGCTCGTCCGGCGTGATCATGACGATTTCCGGCGTGTCTGCCAGGGGCAGCGGACGCGACAGGGAATGGCTCATTGGCGGTTCATGGACGCAGCGACGCAATCCAGGTCGCGAAAGCGGCACAGGCCGCGAACACGGCCATCGCCAGCAGGCGCGAGGCGGCGTCGTCGCGGCTCGGCGCCGTGCCGCCGTCAGGGAGCCGCTTGTCGCCGGTGATCATCGGCCGCACCAGCCGCTGGCGCCGGACGCCCACGTAGAACAGCACCGCCAGCACATGGAGGCTGGCCAGGCCGATCACGATCCACTTGCCGATCATTGCATGCCAATAGGTCGCTGCGCTGACGATGGCGCCGGGAACGAATTGCGCCAGCGGCCCGGAGGCGGCGATCTCGTCGTCGGACACGAGGCCGGTCGCGACCTGGACCGCCAGCAGCAGAAGCAGGGCGAACACCGACAGCGCGCCGAGCGGCGAATGGCCGACCAGATGGTCGGGAGGGGCCCGCCCTCGCAGGTAGTCGCGCAGCGAGCGCGGCGAATAGAGAAAGGACGAGAAGCGCGACCAGCGGCCGCCCACGAAGCCCCAGGCGATGCGAAACAGCAGCAGCGCCAGCAGCGCGTAGCCGATCCGGAAATGCCATTCCATGGCGCCGCCGAAGCCGGTCGCGATCTGGGCGATCACGGCCACGGCCAGCGCCCAATGGAACACGCGCGTCGGGAGGTCCCAGATGCGGGTCTGCGTGGCGGGACTGGCGTCCAGCCCCGCGCGCTGCGCCTGGGCCGGGATGGAAGCGGTCATCGGTCGGAAAGAAGCGGCTGGAGGCGCAGATTAGCAAACTTCCGGGGTTCCGCGACCTGCGGGTTGTCTCTAGTCGTATGCGGCGGCAAATCCCTAAACTGGCGCGGCGGCATCGCCCGCGCCCAGAAGAAGGTCCCACGAATGAAGAATTCAGCCCTGCTGGCCTTGGCGGCCACCTCTTTCGCGCTGGCGCTGCCGGCGTCTGCGCAGTTCGCCAAGCCCGAGGATGCGATCAAGTACCGCCAGAGCGCGATGTTCATCCAGAACCAGCACTTGGGCCGGGTTGCGGCGATGGCGAGCGGTCGGGTCCCCTATGACGCGGCGGCCGCGACCGCCAATGCGGAGGTGGTGGCGATGATCTCGAAGCTGCCCTGGGCCGGTTTCGGGCCGGGCACCGAGGGCGGCAAGGCCAAACCCGACATCTGGAAGGAACAGGCCAAGTTCAAGGAACTCAACGAGCGCCTGATGACCGAGACGGAAAAGCTCGCAGCGGCCACCAAGGCCGGCAACCTGGACGCCGTCAAAGCCGCGGTGTCGAGCGTCGGCGAGACCTGCAAGACCTGCCACGACACTTTCCGCAGCCGTTGAATACCGCGGCTACGCTTCGGCGAGCAGTTTCTCGATCAGCTTGTGCAGTTCGGCGAAGTCGGGTTCGCCGACATAGCGCTTGACGATCTCGCCGCGCTTGTTGACCACGTAGGTGGTGGGCGTCAGCTGGACATCGCCCCAGGCCTTGGCGACGGCGCCGGTGTTGTCGATCGCGACCTTGAACGGAAGCTTGCGCGTTTCGGCGAAATTGACCACATAGCTGGGGGGGTCGTAGCTCATGGCCACCGCCAGCGTGTCGTAGCCGCGCCCCTTGTACTTGTCGTAGGTGGCGATGACCTTGGGCATCTCGCCGACGCAGGTGACGCAGCTGGTGGCCCAGAAATTGACCAGCGTGACCTTGCCCTTGAGGTCCTCGGTGCTCTTCTTGCTGCCGTCGAGCAGCACGAAAGTCGAGGCCGGCGCCGCCGAGACGCCGGTGTTCAGGTAGACGCCGACCCCGACCGCCAGGGCGAGCGCGACAGCGGCGGCGGATATGACTTTTTTCATGGGCAAGGGATGGAGCGGGCCGCCGGATTTTAGTTCCGATCGGCGGCAGTTCGATAATCGATCTCCCGATGCCCCTGTCCACCCGTTCCCACGCCGCCGCCCTGGCTCTGGCCCTGGCCGGTGCGCTCGCCGGCTGCAGCCCGACCTTCAATTGGCGCGAAGTGCCGATCGGCAGCGAGGGCGTCATCGTCTTGCTGCCCTGCAAGCCGGACCGGGCGACCCGCGCGCTGCCGCTGGGTGTCGAGGCGGTCACGGTGGACATGGCCGGCTGCGAGGCCGGCGGCGCCACCTTCGCGGTGGCCCATGCGGTCGCTGGCAGCCCGGCGCAGGCCGAAGGCTGGGCCCGGGCCTGGCGGGCGGCGACGCGCAGCCAGCTGGCCGGGGCCCCGGCGACCGAGCGCCCGGCCGACTTGCCGCGGGCGGCCTCCGCGCCGCCACCGGTGCGGCTCGACACGCCCGAGGCCGGCGGGCTGCACGTGCTGTGGTTCGCCCAACAGCGCCCGGACGGCGTCTCGCTCTACCAGGCGACCGTGCTCGGCAGGCCGTCGTCGGCCGAGGCGCTCCCCACCTTCTTCGAGGGCTTGCGCCTGCCATGAGCCGTACCGAGGTTGCCTGACGAGCCCGCCCCCGCATAATCGAGAGACCGCCCACCGATCCGCATGACCAGCATTTTCATCATCGCCCACTCGCCGCTCGCCCAGGCGCTGCGCCAGTGCGCGCTGCATGTCTTTCCCGACAGCGAAGCGTCGATCGTCGCGCTCGACGTGCTGCCCAACGTATCGCCGGACGAAACCCTCGCCGCCGCCCGCATCATGCTGGCCCAGATCCAGGCCGCCCCGCGGTCCCAGGTGCTGGTGCTGGCCGACGTGTTCGGCGCGACTCCCTGCAACGTGGCGCAGAAGCTGGTCGATGGCGTCCGCTCGCGTCTCGTGGCGGGGGTCAACCTGCCGATGCTGCTGCGCGCGGTTAGCTACCGCAACGAGCCCCTCGACACGCTGGTGCAGCGGGCGGTCACCGGCGGAACGGCCGGCGTCATGCAGGTGGCCGTGGCGGCGCCGCAGAACCAGGCAAGAAGAAAGCACAGTGACCAAGACATCCGTGACCATCAGCAATAAGCTGGGCCTGCATGCGCGCGCCTCGGCCAAACTCACCAAGCTCGCAGGCAGCTTTCCGTGCGAGGTCTGGCTGTCGCGCGGCGACCGCCGCGTCAACGCCAAGAGCATCATGGGCGTCATGATGCTGGCCGCGGGCATGGGCGTCACGGTGGACGTCGAGACGATCGGCGACAGCGAGCAGGAGGCGCTCGATGCCATCGTCGCCCTCATGAACGACAAATTCGGCGAGGGCGAGTGACCTTCGTCGTCCACGGCCTTCCCGTTGCCCGAGGCATCGCCATCGGGCGGGCGGTGCTGGTGGTTTCGAGCCGCATCGACGTGGCTCACTACTTCATCAAGCCGGAACAGATCGAAGCCGAGATCGACCGGGTCCGCATTGCGCGCAACGCGGTGGCCGAAGAGCTGCTGAAGCTGCAGGCCAACGTCGCGCTGATGGGCCCCAACGACGCGCCGCACGAACTCGCGGCCCTGCTCGAAGTGCACCAGATGCTGCTGCAGGACGAGGTGCTCACGGGCGGCGTCAAGCACTGGATCGTCGAGCGGCTCTACAACGCCGAGTGGGCGCTCACCACCCAACTCGAAGTGGTGGCGCGCCAGTTCGACGAGATGGAGGACGAATACTTGCGCGAGCGCAAGGCCGACCTGGAGCAGGTCGTCGAGCGGCTGCTGCACCGCATGAAGGGCACGGCGGCGGTGCTGGCGCCGACGCCGCCGCGGCGCAAGCGCACCGCCGACGAGGACGATCACCACGACCTGATCGCCGGCGATGCCTTCGATGCGCCGCTGGTGCTGATCGCGCACGACCTGTCGCCGGCCGACATGCTGCAGTTCAAGAAGAGCGTGTTCGCGGGCTTCGTGACCGACGTCGGCGGCCGCACCTCCCACACCGCGATCATCGCCCGCAGCATGGACATCCCGGCCGTGGTCGGCGCCCGCAGCGCCAGCCAGCTGGTGCGCCAGGACGACTGGGTCATCATCGACGGCGATGCCGGGGTGATGATCGTCGACCCGTCGCCGATCATCCTCGCCGAGTACGGTTTCAAGCAGCGCCAGGGCGACCTCGAACGCGGCCGGCTCTCGCGGCTGCGCCACAAGCCGGCCGTCACCCTGGATGGCCAGCGGGTCGACCTGCTGGCCAACATCGAGATGCCCGAGGACACGATCGGCGCGGTCAAGGCCGGTGCGGTCGGCGTCGGCCTGTTCCGCAGCGAGTTCCTGTTCATGGGCCGCGAGGCGCACAACCTCGCGCGGCTGCCCGACGAGGAGGAGCAGTACCAGGCCTACCGGCGCGCGGTCGACGGCATGAAGGGCATGCCGGTGACGATCCGCACCATCGACGTCGGCGCCGACAAGCCGCTGGACGGCAAGCAGCAGCGCGAGGACTACCACCTGAATCCGGCGCTGGGCCTGCGGGCGATCCGCTGGAGCCTGGCCGATCCGGCGATGTTCCTGACCCAGCTGCGCGCCATCCTCAGGGCCGCGGCGCACGGCGAGATCCACCTGCTGATCCCGATGCTGGCGCACGTCAGCGAGATCCGCCAGACGCTGTCGCTGATCGACTTCGCGCGCGCCGAACTCGACAACCGCGGGGCGGTGCACGGCCATGTGAAGCTGGGCGCGATGATCGAGATCCCGGCCGCCGCGCTGACGCTCAAGACCTTCCTGAAGTACTTCGACTTCCTGTCGATCGGCACCAACGACCTGATCCAGTACACGCTGGCGATCGACCGTGCCGACGAATCGGTCGCGCACCTTTACGACCCGGCCCACCCGGCGGTGCTGCGCCTGGTGGCCGAGACCATTGCCGAGTGCCGGCGCCAGGGCAAGGGCGTCAGCGTCTGCGGCGAGATGGCCGGCGACGTCGTCTTCACCCGGCTGCTGCTGGGCCTGGGGCTGCGCAGCTTCTCGATGCATCCCTCGCAGATCCTGGCGGTCAAGCAGGAGGTGCTGCGGGCCGACACCAGCAAGCTCGAAGCCTGGGCGCAGGAGGTGCTGGAGTCGGAGAACCCGGCGGCGGCGCTGGTGCGAACCTAGCCAGATCCGCTGCAATAAAACGAAACACGCCGAAACCGCCGCGAAAGGACTTCGGCGGGCCCCGCGCCGACCATCGAGTCTTCCGGATCACCCCGATCCCCTCTGAAGGAAGACTCTCATGAAACGCTGGTTCAAACGATCTCTTTTCGGCATCGCCGGTGCCGCCCTGCTGGCCGGCAGCCTGGCCGGATGCGGCGGCCATCGCTACGGCTGGAGCGGCTCCGGGCAGGACCGGGCCGAATTCCGGGCCCGGATGGTCGAACGGGTGGGCAGCAAGCTCGAACTCGACGCCGCCCAGAGGCAGAAACTCACTGTCCTGGCCGAGAAGCTGCAGGCGCAGCGGGCGGCGCTGCGCGGCGGCGGCGACCCGCGGGCCGAGTTCCGCAGCTTGTTCGCCGGCGCCAAGCTCGACCAGGCGCGGGCGAAGCAGCTGGTCGACGACAAGACGGCCGCGGTGCAGGCGGGCAGTCCGGAGGTGATCGCCGCGGCGGCGGATTTCTTCGACAACCTGAACCCGGCCCAGCAGCAGAAGGTGCGTGACTTCATGGACCGTCCGCGCTGGGGGCGCCGTGGCTGAGGCCCCTGTCGCCTGGGGGGCGGCCGGGCGCCGTCCGAGACCGGCCGAATCCGATGCGGTGCCGGCGGCAGGCGCCGCCAGTGGTGGCGTGCGCCTGCTGCTGCGGCTCGAAGGACTGGTCGTGCTCGCGGCCTCGCTGGCCGGCTATTCGCAGCTCGGCGCCGGCTGGGGCTCTTTCGCCTTGATGTTCCTGCTGCCCGACCTGTCGTGGCTCGGCTACCTCGCCGGCCCGCGCCAGGGCGCGGCGGCCTACAACGCGGCCCATTCCTACCTGGGGCCGGTGGCGCTGCTGGCGCTCGGCGGCCTGGGCGGCCAGCCGGTGGCGCTGGCGCTCGGGCTGGTCTGGTGCGCCCACATCGGCTTCGACCGGATGCTGGGCTACGGGTTCAAGTACGCGAGCGGCTTCGGCCACACCCACCTCGGCCGTCTCGGACCCGCGGACCCTTGGTGAGCGGCGCAGGCGGTGGGCCAAAATGCAGCGGATGCGCATCCTCCTGATCGACGACGACGAGCACCTCGGTGCCCCGCTGGCGAGCTACTTCGCGCGCTTCGACTTCGCGCTGGACAGCGCCAGCCGGCCGAGCGAAGGCCTGGCGAAGCTGCGCGCCGGGCACTATGACGCCGCGATCCTCGACGTCATGCTGCCCGAGATGGACGGCTTCGCGCTGTGCCGCGAGATCCGCCGGGAGAGCGACATCCCGATCGTCATGCTGACGGCGCGCGGCGACGTGATGGACCGGGTCGTCGGCCTCGAGATCGGCGCTGACGACTACCTGCCGAAGCCCTTCGAGCCGCGCGAGCTGGTGGCGCGCGTCCAGACCATCCTGCGGCGCCGGCGCGCCGTGGCGCCTCCCGCTGCGGCGCCGCAGCAGCGGCTGTTCGAGGGCCTGGCGATCGACCTCGACAAGCGCGAAGTGCTGCGCCACGGCGAGCGGATCGAACTGACCGGCACCGAATTCGAATTGCTGGCACTGCTGGCCGACCCGCCCGGCCGGGTCTGGAGCCGCGACGAGATCCTGAACCGTCTGCGCGGCCACGAGGCCGAGCTCTACACGCGCGCGGTCGACATCGTCGTCAGCCGGCTGCGCAAGAAGCTGGAGCCGCTGGACTGCATCAAGACGCTGCGCAATGCCGGCTACGCCCTGGCCGTCGGGCGGAGCACGCCGCCGTGAGGCCGGCGGGCCCGAGGCGCTCGCGCCGCTGGCGCCACAGCCTGCGGCATTCGCTCAGGGTGCGCCTGATCGTGGTGTTCGTGCTGCTGGCGCTGGCGATGACCGCGGTGTTCCTCGGCGGCGCGCAGCGGGCCTTCTCGACCGGCTGGCGCGACGCTGCCCGGCCGGTCGTGGCCGACTACATGGACCGGATCGTGGCCGAACTCGGGACGCCCCCCGATGTCGCCCGTGCCCAGGCGCTGGTCGAACGGCTGCCGATCTCGATCCGCATCGAAGGGCCGGCCGTCAACTGGGATTCGCACCCCGACAGCCATCGCTTCGGCTTCGGCCCTCGCGGCGATTGGCTCAGCCGCACCACGGCGGATGGCCATCGCGTGAGCTTCGGCATCGGCACCTTGCCCTGGCAGCGCGAGCCCCAGGGCATCGGCTGGATCACGCTGGCCCTGCTGCTGGCCCTGATCGCCCTGGCCTATGCCTATGTCCGCAAGCTGCTGCGGCCGCTCGACGACATCCGCGCCGGCGCCGAGCGCTTCGGCCGCGGCGCCTTCGACACGCCGATCCCGCTGCGCCGTCGCGACGAGCTCGGCGACCTGGCGCAGCGCATCAACACCATGGCGCACGACATCCAGGCCATGCTCGATGCCAAGCGCGGCCTGCTGCTGGCGCTGAGCCACGAACTGCGTTCGCCGCTGACCCGGGCCCGCCTCAATGCCGAGCTGCTGCCGGCGACGCCCGAGGGCGCGGCCGAGCGCGCCGCGCTGCTGCGCGACCTGGCCGAGATGCGTGACCTGATCAGCGACCTGCTCGAGAGCGAGCGGCTGGCCAGCCCGCATGCCGCGCTGCAGCGCGAGCCGGTCGACCTGGTGGCGCTGGTACGCGAGGTGGTGGCCGAGCATCCCGAGGGCAGCCGCGTGGCCGCGGACCTGGCCGAGGGCCTCCCGGCCCTGGCGCTGGACCGTTCGCGGCTCAAGGTGCTGGTGCGCAACCTGCTCGACAACGCGCTGCGCCACGGCGCCGGCGCGGCCCAGCCGCCGCGCATCGCTTTGCGCCGTGGCGACTCGGGCATCGAACTTGAAGTGCGCGACTTCGGGCCCGGTGTCGATCCGGCGCAGCTGGTCCACCTGACCGAGCCCTTCTACCGCACCGACGGTGCGCGCCAGCGCGCCACCGGCGGTGTCGGCCTCGGCATGTACCTGTGCCGGCTGGTGGCGGAGGCGCACGGCGGCAGGCTCGCGGTGCGCAATGCACAGCCGGGGCTGGCGGTCAGCGTCTGGCTGCCTGGCGCATGAAGTCGCTCGGCTGAAAGCGACCGGGCGTTGTCGCCTGCGCAACCGGCCGCCGGGCGGCTTGGGTCTACGATGCGCCGGCATCAGACACCCCAAGGAGACCCGCGCATGAGCACCCTCACCAATCGCCAGGTGCGCCTGGCCAAGCGACCCGAAGGCGCCGCGACGCGCGACAACTGGCAGTTCACCGACGAGCCGGTCGGCGAACCGGCCGAAGGCGGCGTTCTCGTCCAGACCCTGTCGCTCTCGCTCGACCCGGCGATGCGAGGGTGGATGAACGAAGGCAAGAGCTACATCGCGCCGGTCGAGATCGGCGCCGTGATGCGTGCCGGCGGGGTCGGCCGCGTGGTGGCCTCGCACAACCCGGCCTTCGCGGTCGGCGACACCGTGTACGGCACGCTCGGCGTGCAGCAGTACGCGCTGATCCCGCAGGAAGAGATCAAGCGCAACGGCCTGGTCAAGATCGACCTGCGCGCCGGCACCATCGGCCAGTGGCTCAACGTGCTGGGCATGCCGGGCATGACCGGCTACTTCGGCCTCATGGACGTCGGCCAACCGAAGCCTGGCGAGACCGTCGTGGTGTCGGGGGCCGCCGGCGCGGTCGGCCAGACCGTGGGCCAGCTGGCGAAGATCAAGGGCTGCCGCGTGGTCGGCATCGCCGGCGGCGCCGCCAAGTGCGACTGGGTCGTGAAGGAACTCGGCTTCGACGCCTGCATCGACTACAAGGCCGGGCCTTCGGCCGTGCGCGAAGGCCTGAAGGCCCATTGCCCGAAAGGCGTCGACATCTATTTCGACAACGTCGGCGGCGACATCCTCGACACGGTGCTGGCGAAGCTGGCGCGCGGCGCCCGGATCATCATCTGCGGCGCCATCAGCCAGTACAACAACACGACGCCGGTGCAGGGCCCGAAGAACTACCTCAGCCTGCTGGTCAACCGCGCGCGGATGCAGGGCATCGTCGTGTTCGACTACGCCGACCGCTACGGCGAGGCGGTGGCCGAGCTGTCGGGCTACCTGAAGGACGGCCGCATGAAGAGCCGCGAGGACGTCGTCGAGGGCATCGACACCTTCCCGGAGGCGCTGACCCGCCTCTTCACGGGAGAGAACTTCGGCAAGCTGGTGCTCAAGGTCAGCGACTGATCAGCGGGCCCGCGTCCCCATCACCGCGGCGCTGATGATCAGCACCGCGGCCAGTGCGATGCTCCAGCTGAGGGCCCGGCCGGTGACCAGCATCAGCAGCGCGGTCGAGGCCAGCGGCGTGAGGTAGCTCAGGATGCCGATCTGCCGCGCATCGCCGCGCTTGAGCGCCAGGTCCCAGAAGAAGAAGGCGGCGCCCAGCGGGCCCAGCCCGCACAGCACGACCAGCATCCAGTCGCGCGGCGACAGCGTGACCGAAGGTTCGAGCAGCGCATGGCAGACCAGCGAGAGTGCCCCCGACAGCAGGCCGAACAGCCCGATCGCGGTGGTCGGGAAGGCCGGCACGCGCTGCGTCCAGAGCGAATAGCTGGCCCAGATGAAGGCCGAGCCCAGCGCCGGCAGGAAGCCCCAGTACGAGCTCGCGCCCGCCGCGCCGGCGCCGCCGCGCGCGCCGAGGATCGCGATCGCCGCGCCGGCGAAACCCAGCAGCGCCGCCAGCACGTGCAGCGGACGCAGCGACATGCCGGGCAGCAGCACCGGCGCCAGCACCACCATGAACAATGGCCAGAGGTAGTTGACGAGGTTGGCCTCGACCGGCGGCGCATGGCGCAGCGCGATGAAGAGCAGGAAGTGGAAGCCGAACAGGCCGTAGACGCCGAGCGCCAGCGTGCGCGGCGGGATCGCCCAGGCCTTGCGGTCGCGCAGCGCCAGCGGCCAGCTCATCGCACTGCCGATCACCAGCGCGAGCCCGGTAAGCAGAAAGGGCGGCAGGTGCGAAAGCGAGGTGCCCAGCGAGGCCAGCGTCGCCCAGAGGGCGATCGCGGCGAGGGCATGGAGGGTCGACGACATGGCCGCCGAGCTTAAGCGCTGCGATCGTCGCGAATCGACGGGACGTCGTCGCGCGACGAGGGTTCGAGGCTTCAGCGCGCGCTGCCCGAACGCCGCATCGCTGCCGTCAGCGCCGACGGCGATCGATAGCCTGTTCTGCGGGCGGCTTCCGCGACGCCGATGCCGCGATCGCGCAACTGGCGCGCATGCAGCAGCCGTTGCGCGCGCAGCCAGTGCATCGCGCTCACGCCCTGTTCGTCGCGGCAGCGCTGCGCGAACTGGCTCGGGCTCAGGCAAGTGACGGCTGCGAGATCCGCGACGCCGAGCGGGCGATGCCAGCGGCTGCGCGCCCAGTCCGACAGACCCTGCCAGTCGATCGCGCGACGGCGGCCATTCGGCACGATCGGCCCCCAGGCTTCGAGCAGCAGTGCCGGTGCATGGTGCAGGGCGGAGGCCGAGGTCGAGGGCGCTGAAACGCACAGCGCCAGATAGCGCGCCAGCGCCAGCAGTTGCGGTGCCAGCGGCGCGCGGCCGGCGCATTGCGCCCACAGGTCCTGGGCGGTGTCGAGGATGAGGCAGCGGCTGCCGTCCTTCGATTCGAAATCGTGCCGGTCGCCGGGCGTCACCACCCAGCCCTCGCCAGCGCCGACGCGGCGGCCCCGGCCTTCGACTTCCAGGTCGAGCACGCCGTCAATGCCGATCAGAACCTGGAAATGGTCGTGCGCGTGGCTGCCGCGCGAGGCGCCGTAGCGCCGCAGCGAAAGTCCCAGCGATGTGGAGTCCGGGGTGTCCATGGAAGTCGACGGATTTTCTCCCGCGCATGCGGCCCGGTCACCCCAGCCGCAGCAGCAGCGCCGAGGCGCCGCACACCAACAGGAACGGGATGCTCAGGCGATGGAATTCGCGCAGCCCGTTCGGCACCTTCGCCAGCCGCAGCGCGATCAGGTTGGCGAGCGAGCCCAGCACGCAGCCGAAGCCGCCGACGCTGACGCCCGCGGCCAGGGCCGGCAGGTCGTGCACGAAGGGATCGAGCACGATCGTGGCGGGCACGTTGCTGATGAACTGCGAGGTGAAGATCGCCGCCAGGTAGGCGCGCCAGCCCTCGCCGATCGGCAGGCCGCCGAGCAGGGTCGCCACCGCCGGCAGTTCGGCCAGCTGCCGCAGGTCCACGAACATCAGCGCGATGATGGCCAGCAACGCCCAGTCGACGCCCAGCAGCACCCGCGGGCGCAGCAGCAGGAAGGCGCCGAAGACCACGCCGAGGCCGGCCAGAAGCCAGTGGCGGTCGAGCGCGATCACGAAGCCGACGAACAGCAGGCCCGACAGCGCCAGCAGCCGCGGCTGCACCGGCGCCGCTTCGGTCGATGGCTTGAGCGCGATCGGGATCCGCGGCACGCCGAACCAGATCGCCGCGAAAAGCCAGAACAGCATCACCCCCACGGTCGGGCCCATCATGGCCACGAAAGAGAGGAAGCTCTCGCCCGAGCGATGCCAGAGGAACAGGTTCTGCGGGTTGCCGATCGGCGTCAGGGCCGAGCCGGCATTGACCGCCAACGCCTCGATCACCACCAGCCGTGCCAGCGGCAGATGGGCCTGGGTCGCCAGCACCCGCGTGAGCGGCACCAGCAGGAACAGGCTGACGTCGTTGGTCACCAGGGCCGACAGAACGGCCGCGCTGGCGGCCAGCAGCAGCACCAGGCTGCGCAGGTCGTCCGTGCGCGCCAGCAGCCGCGCCGCGGCGGCCTGCAGCATGCCGCTGCGCTCGACGCCCTGGGTGATCGCCAGCAGCCCGGCCAATGCCCCGATGGTCTGCCAGTCGACCAGCCGGAGGTAGTCCATCGGTGCGCGCGGCCGGACCAGGGCGAAGAGGACGGCCGCGGCGATCAGCACCCAGAGCAGGCCGTTGCCGCCGCCTTCGTGGGGCGCGGCCTCCGAGGTGGGTTCAGCGCGCGACGAGTTCACGCAGTTCGCGCTTGAGCACCTTGCCGATCGCGCTGCGCGGCAACTCGTCGATGAACTGCAGGCGAGCCAGGCGCTGGGTCTTGCCGAGCTGGTCGTTGGTCCATTGCAGGATCGTGTCGGCGGCCGTGTCGTCGCCGGCCCGGCGCACCACGAAGGCCACCGGCGTCTCGCCCCATTGCTCCGACGGAACGCCGACCACCGCGACATCGGCCACCGACGGATGGGCCCGCACCACGGTCTCGAGGTCGCTCGGGTAGATGTTGAAGCCGCCGCTGATGATCATGTCCTTCTTGCGGTCGAACAGCGTCAGGAAGCCGTCGTCGTCGAAGCGGCCGACGTCGCCGGTGCGGATGAAGCGCTTGCCGCTCGGGTCGAACCATTCGGCCTCGCGCGTCTTGGCGGGCTGACGGTGGTAGCCGACCATCATGCCGGCCGAATGCCCGACCACTTCGCCCGCTTCGCCGCGCGCCACCTCGCGGCCTTCCTCGTCGATCAGCCGGATGTCGCTGCCCTCGGCCGGCTGGCCGACGGTGTGCAGCTTGTCGGGGTGCAGGTGGGCTTCGAGGATGCAGGTGCCGCCGCCTTCGGTCATGCCGTAGAACTCGATCAGTCCGCCGGGCCAGCGCTGGAGCACGTCGGCCTTGAGGGCCGCGTTGAAGGGCGCGCTGGTGCTGAATTTGTACTGGAAGCTCGTCAGATCGTGGGATCCGAAATCGGGCCGGGCCATCAGGCGCTGGTACTGCACCGGCACCAGCATGGTGTGCGTGACGCGGCGGCTTTCGGCGAGCTTCAGATACGCCGCCGCATCGAACTTCGGCATCAGCAGCACGCAGCCGCCGAAGGCCAGGGTCGGGAAGAACACGACCAGCGTGGTGTTGGAGTAGAGCGGCGTCGACAGCAGCGTGACCGTCTCGGGGCGGTACTCGTACCTGGCGCCGCGCTGCACGTGCGCCCAGCGCATGCCGTGGCCCTGGACGATGCCCTTGGGCTCGCCCGTGGTGCCGGAGGAATAGATGATGTTGAAGGGCGACGAGCGCTCCAGCTCGACCGCGGCGGGCCGAACGCCCGCTGGTGCGAGCCAGGCCTCGAAGTCGCCGCCGGCGGCCGAGCCGTCGAGCGCGAGGCGCGGGATGGCGCCCGGCGCTGCCGGCCCGATCACCTCGGCCGCCGCCTGGTCGACGAACAGGATGCGCGCGCCCGCATCCTCGATCATGCGCGCGAGGCTGGCTTGTGTGGAGCCGGGTGCGAGCGGCGCGACCGCGACTCCGGCGCGCAGTGCACCCAGGAACACGGCCGCGTAGTTCACGCTCGATGCGGCGCAGATCGCGATGGAGTCGCCGGCCGCCAGGCCGTCGCGCTGCAGGCTGGCGGCGATGCGGTCCATCAAGGTGTCGAGCGCGCCGTAGCTCAGTTCATGCGTGGCGTCGGCCAGGGCGGGCCGTTCGGGCGCTTGCTGGGCATGGATGGAGATCAGTTCGGCGATCAGGCCGAAATCGCGCTGGATGGCGGCTTCGAAGTTGCTCATTTTTCGGTGGCTTCAATGGATCAGCGGTGGCCGCAAGGGCTGCGCAATCTTACGCGTCGCACCCGTGGAGGGCGGCGGGTGCGATTACGACTTTTCTGATTTCCTTGCCTCTCTCCGACCCCTAGCATCCTGCGTTCGGTCGAGTTCAATCAGCTGTTTTTCCAGGAGTTTCATGTCTTCCAAGAAGGTCAGGGTGGTGGTCCAGGGCGGCGACGGCAGGAACGTCGTCCAGGACCTTGCCTTGCACGGCCAAGCCCCCCGGATCAAGGTCCAGCCCAAGGTCAAGTACCTGCTCCAGGGCCATGACGATGGGTTCGGGCCCGAAAACGTCACGGCGACCCGGGTCGGCCACGCTCTGCATATCGCGCTCGAAGGCGAATCGAGTCCGGGCCTGATCCTCGAGGACGACTTCTCCGGGTCGGATGTCGAGGGTCTCTTCGGCGGCGCCGAGGACGGCCGGTTGCACTCCTACGTGCCCACCGATGGCGGCGAGATCTTCGATCTGGCCGAAGGCGAGCCACTGCCACTGGGCCTGGGCAGCGAATCCCACGGCGCCGGCGCACCCTCTCTGATCGCGGACAGCCAGGACGGCGGCTTCGGCTTCGCGCCGCTGGCGCTGCTGGGCGGGCTGGCGGGGCTCGGCCTGAGCGGGGCTTTCGGTGGCCGCGGCCCCGATGGGGTCGATCATCCCGCCGGGGACGCACCGGCGCCGTCGGCGCCGCTCGAACCCGAGGCGGACGCCCCTGCCACCGAGGACCTCAGCCACCTCGTCACGGAGACCGGCGAATTCGCAGGCCTCGTCTTCGACGTCCAGGCGGGCAGCGAGGTGGACGGAGGCTCGGGCGACGATCTGATGAGGATCACCGCGACCGACTTCTCCCGGCTGGACGGCGGTGGCGGCATCGACACGCTGGTGCTGGATGGCAGCGACATGCGTCTCGACCTCTCGGCACTGGGCTCGAAGGTGCAGCACATCGAGAGGTTCGACCTCGGCGCGGGCCACAACACGCTGGCGCTGAAGGCGGGCGATGTGCTGGCCAACGGACAGCCCGACGTGGTGCTGGAAGACGGCAGGACGCAGATGGTGGTCAACGGCGCGCAAGGCGAGGTGGATCTTCTCGACGGCGTGACCGACGGCTGGAGCAACCATGGCGCGGCCACCGTCGGGGGCGTGACCTACAACGTCTACACCAACCTGGCAGGCACAGCCGAGCTACTGGTCGAAGACCGGGTGCAGGTCGCGATCCTGTAGGCGGAACTTCAACCTTCTTGAATCCCGCAGAGGCTCCTTCGAGCTTCTTGCGTCTTCTCATGCATTCGAAATCCATTCCTTCTCTTGCGCGCCGGGGCGCCGGCCGCCGGTTCCTTGCTTCGGTGCTGTCGCTGCTGTGCCTGGCGGCCGCGCCGGCTGCATCCGCGCGGAGCGGCCCGCGCGACGATGGGCCGGTCTACGTTCCGGTGCCGGCAGTTGCGTCGCACCAGGCCCAGCTGATTCTCTTCCGCGGCGCGGCACCGGATGCCGAAGTCGACAAGCGCGGCCTCGGCGCGCATGTCTACGTGGACGGTGAGTTCCATGGCGCCCTGCTGCCCAACGGCTGGACCCGCCTGTGCGTGGCCCCCGGCGATCATTCGATCGAGGCCTACGTGGGCGACGCACCCCTGTACCGGGGCAAGGCGCGGCCGGCGACCCGTGTCAGCCTCGAAGGCGGCAAGACCTATTTCGCGGGCGTCCTGGAACAAGGCGCTGTGGAGCTCCGGCCCTTCCGTCGCGCCGAAGCCGAGGGCCTGCTCGAGGGCAAGCGCGAGCAGCGCCACCTGCTCAGCCGCGCGAGCGCGGTGGTGCCCTGCGAGGGTCGGCCTGCATCGGCCTCGCTCCAATAGGTATGCAGCTCGAGGATCGCGGCGCGCGACCGGACCCTCGTCCTTCGCCCTAGACGCCCGCGGCGTGCGCCTGCTGGTCCGCGTGGTAGCTCGAGCGCACCATCGCGCCGACGGCCGCATGGCTGAAGCCCATCTTGTAGGCCTCTTCCTCGAACATCTTGAAGGTGTCGGGATGCACGTAGCGGCGCACCGGCAGGTGGCTGTTGCTGGGCGACAGGTACTGGCCGATGGTCAGCATGTCGATGTCGTGGGCGCGCATGTCGCGCATCACCTGCAGGATCTCTTCGTCGGTCTCGCCGAGGCCGACCATGATTCCGCTCTTGGTCGGCACGTCGGGGTGCAGCGCCTTGAACTTCTTCAGCAGGTTGAGGCTGAACTGGTAGTCGCTGCCCGGCCGCGCTTCCTTGTAGAGGCGCGGCGCAGTCTCGAGGTTGTGGTTCATCACGTCCGGCGGTGCGGCCTTGAGGATCTCCAGCGCGCGGTCGTCGCGGCCGCGGAAGTCGGGCACCAGGATCTCGATCTGCGTCGTCGGCGAGAGCTCGCGGATGTTGCGGATGCAATCGACGAAGTGCTGGCTGCCGCCGTCGCGCAGGTCGTCGCGGTCGACGCTGGTGATCACCACGTACTTCAGGCGCAGCCTGGCGATGGTCTTGGCCAGGTTCAGCGGCTCGTCGGTGTCGAGCGGGTCGGGCCGCCCGTGGCCGACGTCGCAGAACGGGCAGCGCCGGGTGCACTTGTCGCCCATGATCATGAAGGTGGCCGTGCCGTTGCCGAAGCACTCGCCGATGTTCGGGCACGAAGCCTCCTCGCACACCGTGTGCAGGTTGCTCTCGCGCAGGATCTGCTTGATCTCGTAGAAGCGGGTGGTCGGCGAGCCGGCCTTGACCCGGATCCACTCGGGCTTCTTGAGCACCTCGCCCTGCACCACCTTGACCGGGATGCGCGACAGCTTGGCCGCGGCCTTCTGCTTGGCGAGCGGGTTGTAGTTTTCGGGGCCTTGTGCGTCGCGGACGACTTCGACGGTGCTCATGGCAACTCTCTTTGACGGGGCTCAGGGCGCGAGGTAGGCGGCCAGCTTGCGGCCAAGCACCTGCGCGGCTTCGTCCCAGGTTGTTCGAACGCCGATTGTAGAAAGATCGACGGTTTCAAGCCCTGCGTAGCCGCAAGGGTTGATGCGGGTGAAGGGTTCCAGGTCCATCGCCACGTTGAGCGCCACGCCGTGGTAGGTGCAGTGGCGGCTGACCTTGATCCCGAGCGCGGCGATCTTGCCCAGGCCCCGGAAAGGGTCGGCGGGATGCTGCGGGCCAGTGAGCGCCGCATGCGAGAACGGGTCGTCCAGCCGCACGTAGATGCCGGGTGCGCCGGCCACCCGGTGCCCCGTGACCTCGAAATGGGCCAGCGTGCGGATCACGGCCTCCTCGATCCGGTAGACGTATTCCTTCACGTAGTAGCCGGCCCGCTTGAGGTCGATCAGCGGGTAGGCCACCACCTGGCCCGGGCCGTGATAGGTCACCTGGCCGCCGCGATCGGTCTGCACCACGCGAATCGGGCCCGGGTTCAGCACGTGGTCGGCCTTGCCCGCCAGGCCCTGGGTGTAGACCGGCGGATGCTCGCAGAGCCACAGCTGGTCGGGACTGTCGGGGCTGCGCGCCTGCGTCGCCTGCTGCATGGCGGCGTAGGTCGGGGCGTAGTCGACGCGGCCGAGCAGCGTCGGCGCGAGCGCTGGGGTCAGAGCACCACCTTCACCATCGGGTGGCTCGACAGCGCGCGATAGATGTCGTCGAGCTGTTCGCGGCTGGTGGCGGTCACGGTGATGGTCACGCCGAGGTAGTTGCCGGCCTTGCTGTTGCGAAGCTCGATGGTGGTGGCGTCGAACGTCGGGTCGAACTGCTCGGCGATCAGCGTCACGGCATGCACGAAGCCATCGGCCTTCGCGCCCATCACCTTGATCGGGAACTGGGAGGGGTACTCGATCAGCGATTCCTTGCGGGCGTCGATCGGGGTGTCGGGGGCTTGGGTCATGCGGGCACTCCTTGAAATCCTTGTCGTTGCGTGCTGCGGGCCTTGGCCTGCTGGTAGCCGGCGTAGAGCGCCTGGTAGATCGGGCCGGGGCGGCCGGCGCCGATGGTGCGGCCGTCGAGCGTCACCACCGGCAGCACTTCCTTGCTGGCGGAGGACAGCAGCAGTTCATCGGCGCCGAACACCTCCTCGCGCGCGATGCGGCGGAGCGTGAACGGGATGCCGGCGTCGGCGCAGATCTGCTCGATCAGGCCGTAGCGGATGCCGGCCAGCACCAGCTGGTCCTTGGGCGGTCCGCTGACGATGCCGTCCTTCACCACCCAGACGTTGCTGGAGGAGGCCTCGCTGAGCCCTTCGTCGCGGAACATGATCGTCTCGGCGGCACCGGCCTCGACGCTGATCTGCCGCGCCAGCACCGCGCCGAGCAGGCTGGTGGCCTTGATGTGCGCTTTCTGCCAGCGGAAGTCGGGTGCGCTCACGCAGGCCACGCCCTGGGCGCGCACCGCGTCGGCGACCGGTTTCATGGGGTTCACCATCACGAACACCGTGGGCGCGAGGCCCTGCGGCATCGCATGGTCGCGCGGCGCCACGCCGCGCGTCACCTGGATGTAGATGCCCTGCATGCCGGCGCGCTGGTCCGGCGGCGCGGCGTCGACCAGCCGCATCGCGATCTCGCGCCATTGCGCGAGCGACAACGGATTGCGAATCTGGAGTTCGGCCAACGAACGCTCGAGCCGTGCCATGTGCAGGTCGAAGCAGAAGGGCTGGCCGTCGTAGGTCGGCACCACCTCGTAGACGCCGTCGCCGAAAATGAAGCCGCGGTCGAGCACGCTGATCTTGGCGTCGCGCAGCGGCGTATAACTGCCGTCGAGGTAGCAGAGGTTGTCCGGGAGGGCGTGGGCGATCGGGTGCATGGAGAATTATGGTGGGGGCGCGCAGAGCTTTCCCAAGCGGGTTCGGAGCGCCCCGGCGCCGGACCGGGGAACTTTTCCTCCGCATCCGTGTGGGCTGGCGGAACGCCATGGGTTTTTACTTATAATCAATGGCTTTGTAGAAATTCTGGTTCGTCATCCGGGCTTCATTCGAAATGAAAACAATCGCCCGCAGTGCATCGAAAGAGGTCCCCGAGGATCCCGAGGATGGCGACGGTCCGGAAGAAGAGTTCAAGCCGCTGACCGCCGAAGAGGCCCAGCGGCTGCGCGAACTGAAGCCGCTGATCTCGCCCTGGCGGGTGATCGCGATTCAGGTCGTTGGGGGGCTGCTGGTGGCATTGGCTGCCTGGGGTCTGACAGGGAGGCAAAATCTGGGGTGGTCCGCCGGATACGGCGCGCTGGCGGTGGTCATTCCGGCGGCGGTGTTCGCACGGGGGCTCACCGGACGTTTTGCATCCCTGAATCCGGGCACTGCGGTGTTCGGGTTCTTCTTGTGGGAAATGGTCAAGATGGCCTTGACGGTGGCGATGCTGATCGCCGCGCCAAGGCTGATTTCGGAACTGAGCTGGCCGGCGATGCTGGTGGGCTTGGTGGTGACAATGAAGGCGGCTTGGGTGGCGGTGATGCTGGCCCCGAGGCGCCTGAAACTTTGAGACGAGTAACGGATGGCTGCTGAAAACGCTGCGGAACACGGTATGACCGCTGGTGAATACATCGTTCACCACTTGACGCACCTGCAAAGCTCCAAGCCTGGAGGTGTGGCCGATCTCTCCGTCTTCAACTTCGACTCGCTGTTTTTCTCGATCCTGCTCGGCGTGCTGGGCTGCTGGATCCTGTGGCGGGCCGCCCGCAAGGCGACTTCGGGTGTTCCCGGGCGCTTCCAGGCCGCGGTCGAGATCCTGGTCGAGGTCGTCGACCAGCAGGCCAAGGGCATCGTGCACAACGTCGAGAGCCGCAAGTACGTCGCTCCGCTGGCGCTGACGATCTTCGTGTGGATCTTCATGCTCAACGCGATGGACCTGTTCCCGGTCGATCTGTTCCCGGCCATCTGGGCCAAGATCTTCGGCATCGCCGGCCACGACCCGGAGCATGCCTACCTGCGCGTCGTGCCGACGGCCGACCTCTCGGTGGCGATGGGCATGTCGGTCACGGTGCTGATCATCTGCCTCTACTACAACATCAAGATCAAGGGCCTGGGCGGCTGGATCCACGAGCTCTTCACCGCGCCTTTCGGCAACCACTGGGCGCTGTACCCCTTCAACTTCGCCATGCAGATGATCGAGTTCATCGCCAAGACGGTCTCGCACGGCATGCGGTTGTTCGGCAACATGTATGCCGGC
Organism: Variovorax sp. J31P179; assembly: GCF_030316985.1. NCBI lineage: Bacteria > Pseudomonadati > Pseudomonadota > Betaproteobacteria > Burkholderiales > Comamonadaceae > Variovorax > Variovorax sp. J31P179. The sequence goes on along the minus strand of NZ_JASZYL010000007.1, from coordinate 45,440 downwards.
GAACTGATCTTCCTGCTGATCGCCCTGATGGGCGGCGCCTGGACGCTGTCCGCCACCGGCATCTTCCTGGCGCTCGGCCACATCATCGCGGGCACGGCCTGGGCCATCTTCCACATCCTGATCATCACGCTGCAAGCCTTCGTGTTCATGATGTTGACGCTGGTCTACATCGGCCAGGCGCACGATCACCACTGATCATTCGTTTTCGTTTTCTTTTCTCTTCAACCAAAGTCCTCTAGGAGTCATCATGGAAGTTATCAGCTTTGTCGCACTGGCCGCCGGCCTGATCATCGGTCTGGGCGCTGTCGGTGCATGTATCGGCATCGGCATCATGGGCAGCAAGTACCTCGAATCGGCTGCCCGTCAACCCGAGCTGATGGGCGAACTGCAAACCAAGATGTTCCTGCTGGCCGGTCTGATCGACGCCGCGTTCATCATCGGTACCGGTATCGCGCTGTGGTTCGCAACGGCCAACCCGTTCCTCTCGCAAATCGCCAACCTGCCGAAGTAATCGGGTCCAGGCTTTCTCGTCGAACCCATGTCGTTCCGCGCTGAATGGCCTCGGATTCATTCCCAAAGAGAGGGTGAAAAGTGAGCATTACCGGTACCCTGATCGTCCAGATGATCGTGTTCCTGATCCTTGTCGGGTTCACGATGAAATACGTGTGGCCGCCGATCGCCAAGGCGTTGGACGATCGTGCCCAGAAGATCGCCGAAGGCCTCGCAGCCGCCGACAAGGCCAAGAGCGAACTGTCCGCCGCCAACAAGCGCGTGGAAGTCGAACTCGGCCAGGCGCGCAACGAGTCCGCCCAGCGTCTTGCCGATGCCGAACGTCGTGCGCAGGCCATCGTTGAAGAGGCCAAGGGCCGCGCCACGGAAGAAGGCAACAAGATCGTTGCGGCCGCCCGCGCCGAAGCCGAGCAGCAAGCCGTGAAGGCCCGTGAGGCCCTGCGCGAGCAAGTCGCCGCGCTGGCCGTCAAGGGCGCCGAGCAGATCCTGCGCAAGGAAGTGAATCCGGCCGTCCACGCCGATTTGCTGGCCCGCCTGCAGACCGAACTCTGATCACGCCATGGCCGAACTCGCCACCATCGCACGTCCCTACGCCGAAGCGCTGTTCAAGGCGTCTTCGTCGGACCTCGCCGGAACCGGCGCCTGGCTCGACAACGTCGCCGCCATCGCCGCCAATCCCGAGTTGCTCCAGTTTGCGGACAACCCCAAGGCCACGCCCGAGCAGGTGCTCGGCGTTGTCGCCGCCGCGCACGGTTCGCCGCTGCCGCCTGCGGCGAACAACTTCCTGATGGCGTTGCTCGAGAACGGCCGCTTCACCGCGCTGCCCGAGATCGCCAAGCAGTTCCGCGTGCTGGCCAGCGCGCAGAGCGGCACGTCGGATGCCGTGGTGTACAGCGCCTTCCCGATCGACGGCGCCGCCCTGGGCAACATCTCCGCCGCGCTCGAAAAGCGTTTCGGCCGCAAGCTGCAGTTCACGGTCCAGCAGGACCCGTCGCTGATCGGCGGCATTCGTGTGGTGGTCGGTGACGAAGTGCTCGACACCTCCGTCAAAGCGCGCCTTGAACAAATGAAAGTTGCGCTGGCAGCCGCTTGAGGTCGCCAGCCCCTTACAAAGAAAGAAGGAAAGAGTCATGCAACTCAATCCCGCAGAAATTTCCGAACTGATCAAGAGCCGCATCGAGGGCCTCGGCGTCAGCGCGAACATCCGCAACGAAGGCACCGTGGTGTCGGTGACCGACGGCATCGTGCGCGTGCACGGCCTGTCGGACGCGATGCAGGGCGAAATGCTCGAGTTCCCGCCGTCGGCCGACGGCACGCCGTCGTTCGGCCTGGCGCTGAACCTCGAGCGCGATTCGGTCGGCGCCGTGATTCTGGGCGAGTACGAGCACATCTCCGAAGGCGACACCGTCAAGTGCACGGGCCGCATCCTGGAAGTGCCGGTGGGCCCCGAACTGATCGGCCGCGTGGTGAATGCACTGGGCCAGCCGATCGACGGCAAGGGTCCGATCAACGCCAAGATGACCGACGTGATCGAAAAGGTCGCCCCGGGCGTGATCGCCCGCAAGTCGGTCGACCAGCCGATGCAGACCGGCCTGAAGTCGATCGACTCGATGGTGCCGATCGGCCGTGGCCAGCGCGAGCTGATCATCGGCGACCGCCAGACCGGCAAGACCGCCGTGGCGATCGACGCGATCATCAACCAGAAGGGTCAGAACATGACCTGCGTCTACGTCGCGATCGGCCAGAAGGCTTCGTCGATCAAGAACGTGGTGCGCGCTCTGGAACAAGCCGGCGCGATGGAATACACGATCGTGGTTGCAGCTTCCGCTTCGGAATCGGCCGCCATGCAATACGTGTCGGCCTATTCGGGCTGCACGATGGGCGAATACTTCCGCGACCGCGGCCAAGATGCTCTGATCGTCTATGACGACCTGTCCAAGCAGGCTGTGGCCTACCGCCAGGTCTCGCTGCTGCTGCGCCGCCCGCCGGGCCGCGAAGCCTACCCCGGCGACGTGTTCTATCTCCACAGCCGCCTGCTCGAACGCGCAGCCCGCGTCAACGCCGAATACGTCGAAGCCTTCACCAAGGGTGAAGTCAAGGGCAAGACTGGCTCGCTGACCGCGCTGCCGATCATCGAAACGCAAGCCGGCGACGTGTCCGCTTTCGTTCCGACCAACGTGATCTCGATCACCGACGGCCAGATCTTCCTGGAAACCAACCTGTTCAACGCCGGTATCCGCCCCGCCATCAACGCCGGTATCTCGGTGTCGCGCGTGGGTTCGTCGGCGCAGACCAAGGTCATCAAGGGCCAGTCGGGCGGTATCCGTACCGACTTGGCGCAGTACCGTGAACTGGCTGCGTTCGCGCAGTTCGCTTCCGACCTCGACGAAGCGACCCGCAAGCAGCTCGACCGCGGCGCCCGCGTGACCGAACTGCTCAAGCAGACCCAGTACAGCCCGCTGCCCATCTCGCTGATGGGTGCCACGCTGTTCGCGGTCAACAAGGGTTTCATGGACGACATCGAGATCAAGAAGATCCTGCCCTTCGAACACGGCCTGCACCAGTTCCTGAAGTCCAGCCATGGCGCGCTGCTCGACAAGATCGAGCAGTCCAAGGCGCTCGACAAGGACGCCGAAGCCGAACTGAACACGGCCGTCGCCGCGTTCAAGAAGTCGTTCGCCTGATCGACGACCAAGGAAGAGCTATGAGCCCCCACACTCGCATTCGCTCGTTGCCCCCCGAGGGGGCGCGTACCTCCTTGAGGCGGCTCGGCGGAGGTACCCATGGCAGCTGGTAAGGAAATCCGCGGCAAGATCAAATCGGTGGAGAACACCAAGAAGATCACCAAGGCCATGGAAATGGTCTCGGTTTCCAAGATGCGCAAGGCGCAGGAACGCATGCGCGCGGCCCGCCCCTACAGCGAGAAGATCCGCGACATCGCGGCCAACCTCGGCCAGGCGAACCCGGAGTACACGCACGCCTTCATGAAGACGAGCGAGGCCAAGGTGATCGGGTTCATCGTCGTGACCAGCGACAAGGGCCTGTGCGGCGGCTTGAACACCAACCTGCTGCGCGCCGTGACCGCCAAGATGCGCGAGGCGCAGGCGGCCGGCAAGACGATCGACTCGGTCGCCATCGGCAGCAAGGGCCTGGGCTTCCTGAACCGCATCGGCGCGCGGGTCGTCTCGCACGTCACGCACCTGGGCGACACGCCGCACCTCGACAAGCTCATCGGGCCGGTCAAGGCGCTGCTCGACGCCTACGCCGAAGGCAAGGTCTCGGCCGTGCACCTCTGCTACACCAAGTTCGTCAACACCATCAAGCAAGAGCCGGTGGTGGAGCAACTGCTGCCCCTGGCCGCGGACACGCTGCGCACCGAGTCGGGCCATCACTCGTGGGACTACATCTACGAACCCGATGCGCAAAGCGTGATCGACGAGCTGCTGGTGCGCTATGTCGAATCGCTGGTGTACCAGGCAGTGGCCGAGAACATGGCGTCCGAGCACTCCGCCCGGATGGTGGCCATGAAGGCCGCGACCGACAACGCGGGCAACGTGATCGACGAACTCAAGCTGGTCTACAACAAGACCCGCCAGGCAGGCATCACCAAAGAGCTGTCGGAAATCGTCTCGGGCGCCGCGGCGGCCGCCGGCGTCTGAGCCTTTCGGCCCTCAACAGATTTAAATTTTTATCGGAGCAGACATGGCTCAAGCAGAAGCAGTTCAAGGCAAGATCGTTCAATGTATCGGCGCCGTGGTCGACGTGGAATTCCCGCGCGACAAGATGCCGAAGATCTACGACGCGCTCAAGTTCGAAGGCAGCGCACTGACCCTCGAAGTGCAGCAGCAGCTCGGCGACGGCGTGGTCCGCACGATTGCGCTGGGTTCCTCCGACGGCCTGCGCCGCGGCCTGATCGTGACCAACACGCAAGCCCCGATCACCGTGCCCGTGGGCAAGGGCACGCTGGGCCGCATCATGGACGTGCTGGGCGCGCCGATCGACGAACGCGGCCCGGTCGACCAGACCCTGACCGCCTCGATCCACCGCAAGGCCCCGGCCTACGACGAACTCTCGCCCTCGCAAGACCTGCTTGAAACCGGCATCAAGGTGATCGACCTCGTGTGCCCGTTCGCCAAGGGCGGCAAGGTGGGCCTGTTCGGCGGCGCCGGCGTCGGCAAGACCGTGAACATGATGGAGCTCATCAACAACATCGCCAAGGCGCACTCGGGTCTGTCCGTGTTTGCCGGCGTCGGTGAGCGCACCCGCGAAGGCAACGACTTCTATCACGAGATGGCCGACTCCGGCGTCGTGAACCTGGAGAACCTCGGCGAGTCGAAGGTGGCCATGGTCTACGGCCAGATGAACGAGCCCCCGGGCAACCGTCTGCGCGTGGCGCTGACCGGCCTGACCATCGCCGAGTCGTTCCGCGACGAAGGCCGCGACGTGCTGTTCTTCGTCGACAACATCTACCGCTACACGCTGGCCGGTACCGAAGTGTCGGCACTGCTGGGCCGGATGCCTTCCGCCGTGGGCTACCAGCCCACGCTGGCCGAGGAAATGGGCCGCCTGCAAGAGCGCATCACCTCGACCAAGGTCGGCTCGATCACCTCGATCCAGGCCGTGTACGTGCCGGCCGACGACTTGACCGACCCGTCGCCCGCCACCACCTTCGCCCACCTGGACTCCACCGTGGTGCTGTCGCGCGACATCGCTTCGCTCGGTATCTACCCGGCCGTGGACCCGCTCGACTCGACCTCGCGCCAGCTCGACCCGAACGTGGTCGGCGAAGAGCACTACAACGTGGCCCGCGCCGTGCAAGGCACGCTGCAGCGCTACAAGGAACTGCGCGACATCATCGCCATTCTGGGCATGGACGAACTGGCGCCCGAAGACAAGCTGGCCGTGGCCCGCGCCCGGAAGATCCAGCGCTTCCTGTCGCAGCCCTTCCACGTGGCCGAAGTGTTCACCGGCTCGCCCGGCAAGTACGTGCCGCTGAGCGAGACCATCCGCGGCTTCAAGATGATCGTGAACGGCGAAGCCGACCACCTGCCGGAACAAGCGTTCTACATGGTGGGCAGCATCGACGAAGCGTTCGAAAAGGCCAAGAAGGTCGCTTAAGGAATCCCCATGGCAGGCACCATTCACGTCAACGTGGTCAGCGCCGAGGAGTCGATCTTCTCGGGCGAGGCCAAGTTCGTTGCTCTGCCCGGTGAAGCCGGCGAGCTCGGCATCTACCCGCGCCACACGCCGCTGATCACGCGCATCCGCCCCGGCGCGGTGCGCATCGAGACGGCCGACGGCGGCGAGGAATTCGTCTTCGTGGCCGGCGGCATTCTCGAAGTGCAGCCCACCACCGTGACCGTGTTGTCCGACACCGCGATCCGCGGCAAGGACCTCGACAGCGAAAAGGCCAACGCCGCCAAGGCCGCGGCCGAGGAAGCACTCAAGAGCGCCAAGACCGACATCGACATCGCGATGGCACAGTCGGAACTGGCCGTGATGGCGGCCCAGCTGGCCGCCCTGCGCAAGTACCGCCAGAAGAAGTAGGCGCGCCCGCGCTTTCCGAGTCAAAGCCGCCTTCGGGCGGCTTTTTCGTTTCCGCGCCTGGCAGTCAACAACTTCGGACTTTATTTGGTCGAAGATGGGACTTGTTTGGCTGAAGCCGCGCCCCTAGTATTCGCCATCGTTCAGGCCGGCCCCGGCCAGGCACGACAGAAGAACGAATACCGGAGACAAGCACTTGGCCCCCTGGAGCCGATTGACCGCGGACGAGATGCAGCTGCTGGAGACCACCTTCTGGTCGGCCGGCGGGTCGCGCCACGGCATGGCCGAACAGCTCGGCTTCTCCAAGAGCAAGACCAACGCGCTGATCGCCGGATTGGTTGAACAGGGCCTGCTGGCCGAAGCCGGCCTGCAGCGCTCGTCGGGCGGACGCCGGCCCGAGAACCTCCAGCTGCATGCGGGCCTGGGCGTGGTGGTCGGCATCGACATCGGCGCCACCAGCGTCGATGTGGCGGTGCTCGGTCCCGACCTGGCAGTGCTGGCCCACCATGGCGAGCCGGCGGACGTGCGCGAGGGCCCGGGCGTGGTGCTGGCGCGGGTGCGGGTGCTGGTGCGCGAACTGCTGTCGCGTGCGGGTTTCGCGCCGCGCCAGGTGATCGGCATCGGGATCGGCGTGCCCGGCCCGGTCAATTTCGAGATCGGCCAGCTCGTGAATCCGCCGCTGATGCCGGCCTGGGACAGCTTCTCGATCCGCGACTATCTGCGCGAGGAGTACGCCGCGCCGGTGTTCGTCGACAACGACGTGAACCTGATGGCGCTCGGCGAGTTGTGGCGGCTGCGGCGCTCGCTCACCAACTTCCTGGTGATCAAGGTAGGCACCGGCATCGGCTGCGGCATTGTCTGCCACGGCGAGGTCTATCGCGGCGCCGCCGGCTCGGCCGGCGACGTCGGCCACATCTGCGTCGACCAGGAAGGCCCGCGCTGCCATTGCGGCAACCTGGGCTGCGTCGAGGTGATGGCGGCCGGCCCGGCGATCACGCGGATGGCGGTGGAGGCCGCCATGGCCGGCGAGAGCGCCGCGCTGGCGGAATGCCTGCGTGCCCAGGGCCGGATCGACGCCATCGATGTCGGCGAGGCCAGCCGCGCCGGCGATGCCTCGGCCAATGCGATCGTGCAGCGCGCCGGCAGCCTGATCGGCCAGATGCTGGCGTCGATCGTCAATTTCTTCAATCCCTCGCATGTGTTCATCGGCGGCGGCATCACGCGGATCGGCCCGCTGTTCCTGGCCGCGGTGCGCCAGAGCGTCTACCAGCGCTCGCTGGCGCTGTCGACGCGCCACCTCGAGATCCAGTACACGCCGCTCGGGGCGCAGGCCGGGCTGATCGGCGCCGGCGCGCTCGCGATGCACGAGACGCTCAAGGTGCGGGGGGTGGCGCCATGACGAGCGTGTCGGTCTCGTTCGAGCAGGTGCGCAAGTCCTTCGGCCCGGTGCAGGTGCTGCACGGCGTGTCGTTCGCGCTCGAGCCCGGGCGGGTGTATGGCCTCCTGGGCGAGAACGGCGCAGGCAAATCGACGCTGATGAAGATCCTGGCCGGCTACGAATCGCTCACCGACGGCACGCTGCGCGTGAACGGCGAGGCGCGCCAATTCGCCAGCTCGCGCGATGCCGAGGCGCTGGGCATCGTGCTGATCCACCAGGAGTTCAACCTCGCGGAAGACCTCAGCGTGGCGCAGAACATCTTCCTCGGGCATGAAAAGAAGAAGGGCTGGCTGCTCGACGACGCCGCAATGGAGCGCGAGGCGGCGAGCGCGCTGGCCGCGGTCGGGCTCGATGTCGACCCGAGGACCAAGGTGCGGCGGCTGATCGTGGCCGAGAAGCAGCTGGTCGAGATCGCCAAGGCGGTCTCGCGCCATGCCCGGCTGCTCATCATGGACGAGCCGACGGCGACGCTGACGCCCGGCGAGACCGAACGCCTGTTCAAGCTGATCGCGCAGCTGCGCGCCGAAGGCGTGACCATCGTCTACATCTCGCACAAGCTCGACGAGGTGGAACAGGTCACGGACGAGGTCATCGTGATGCGCGACGGCCGCTTCGTGACCCGGGCGCCGACCGCCGAGGTCACGCGACAGCAGATGGCGAACCTGATGGTCGGGCGCGAACTCGCCGACCTGTATCCGCCGCGCGACGTGGTCGTCACGGCGACGGAACCGGCGCTGCGGGTGCGCGACTTCGTCGTGCCCGGCTGGGCCCGGGACGCGAATTTCGACGTCCGTCCGGGCGAGATCCTCGGCTTCGCGGGCCTCGTCGGCGCCGGGCGCACCGAGTTGTTCGAGGGCGTGCTGGGCCTGCGCCCGGCGAGCGGCTCGGTCGAGATCGACGGCCACGTGCGCAGCTTCCGCAATCCGCGCGACGCCGCCCGCCATGGCCTGACCTACCTGAGCGAGGACCGCAAGGGCAAGGGCCTGCACGTCAACCTGGGGCTGCGCCAGAACCTCACGCTGATGGCGCTGGAACGCTATGCGCAGCCCTGGCTCAAGCCCGACGCCGAGCGCGCCGCGCTGGCCGAGGCCGTGAAGGACTACGGTATCCGCACCGGCGACCTCGACGCCCGCGCCTCGTCGCTGTCGGGCGGCAACCAGCAGAAGCTGGCGCTGGCCAAGGTGCTGCAGCCGCAGCCCAAGGTGGTGGTGCTCGACGAGCCGACCCGCGGCGTCGACGTCGGCGCCAAGCGCGACATCTATTTCCTGATCCAGCGGCTGGCCCGGCAGGGGCTGGCCGTGATCGTCGTCTCGTCCGAGCTGATGGAGCTGATCGGACTCTGCCACCGCGTCGCCGTGATGCGTGCGGGCAAGCTGGTCACCACGCTCGACGCCGAACATCTCACCGAAGAGGAGCTCATCGCCCATGCCACCGGAACAGCTCCCTAGCACCGACACACAGGCCGCGCACCGCCCGGTCGTCCAGCCGCGCTGGACCGAGCGCCTGCATGGCTTCGGTCCGGTCATCGGGCTGGTGCTGCTGTGCATCGCCGGCACCTTGCTGAACGGCGACTTCGCCACGCTCGACAACGCGATGAACGTGCTCACCCGCACCGCCTTCATCGGCATCATCGCGGTCGGCATGTGCTTCGTGATCATCTCGGGCGGCATCGACCTGTCGGTCGGCTCGATGGCCGCGCTGATCGCCGGCTGCGTGATCATGTTCATCAACGCGATGGGCCCGGCGCTCGGCTCGCCGCTGCTCGCGGTGGTGCTCGGCGCGGTGCTGGCCGTGGTGCTCGGCGCCGTGTTCGGCCTGGCGCACGGCCTGCTGATCACCAAGGGGCGGATCGAGCCCTTCATCGTGACGCTCGGCACGCTGGGCATCTTCCGGGCCTACCTGACCTACTTCGCCGACGGCGGCGCGCTGACCCTGGACAACGAGCTGTCGGACCTCTACGCGCCGGTGTACTACGCGAGCCTGCTGGGCATTCCGGTGCCGGTGTGGGTGTTCTTCATCGTCGCGGTGATCGGCGGGCTGATCCTCAACCGCACCGCCTACGGGCGCTACGTGCAGGCCATCGGCTCGAACGAGCAGGTGGCGCGCTACGCCGCGGTGGGCGTCGACAACGTGAAGATCATGACCTACGTGCTGCTGGGCGTGTGCGTCGGCATCGCCACCTTGCTGTACGTGCCGCGGCTCGGCTCGGCCTCGCCCACCACCGGCCTGCTGTGGGAGCTCGAGGCGATCGCGGCGGTGATCGTCGGCGGCACGGCGCTGAAGGGCGGTGCCGGCAGCATCACGGGCACCGTGATCGGCGCGATCCTGTTGTCGGTCATCAGCAACATCCTGAACCTCACCAGCATCATCAGCGTGTACCTGAATGCCGCGGTGCAGGGCATCGTGATCATCGTCGTGGCCTTCCTGCAGCGCGGCAAGCGCTAGGGGCCGAATTCGCTTTCCCGTCCGTTCCACTTCTTTTTCACAACAGGAGACAAGCAGCATGACTTCCCTCACACGACGCCTGGCGCTCGGCGCCATTGCCGCCGCGAGCATCGCGGCCTTCCCGGCGCTGGCGGCCGCCGAGACGGTCAACCTCGGCGTGTCGATCCCGGCCGCCACGCACAGCTTCATGGGCGGCATCAACTACTGGGCCAACCAGGCCAAGAAGGATCTCGAGAAGGAGCACAAGGACCTGAAGATCACGATCAAGACCGCGGCCAACGCGCCCGAGCAGGCCAACCAGCTGCAGGATCTGTCGACCGTGACCAAGATCAACGCCCTGGTGGTGTTCCCGTTCGAATCGGCGGCGCTGACCAAGCCGGTGGCCCAGGTCAAGGCCAAGGGCGCCTACGTCACGGTGGTCGACCGCGGCCTGACCGACACCAGCGCGCAGGACGCCTACGTGGCCGGCGACAACACCGCCTTCGGCAAGATTCCGGCCGAATACATCGCCAAGAAACTGGACGGCAAGGGCAACGTGGTGGCGCTGCGCGGCATCGCGACCACGCTGGACAACGAGCGCATGGACGCCTTCAACAGCGTGCTCAAGAACTACCCCGGCATCACCCTGCTGGACGCCAAGTACGCCAACTGGAACCGCGACGATGCCTTCAAGGTCACGCAGGACTACCTGACGCGCTTCAAGAAGATCGACGCCATCTGGGCCGCCGACGACGACATGGCGGTGGGCGTGCTGAAGGCGATCGAGCAGGCCAAGCGCGACGACATTCTGGTGGTGTTCGGCGGTGCCGGCGCCAAGGGCATGGTCAAGACCATCATGGACGGCAAGGACCCGCGCATCCAGGCCGACGTGAGCTACTCGCCGAAGTTCATCTACGACGCGATCAAGCTCACGGCCGAAGCGCGGCTGAAGGGCGAGAAGCTGCCGGCGACGACGATCATTCCGTCGGTGCTGATCACCAAGGACAACGCGAAGAGCTTCTACCACCCCGACTCGCCATTCTGATGTCTCCGGAGACCTCTGGCCGCAAGCTGCGCTACGCGATGGTCGGCGGGGGGCGCGACGCCTTCATCGGCGCGGTGCACCGCAAGGCGATCGCGCTCGATGGGCAGGCCGAACTGGTGGCGGGCGCGCTGTCCGGGAGCCCGGACAAGGCCAAGGCCTCGGGGCGCGACCTGTTCCTGGCGGACGATCGAAATCATGGCGACTGGCAGGCGCTGCTCGACGATGAGTTGAAGCGCCCGGCCGCCGAGCGCATCGACTTCGTCTCGATCGTCACGCCGAACCATGTGCACTACCCCGTGGCGCAGGCCTTCGTCGACGCCGGCTTCCATGTTGTCTGCGACAAGCCGCTGGTGCATACGCGTGACCAGGCCGATGCACTGGTCGCGGCGGTGGCGCGCCGGGGCACGGTGTTCGGCGTCACCTACAACTACACCGGCTACCCGATGGTGCGGCAGGCGCGCGAGATGGTGCGCGCGGGCGAGCTCGGCGAGATCCGCAAGGTGGTGGTCGAATACAACCAGGGCTGGCTGGCGACCCGGCTCGAGGGCGAGGGCAACAAGCAGGCGGCCTGGCGCAGCGATCCGGCGCGCAGCGGTGCCGCCGGGGCCATCGGCGACATCGGCTCGCATGCGGAGAACCTGGTGGCGACCGTCACCGGCCTCGAGATCGAGAGCCTCTGTGCCGACCTGAGCGCGCTGGTGCCCGGGCGGCCGCTCGACGACGACGGCAGCCTGCTGCTGCGATTCCGCGGTGGCGGGCGCGGGGTGCTGATCGCATCGCAGGTCAACACCGGCCTGGAGAACGACTTGCGGCTGCGCGTCTCGGGCACGCTCGGCACGCTGGTCTGGCGGCAGGAGCAGCCGAGCGAACTCGTGCACTTCCCGCACGACGGCCCGAAGCGCATCTTCACGCGCGGCGCGCCATGGCTGTGCGAATCGGCGCGGCGCGCGAGCCGCCTGCCGAGCGGGCATCCGGAGGGCTTCATCGAGGCCTTCGCCAATGTCTACGGCGGGGTGGTCGCGGACATCCGGGCGAGGCTCGCGGGCCAGGCGGCCGATCCCCTCGCGGCCGACTATCCGCGGGTCGAAGACGGTGCGCGCGGTGTGCGCTTCATCGAACGCACCGTGGCCTCGGCGGGCAGCGAGCAGAAATGGACGGCGTGGTAGGGCGTCGGGCGCGCGCGTAGGCCCCGGCCCACATCGCGTCGCGCCCGAGTCACGGCGCTGCCGGCCCTTGCGCGGCCTACCATGGCGGGAACCATGGTCACTGCGCCGCCCACGTCCTCCGGCGACCTCGTCGTCGCCCGCCCCGAAGGCCTCTACTGCCCGCCGGGCGACTTCTACATCGATCCATGGCGCCCGGTCGACCGCGCCGTCATCACCCACGCGCACTCCGACCATGCCCGCGTCGGCCACGGCCACTACCTGGCGCACACCGACAGCGAAGGCACGCTGCGTACGCGGCTCGGCGAGATCACCTTGCAGACCCTGCCCTACGGCGAGTCGATCGTGCAGAACGGCGTGCGCATCTCGCTGCACCCGGCCGGCCATGTGCTCGGCTCGGCCCAGGTGCGGCTCGAACACGGCGGCCGGGTCTGGGTCGCCTCGGGCGACTACAAGACCGAGCCCGACGGCACCTGCACGCCCTTCGAGCCGGTGCCCTGCGACACCTTCATCACCGAGTCGACCTTCGGCCTGCCGATCTATCGCTGGCCGACGCAGGCGGCGCTGTTCGCCGAGATCAACGACTGGTGGCGCGCCAACGCCGAACAGGGCAGGGCGTCGGTGCTGCTCTGCTATGCCTTCGGCAAGGCGCAGCGGATCCTGCACGGCGTCGATCCGGCCATCGGGCCGATCGTGGTGCACGGCGCGGTCGAGCCGCTCAACGCGGTGTACCGCGCCGCCGGCGTGGCGCTGCCGCCGACCGCTCGCGTGACCGATCCGGGCGTCGAAGCCGCGCTGCTCAGGCGCGCGCTGGTGCTGGCGCCGCCGTCGGCCCAGGGCACGCCCTGGATGCGCCGCTTCGGCAACTATTCGGATGCCTTCGCCAGCGGCTGGATGCAGCTGCGCGGCACGCGGCGTCGGCGCGGCGTCGATCGCGGCTTCGTGATGTCCGACCACGCGGACTGGCCCGGCCTGCAGCAGGCCATTGCGGGCACCGGCGCCGAGCGGGTGTTCGTCACCCACGGCAGCGTCGCGGTGCTGGTCCGCTGGCTGACAGAGAACGGGCTCGAGGCCCAGGGCTTCAAGACCGAATACGGCGACGAGGACACGGAGCCGGTCGCGCCTGCGCCATGAAGCAATTCGCCGCGCTCTATCGCGAACTCGACGCGACCACCTCCAGCCTCGCCAAGCAGGCCGCGCTGCAGCGCTATCTGCAGGACGCACCGGCGCCGGACGCGGCCTGGGCCGTGTACTTCCTGGCCGGTGGCAAGCCGCGCCAGCTGGTGCCCGCCAAGCTCTTGCGGCTGCTCGCGCAGGAGGCCGCGGGCCTGCCCGAGTGGTTGTTCGACGAAAGCTATGAAGCGGTCGGCGATCTCGCGGAGACGATCTCACTGCTGCTGCCGGCGCCGACCGACAGGCACGACATGGGCCTTGCGGAGTGGATCGAGGCGCACCTGCTGCCGCTGCGAAAGACGCCTCCGGACGCCTTGCCCGATGCGCTGCGAGCGCAGTGGCAGCGCCTCGCCATCGACGAGCGGCTGGTCTACTTCAAGCTCATCACGGGCGGCTTCCGCGTCGGCGTGTCCAAGCTGCAGGTCACGCAGGCGCTGGCCGCGGTCGGCGCGCTCGACCCCAAGCGCGTGGCCCAGCGGCTCATGGGATACACCCACATCAGCGGCCAGCCGACGGCCGCCGACTATGCGGCGCTGATCTCGCCGGAGAGCACCGGCGAGCGCGACCAGAAGACCAGTGGCCAGCCCTATCCCTTTTTTCTGGCCCATCCGTTCAACCTGCCGCTCGACCAGTTCGATGCCGCCCTGGGTGCGCCTTCGCAATGGATCGTCGAGTGGAAGTGGGACGGCATCCGGGCCCAGCTGGTCAAGCGCGCGGGCCAGGTCTGGCTCTGGTCGCGCGGCGAGGAGCTGGTGACAGATCGCTTCCCCGAGCTCTCCGTGATGGGCGATGCATTGCCCGACGGCACGGTGCTCGACGGCGAGATCGTGGTCTGGCGCGAGGACCGTGTGCAGCCCTTCGCCGAGTTGCAGAAGCGCATCGGCCGCAAGACGCTCGGGCCGAAGCTGCTGCGTGAGATCCCGGTGGTGCTGCTGGCCTACGACCTGCTCGAATGGCAGGGCCGCGACCTGCGCGCCATGCCTCAGCAGGAGCGCCGCGCGCTGCTCGACGACCTGCTCGCCAGCGTGCGGCATCCGTCGCTGATCGCGAGCCCGATGCTGCACGGCGGCGACTGGCCGGACCTGGCACGGCAGCGCGAGGCGGCGCGCGCCATGGGCGTCGAAGGGATGATGCTCAAGCAGCGCGACGCCCGCTACGGCGTCGGCCGCACCAAGGACGTCGGCACCTGGTGGAAATGGAAGATCGACCCGCTCTCGATCGATGCGGTGCTGGTCTACGCGCAGCGCGGCCATGGCCGGCGCGCCAGCCTCTACAGCGACTACACCTTCGCGGTCTGGGACGGGCCGCCCGAAGCGGCAGAGCGCAAGCTCGTGCCGTTCGCGAAGGCCTACTCGGGCCTCACCGACGCCGAGATGGCGAAAGTCGATGCGGTGATCCGCAAGACCACCATCGAGAGCTTCGGGCCGGTGCGCAGCGTGCGGCCGACGCTGGTGTTCGAGCTCGGCTTCGAAGGCATCGCGCGCAGCCCGCGGCACAAGAGCGGGATCGCGGTGCGCTTCCCGCGCATGCTGCGCTGGCGCGACGACAAGACCGTCGAAGACGCCGATACCCTGCAGACCCTGGCGGCGCTGCTGCCTTCGTGATGACGACGAAACAAGCGCTCGATGCCTGGTTCGCGGCGCGTGGCTGGAAGGCCTTCAAGTTCCAGCGCGCCGTGTGGAAGGCGGTGGCGCAGGGCCGCTCGGGCCTGTTGCACGCGACCACGGGGGCCGGCAAGACCTACGCCGTCTGGCTCGGCGCGCTGTTGGCCTTCGCGTCGCCGCCGCAACGTCCCGGCGGCAAGCGGCCACAAGCCGCGGCGCCGCTCACGGTGCTGTGGCTGACGCCGATGCGCGCGCTGGCGGCCGACACCCTGCGTGCCCTGCAGCAGGCGCTCGACGCCGCCGGTGCCGAGATGCATCCGTGGAGCGCCGGCGCACGCAGCGGCGACACCGGCTCGGCGGAGCGCAGCGCCCAGAACCAGCGTCTGCCGACCGTGCTCGTCACCACGCCCGAGAGCCTGTCGCTGCTGCTCGCGCGCGCCGATGCGCGCGAGGTGCTCGGCACGCTGCGCATGGTGGTGGTCGACGAATGGCACGAACTGCTCGGCAACAAGCGCGGCGTCCAGGTGCAGCTGGCGCTGGCGCGCCTGCGGCGCTGGAACGACCGGCTCTGCGTGTGGGGCATGTCGGCCACGCTCGGCAATCTCGAAGAGGCGATGCGCACCCTGCTGGGCGACGAGCCGGGCCTGCTGGTGCAGGGCGAGGTGCCGAAGAAGCTGGTCGTCGACTCGCTGCTGCCGGGTCGGGCCGAGGGTTTTCCGTGGGGCGGCCACCTGGGCCTCACGATGCTGCCGCAGGTCATCGAGGAAATCGCCGCCAGCACCACTACGCTGGTCTTCACCAACACCCGCTCGCAGTCCGAGATCTGGTATCAGGCGATGCTCGAGGCGCGGCCCGACTGGGCCGGGCAGATCGCGCTGCATCACGGCTCGCTCGACCGCGCGGTGCGCGAGTGGGTCGAACTGGGCCTGAAGAACGGCGAGCTCAAGGCGGTGGTCTGCACGTCGAGCCTCGACCTGGGCGTCGACTTCCTGCCGGTCGAGCGCGTGCTGCAGATCGGCTCCCCGAAGGGCGTGGCCAGGCTGCTGCAGCGCGCGGGCCGCTCCGGCCACGCGCCGGGCCGGCCATCGCGCGTCACGCTGGTGCCGACCCACAGCATCGAGATGGTGGAGGGCGCGGCGGCGCGCGCCGCGATCGCGGCCGGCCACATCGAATCGCGCCGCTCGCCCGAGCATCCGCTCGATGTGCTGGTGCAGCACATGGTCACGGTGGCGCTCGGCGGCGGCTTCGTGCCCGACGCGCTCTACGACGAGGTGCGCAGCACGGCCGCCTATGCCGCGCTCTCGCGCGAGAGCTGGCAGTGGTGCCTGGACTTCGTCTCGCAGGGTGGCGCATCGCTGGCCGCCTACCCGGACTACCGGCGCGCGGTGCCCGACGCGGAAGGCGTCTGGCGCGTGCCCGATGCGCGGCTGGCGCGCCGTCATCGCATGAACATCGGCACCATCGTGAGCGACGCCAGCCTGTCGGTGCAGTACCTGGGCGGCGCGAAGATCGGCAGCGTCGAGGAGGGCTTCGTGGCGCGCATGAAGCCGGGCGACTGCTTCCTCTTCGGCGGCCGCCTGCTCGAACTGGTGCGCATCCACGACATGACCGCCTGGGTGCGGCGCGCCAGCGGCAAGCGCTCCGCGGTGCCGCGCTGGAACGGCGGCCGGATGCCGCTGTCGAGCACGCTGGCCGACGCGGTGGTGCAGCAGCTCGCCCTCGCCGACGAAGGCCGCTATGAAACGCCGGAACTGCAATGCGTGCGTCCGCTGCTCGAGATCCAGCAGCGCTGGTCGGCGCTGCCCACACCCGAGACGCTGCTGGCCGAAGTACACAAGTCGCGCGAGGGCTGGCACCTGTTCCTGTATCCCTTCGCGGGCCGGCCGGTGCACCTCGGGCTGGCGAACCTGGTCGCCTGGCGCGTCGCGCAGCACCAGCCGCGCACCTTCTCGATCGCGGTCAACGACTACGGCTTCGAGCTGCTCAGTGCCACCGAGGTCGACTGGCCGACCCTGCTGCCGAAGGTGCTGGTGGCCGGGCACGATGCCGAGGCCCAGGATGCGATCGCGCATGACGACGAGCGCACGGCACTGCTGCATGAGGTGCTGGCCTCGCTGAACGCCACCGAGCTTGCGCGCCGCCGTTTTCGCGAGATCGCGCGAGTCTCCGGGTTGATCTTCCAGGGCTATCCGGGCGAGAAGCGCAGCAACAAGCAGCTGCAGGCGTCGTCGTCGCTGTTCTACGAGGTGTTCCGCAAGTACGACCCCGCCAATCGGCTGCTGCAGCAGGCCGAGGCCGAACTGCTGGCGCAGGAGCTCGAGATCGGCCGCCTGCGGGCCAGCCTGGTGCGCATGCGTGCGCAACGTCTGGTGCTGCGCACGCTCGCCAAGCCCACGCCCTTCGCGTTCCCGCTGATGGTCGAGCGATTTCGCGAGAAGCTTTCGAACGAGAGCGTGGCCGACCGCATCGCGCGCATGGTGCAGCAGTTCGAAAGCGCGGCCGCTGGCCATTGAAGCCGCCGCGCCGCTTTCTGGGAAACTCGAACCGTGACCTCGCCGCTCGCTGCCTGCCGGATCGAACTGGCCGGCGAAACCATCGAACTGCTGCCCGAACGCGCACTCTGGTGGCCGGCTGCCGGCGTGCTGTTCGCGGCCGACCTGCACCTGGGCAAGGCAGCCACCTACCGGGCGCTGGGCCAGCCGGTCCCCGGTGGCACCACGCAGGAGAACCTGGCGCGGCTCGACCGCCTGATCGAGCGGCTGGCGCCACGCGAGATCGTCTTCCTCGGCGATTTCCTGCATGCGGCGCAGGCCCGCACGGCCACGCTGCTGGCGGCGGTGGCGGCCTGGCGCGACCGCCACGCCGCACTGGCCTGCACGCTGGTGCGCGGCAACCACGACAGCCGCGCCGGCGACCCGCCGGCCGCGCTGCGCTTCCAACTGGTCGACGAGCCGCATCGGATCGGCCCCTTCGCGGCCTGCCATCACCCGCAGCGTCATCCGACCCATTTCGTGCTGGCCGGCCATCTTCATCCGGCCTGCAGGCTGCATGGCCGTGGCCGCGACAGCCTGCGCATGCCCTGCTTCGTGCGCGAGGGCGAACAACTGATCCTGCCCGCCTTCGGCGAATTCACCGGTGGCTGGCAGGTGGAGCCGGCGCCCGGGCGACGCTTCTACGCGGTTGGCGGCAATGGCGTCTGGGCGCTTCCCGGCCTGGCCTGAAGGGCGGCGCGGTCAGGACAGGTGCCGCGTCCCCGCCAAGGTGGCGGCCACCACGGCCTCGAGGTGGATGCGCAGCCAGCGGTGGATCGGATCGACCTGGTGGCGCTGGTGCCAGGCCATGTACATCGGCATCGCCGGCGTGTGCAGCGGCACCGGCACCGATGCCAGCCCGCGCAAGGCGCCCTCGATCAGCAGCGAGGGGGCGGTGGCCAGCCACGGCCCGCCGCGCACCAGCGCGCCCAGCCCGGCCATGCCGGGGACGCTGGCCACGATGCGGCGCTCCACATGGCGTTGCGCGAACAAATCGTCGATGTCGAGCCGCCGCAGCGGTTCATAGAGGACGCTCACGTGTTCGGCGGCGAGGTAGTCGGCCTCGGTGGTTGGCGCGGCGCGGCATTCGGCGTCGAAGTAGACGCGGTAGTGGTCCTCGAACAGCCGCTTCTGCATGATGTCCGAGCCCTCGGGCGGACGCGGCGTGATGATCAACTGGCAGGCCTGTTCCCGCAGCATCGCGGGCACCGGCGCGCCCGATGCGATGACCCGCAGCGTGACGCCGGGCGCCTCGGCCCGAAGGCGGCGCAGCAGCGCCGGCACCAGCAGGTCGCGCTGCAGGTCATTGGCGGCCACGGTGAAGCAGGCCGTGAGCCGGGCGGGCTCGAAGCCGGCCGCGGTGCTGAAGGCGCGCAACTCGTCGAGCAGCACGCGGGCGCGCCCGGCCAGCAGTTCGGCCTGCGCGGTCGCCACGATGCCGCGGCCGGACTTGACGAACAGCGGGTCGCCGACGATGGCGCGCAGCTTGTCCAGCAGATGGCTCACCGCCGATTGGGTGACGCCCAGGCGCTGCGCCGCGCGCGTGATAGAGCCTTCCTCGTGCACCGCGAGCAGCAGGCGCAGCAGGTGGCCGTCCAGATCCAAATGATCGAATTCGCTCATGGATGGCATGAGTATGTCGGCCTTTATCGGCGCGTCGATTGCCGGAACACTGCGCAGGCCGGTCTGGAGTGCACGCGATTGATCCAGGTCAAGCATTTGCCCAATCGACCCATCCAGGAGACCTTCATGTGCACCCCCGACATTCCCGGCACGACCCTGTTCGACGGCCGACAGGCCCGCAAGGGCTACGCGCTGAACAAGATGTGCTTTTCCTTCAACCAAGCCGCCAACCGCGAGGCCTTCGTGCGCGACGAGGACGCCTACTGCGCAGCCTACGGATTGAACGCGCAGCAGCGCGAAGCCATTCGCGCCCGCAATGTGCTGCAGCTGATCGAGGCCGGCGGCAACGCCTACTACCTCGCCAAGTTCGCCGGCATCTTCGGCCTCGACATGCAGGACATCGGCGCCCAGCAGACCGGCCTGACGAAGGCCGAGTTCCAGGCCCGGCTCCTGGCCGCCGCCTGACCCGCCCGGAGACACCCGCCATGGCCAATCTCGTTGGTGCCATCACCACCTCCCACGTGCCGGCGATCGGCCGCGCGATCGCCCGCAACCTGCAGCAGGAGCCCTACTGGCGCCCCTTCTTCGATGCCTTCGCGCCAGTGCACCGCTGGCTGGCCGAGACCCGGCCCGAAGTGCTCGTGGTGTTCTACAACGACCACGGCCTCAACTTCTTCCTCGACAAGATGCCGACCTTCGCGGTCGGTGCCGCACCGGTCTACAGCGGCGCCGACGAAGGCTGGGGCCTGCCGGTCATGGCCTCGTTCGAGGGCGAGCAGACGCTGTCGTGGCAACTGATCGACGCGTTGGTGCAAGACGAGTTCGACATCACGAGCTGCCAGGAGATGCAGGTCGATCACGCCTTCGCGCTGCCGATGGCGCTGCTGTGGCCGGACCAGGCCTGGCCCGTGAAGGTCGTGCCCGTGTGCATCAACACGGTCCAGTTCCCGCTGCCTTCGGCCAGGCGCTGCTACGCGCTGGGCGAGTCGGTCGGCCGCGCCATCCGCGGCTGGGACAGCGACGCCCGGGTCGCCGTGATGGGCACGGGCGGCCTGTCGCACCAGCTGGACGGCCAGCGCGCCGGCTTCATCAACAAGGACTTCGACCTGCGGTTCATGGACAGCCTGGTTGACGACCCGAAATGGGCGACGCAGTTCAGCACCCATGAGCTGGTCGAGAAGGCCGGCACCCAGGGCGTCGAGCTGCTGATGTGGCTGGCCACCCGCGGCGCCCTCGGGTCAAGCGCCCGCTGCCTGCATCGGAACTACCACCTGCCGATCTCCAACACGGCCTCGGGCCTGATGCTTCTGGTGCCCTAAAGCACCACCGGCGCGTCCGGCAGTTCGTTGCGGTCGGCCTGGCCCTCGGCCAGCGGAAAGTGCGCGACCAGCAGCGCCGACACTTCTTCCAGCGCCTGGGTCAGCCCGTCCTCGAAGCGCCCCTCGCGAAAGGCGGCGCCCATGCGCTGCGCCAGGGCCGCCCATTGCGCGTCGTCGACCCGCGCATCGATGCCGCGGTCGGCGACGATCTCGATCGCGTGCTCGGCCAGCAGCAGGTAGATCAATACGCCGTTGTTGTGCTCGGTGTCCCAGACGCGCAGCTTGCCGAACAGCATGATGGCGCGCTCCCGCGCCGGCGCATCCCGCCACAGGTAGGACAGCGGCAGGCCGGCCTCGGCGCAGATGCGGATCTCGCCGGTGTGGCGCTTTTCGCTGGCGGATACGCGGCGCGTCAGGCGATCGAGCAGGTCGGCCGGCAGCGCGCGGCGCAGGTCGGCTTCGTCGGTCCAGCGATGGCGCCAGATGCGGGCGAGGCGTGCGAACAAGGCCATGACTACCAGTCTCCCGAGGCGCCGCCGCCGCCGAAATCGCCACCGCCGCCGGAGCCGAAACCGCCGCCGAAGCCACCGCCGCCACCGCCACGAGAAGATCCGCCACCCCAGCCGCCCAGGCCGCCGGCGCCCAATCCGCCGCCCAGGCCGCCGCCGAAGCCGCCGCCGCGCCGGCCGATCGTGGGCCCGGCACCGAAGGCGGTCGACAGCAGCGTGAAGAGCAGGGCGCCCAGCGCGGCCAGCACCGCGATCACGAGGCTGGATGTCAGCACCATCACCACCACGCCGGTCAGGCCGCCGAGCGCCAGCGAGCCCGGGATCTTGCCCAGGATGCGGCGCGCGATCGGGCCCCCCACGAGCACCACCGCGAACAGGAAGATGCCCAGGTCCTGCCAGTTGAAGCCGCTGCCGCCGCGCGGGGCCTCGCCGAAGTCGCCGCCGCGGGCGTCGACCTCGGGCAGCGCCTCGCCGTTGACCCGGGCGATCAGCTGGTCGGCCGCGGCATCGAGGCCGCCGGCGAAATCGTTCTGGCGGAAGCGCGGCTTCATCGCCTCGTCGATGATGCGGGCCGCGGCCAGGTCGGGCACCGCGCCCTCGAGCGCCTTGGCGACCTCGATGCGCATCTTGCGGTCGTCCTTGGCGACCACCACCAGGATGCCGTCGCCGACCGCCTTGCGGCCGATTTTCCAGGCGTTTCCGACCCGGTTGGCGTAGCTCGCGATGTCCTCGGGCTGGGTGGTCGGGACCATCAGCATCACGATCTGCGAGCCCTTCTTCTGCTCGAAGGCCTGCAGCTTGGCGTCGAGCGCGCTGCGCTGCGCGGCGCTCAAGGTGCCGGTCTGGTCGATCACGCGGGCGTCGAGCGCGGGCACCGGCAGCAGGCCCTGCGCCCGCGCGCCCAGCAGCGCCGCCGCCACCAGGAGGAGGGCCGTCAGTGCCTGCCGGATGCGGGCCGCCGTCATCGCCTGGCTGCCGCGCCTACTTCTTCGGGGCGCTGAAATCGACCGTCGGCGGCGCCGAGATCTGGGCTTCGTTCTGGACCGTGAAGTTGGGTTTGGGCTGGTAGCCCAGCACCTTGGCCGTCAGGTTGGTCGGGAAGCTGCGGGCCAGCACGTTGTACTCCTGCACCGTCTGGATGAAGCGGTTGCGCGCCACCGTGATGCGGTTCTCGGTGCCCTCCAGCGTCACGCGCAGGTCGCGGAAGGCCTGGTTGGCCTTCAGGTTCGGATACTGCTCCGACACCGCCATGAGCCGCGACAGCGCGCCCGACAGCTCGCCCTGCGCCTGCTGGAAGCGGGCGAAGGCCTCGGGGTTGTTGAGCGTCTCGGGCGAGACCTGGATCGAGGTCGCCTTGGCCCGCGCCTCGATCACCTTGGTGAGCGTCTCCTGCTCGAAGTTGGCTTCGCCCTTGACCGTGGCGACGATGTTGGGCACCAGGTCGGCGCGCCGCTGGTACTGGTTGAGCACCTCGCTCCAGGCCGACTTGCTGGCCTCGTCGAGGCGCTGGAAGTCGTTGTAGCCGCAGCCCGCGAGCGACAGCGCCGCGATCAAGATCAGTAGCCAGCGTTTCAACATGTCCGAGCCCTCTCTGTACGAAGTCGGCAAAGGTAGCATAGAAGGATGGCGCCCGATCCGCTCCAGGCCCTGCAGGCCGCGAACCGGCGACCCTCCGATGGCCGGCCGTCGAAGGGCGCGCTGCTGATCGCCGGCGCCACCGGCGTGCTGGGCCACGAACTGGTGCGGCGGCTCGCGGGCCGCCATCGCTTCGACCATACCTACGTGCTCGCGCGCGAACCCATCCGCGACGGCCTGCCCGGCGTCGAGACCGTGCAGGTGCCGGACCTGCCGATGGCGCAGTGGCCGCCGGTGGCCGCCCGCACGGCGCTGGTGCTGTTCGAGCCGCCGCGGCTTTTCTACGACCGCGAACGGGCGCTGTGGACGCCCGAGCCGGCGCAGCTGCCGGCGCTGGCCGGCTGGCTGCGGTCGTGCGGCGTCCAGACGCTGGCGGTGGTGCTGCCGCACGACCAGGGCCGGCTGCCCGAGGCGCTGAAGCGAGGCCTGGCCAGCCTCGACGAGCAGGCGGTGGTGGCGCTGGGCTTCGAGCGCGTGCTGCTGGTGCGCTCGGCGCAGAAGCCGGTGGCGCGGCGCCTGGCCCATCCCGCCGAGCGGCTGGCGGCCTGGATGCTGTCGATCGCCCGTTTCATGGTGCCGCCCAGCGAGCAGCCGGCGCGGGCCTCCAAGGTGGCCGAGCTGGTCGACGTCGCATTGGCGCTGGCGCCGCCCGGGGTGCACGTGGCGGCGCCCGAACTGGTCTGGCGCGCCACCCAGGGCGAACTGCGCTCGGTGGTGCAAGGCTGGGTGGCCGCCGGCCCTTGAGGCGTCGCGCGACCGAGGCAAAATCGCTACTTCCGGCAGCACCACCATGTCCACCAAAGCCAAACTCCGCGCCAGCACCATCGGCGGCACCGCCGACGATGTCGAAGCCGCCTTCTACGAAGCCCTGCAGCGGGGCGACGTCGACGCCCTCATGGATTGCTGGGCCGACGAGGAAGAGGTGTTCTGCGTCCACCCGGGCGGCCCGCGCCTGGTCGGGGCCGAGGCGATCCGCGCCGCCTTCGAGCACATGTTCGGCAACGGCGCCATCCAGGCCACGCCGGCGCGGGTGCGCAAGGTCGAATCGCTCGCCAGTGCGGTCCACAACGTGCTGGAGCGCATCGAGGTGCTGACCGCCGAGGGGCCGCGCCATGCCTTCGTGCTGGCCACCAACGTCTATCACCGCACGGCACAGGGCTGGCGCATGGTCGCGCACCATGCGAGCCCCGGCAGTGCGCACGAGCCCGGCGACGCCAGCGAGGCGCCGCAGACGCTGCATTGAGCGCGGCCATGCAGTACGTCGCCCCACGCTGGCTGCCCGGCGGCAACCTCCAGACCATCTGGCCCGCGCTGTACGCGCGGCGCGCCGAGGCACCGTTGCCGGCCTACCGGCGCGAGCGCTGGGACACGCCCGACGGCGACTTCGTCGACGTCGACTTCCTGGATGCCGCGGTGGCCGGCCCGAGGCCGCTGCTGGTGCTGTTCCACGGCCTCGAGGGGTCGTCCAGAAGCCACTACGCCGAGGTCTTCGGCGCCTACGCTCATGCCCGGGGCTGGGACTATGCCGTGCCGCATTTCCGCGGCTGCAGCGGCGAGCTCAACCTGGCGCCGCGGGCCTACCACTCGGGCGACTTCGAGGAGGTCGGCTGGATCCTGGCCCGCCTGCGCGCGCAGCGCGACCCGGCCCAGCCTCTGCTGGCGGCGGGTGTCTCGCTCGGCGGCAATGCGCTGATGCGCTGGGCCGAGGAGGCCGGGTCCGAGGCCGCCAAGGTGGCCAGCGCGGTCGCCGCGATCTCCGCCCCGCTGGACCTCGCGGCCGGCGGCGCCGCCATCGGCCGCGGCTTCAACCGGCTGGTCTACACACGCATGTTCCTGTCGACCATGAAGCCCAAGGCGCTGGCCAAGCTGGCCCAGCACCCGGGCCTGTTCGACCGCGAGAAGCTGCTCGCGGCGCGCGACCTCTACGCCTTCGACGATGTCTTCACCGCGCCGCTGCACGGCTTCCGCGGCACCGACGACTACTGGTCGCGGGGCTCGGCCAAGCCGCACCTGCACCAGATCCGGATCCCGGCGCTGGTCGTGAATGCCGTCAACGACCCGTTCGTGCCGGCCGCGAGCCTGCCGCGCCAGGGCGAAGTCGGCAGCCACGTGACGCTCTGGCAGCCCGCTCACGGCGGCCACGTGGGCTTCCCGCTCGGTGCACCTCCGGGCCACGTGCGGGCCATGCCCGAGCGCGTGGTGGCCTGGCTGAACGAACACCGCTGAGGCACAGACCCGCACGGCGCAAAATGGCGCCATGGATGAGATCGTTCTGAAGGCCCTTGCCAAGTGGCCCAACGTGCCGCACTGCTACGGCTGGCTGGGGCTCGACGCCCGCGGCAACTGGTTCCTGCGCGACGACCGCACCCAGGCCCTGGGGCCGTTCAGCCAGGCCAGGGGCTCGCAGCTTCGGCACGACAAGCTGATCGACTTCATCCAGCGCAACTACGAACACGACGACCGGGGCCAGTGGTTCTTCCAGAACGGGCCCCAGCGGGTCTACGTCGAGCTCGAGGCCGCGCCGTGGATCTGGCGGGTGTCGGAGGATTTGTCGGTCCGCTCGCATTCCGGTCTGCCGATCGAGCCCACGGCCTGCCTGCTCGACGGCGAAGGCCGGCTCTACCTGGTGGCGGACATCGGTCTCGGCCTGGTCCATACGCAGGATGTCGGTCTGGCGGCCGAGGCGATCGAGCAGGGGCGATGGGTCCCCGAGGATGTCCGCGCCGAAGACCTTCCGGCCCGTTTCGGCCATGTGCTGAGCCCGTCCGCCGGCCAGCCGTCGCTCCGACCATGAAAAAAGCCCGCATCGCGCGGGCTTTGGGTCGGGTCGCGGCGGCTTACTTGCCGCTGGCCACCGCGGGGGCCGCATCGGCCGGGGCTGCGCCCTCGGCCGCCGGGGCCGCGGCCGGACGGTCGGGCACCGGGAAGGTGGCGCCGCCCGCGTTGGCCATGTAGACCACCGCGCGACCGATCTCGATGTCGTCGAAGTCGCCGCCGCCCTGGGCCGGCATCGCGCCCTTGCCCTTGAGCGCGTGCTCGACCAGCGTGGCGTAGCCCTGGCCGATGCGCGGGCCCCAGGCTGCGGCGTCGCCGTAGTGCGGCGCGCCCGGGATGCCCGGCGCACCGTGGCAGGCCACGCACTGGGCCTTGAACACGGCCTCGCCGGTGGCCAGCGGCCGGTTGGCGTCGCGGATCTCGATCGAGCCGACCTTCTTCAGGCGGTCGGCGATGTCGCGGTCGCGGGTGTCCTTGGAGACGCCGTACAGCGACATGCTGTCGCCTTGCGCCGAACCCGAGGGATGGGTGCCCGAGACGACGAACGACACGAGGCCGACGATGATCAGGATGGGAGCGATGAAGGAGAAAAAGACCGCGAGCAGCAGTTGCTTCGGATTCTTGATCGGGCCGGTGTGGGCTTCTTCTGTGGCCTGGTAGTGCGGGTCGTCGCTCATTGCGTCCTCAGTATCGGGGGCTTTATTCGGATCAACGGCGGATTATAGAGAGGCCCCCGGACCCGGCCGCCTCAGGCCGGACCCGGGGCGTCCCGCGGCCCTACCGGGTGGCCCAGCCGCCACCCAGGGTCTTGTAGAGCACGACCTGGTTCTGCAGGCGCTGCTGCCGGATCTGAGCGGTCGCGAGCTGAGAGGTGAACAGCGAACGCTGGGCATCCAGCAGGTCGAGCCCACTGGCGACGCCACCGCGATAGCGCATGTCCGACAGCTGGAAGCGGGCTTCCTCGGCCTTGGACTGGGCCACCAGCGCGCGCAGTTCCTCGTCGTAGGTGGCGCGGCCGGCCAGCGCGTCGGCGACCTCGCGGAAAGCCGACTGGATCGACTTCTCGTACTGCGCCACCGCGATCTTCTGTCCGGCGCGGGCCGAGTCCAGGTTGGCCTGGTTGGCGCCGGCGTTGAAGATCGGCAGCGTTATCTGCGGCGCGAAGGCCCAGGCCTTCGTGCCGCTGCTGAACAGGTTGGAGAACTCCGAGCTCGTGGTGCCGATCGAGGTGGTCAGCGTGACCCGCGGGAAGAAGGCGGCGCGCGCGGCACCGATGTTGGCGTTGGCCGCGATCAGCTGCTGCTCGGCGGCACGGATGTCGGGCCGCTCGACCAGCAGGTCGGACGGCAGGCCCGCCGGCACCTCGGGCATCGGCGCCAGCGCCTGCAGTCCCTCGGCGGCGCCGACGATGGTCTCCGGCGGCACCGGGGCACCGAGCAGCAGTGCCAGCGCGTTCTCGTCCTGCAGCCGCAGCCGCTGCTGCTGGGCGTAGGTGGCGCGCGCGGTCTCGGCTTGCGCCTCGGCGAAGCGGTAGTCGATCTCGGAAGCCACGCCGTTGTCGAAGCGCAGCTTGGTCAGCTTGAGCGAGTCGTCGCGCGTGACCATGGTGCGGCGCGTGATCTCGAGCGCCTCGTCGTCGCCGAGCACCGCCAGCCAGCCGTTGGCCACGGAGGCGATCAGGCTGATCTGGGTCGCCTTGCGGGCTTCCTCGGTCGCCAGGTACTGGGCCAGCGCGGCATCCTTCAGGCTCGCCACGCGGCCGAAGAAATCGAGCTCCCAGGCCGTCACGCCCAGGCCCACCGAATAGACGGAGCTCACGCCGTCGCCGACCAGCGACGGACGCTGGCGCGTGCCGCTCGCGCTGGCGTTGAGCGCCGGGTACAGCGCCGCGCGCGTGATCTGGAACTGCGCCCGCGCCTGCTCGATGTTGAGGATCGACACCTGCAGGTCGCGGTTGTTCGTGAGCGCGAGGTGGATCAGCTGCTGCAGCCGCGGGTCGGTGAAGTAGTCCTGCCAGGCCACGGTCGCGGCCAGCGGCTGGCCGGGCGCGGTCGGCGCCGCCGCCGCGTTCGGGAAGGTGGCCGGCACCGGGGCCGCCGGGCGCTCGTAGGTCGGGATCAGCGAGCAGCCCGCCAGCATCAGGGCGGCGGCGCCTGCCAGCGCGGTGGTGATGAATCGCTTAGTCATGTTTTTCTTCCTCGATGCCGGCGGCCTGGGCGTGCCGCTTGTCGGCCTCGTGCTGTCGGGCGCTGCCCTTGAAGAATCCGCGCACCACCACGAAGAACACCGGCACGAAGAACACCGCGAGGGTGGTGCCGGTGATCATGCCGCCGAGCACCCCGGTGCCGATCGCGCGCTGGCTCGCCGAGCCGGCGCCGGTGGCGAAGGCCAGCGGCATCACGCCCAGGCCGAAGGCCAGCGAGGTCATGATGATCGGCCGGAACCGCAGGTGTGCGGCCGCCAGCGCCGATTCGACGACGCCCTTGCCCTGCGCCTGCAGGTCCTTGGCGAACTCGATGATCAGGATCGCGTTCTTCGCCGACAAGCCGATGATGGTGATCAGCCCGACCTGGAAGTACACGTCGTTGGAGTAGGCCCGCAGCATCGTCGCCAGCAGCACGCCCAGCACGCCCAGCGGCACCACCAGGATCACCGCCAGCGGGATCGACCAGCTCTCGTAGAGCGCCGCGAGGCACAGGAACACCGCCAGGATCGCGAAGCCGTACAGGATGATGGCCTGCGAGCCGGCGAGCTTTTCTTCCCGCGACTGGCCGGTCCATTCGTAGCCGAAGCCGGGCGGCAGCTGGGCGGCAAGCCGCTCCATCTCGGCCATCGCCGCGCCGGTGCTGTAGCCCGGCGCCGCGTCGGCGCTGATGCGCATCGCGGGATAGCCGTTGTAGCGCACGGTCTGCTGCGCGCCGGTGATCCAGCGCGTGGTCGCGAAGGCCGACAGCGGCACCGGCTTGCCCTGCGCATTGGCCGCGTTCAGCTTGAGCAGGTCCTCGGGCTGCATCCGCGCCGGGGCGTCGGCCTGCACCACCACGCGCTGCAGGCGGCTCTGGTTCGGGAAGTCGTTGACATAGCTCGAGCCGAGCGCGGTCGACAGCGTCGCGTTGATCGCATCGAAGGTCACGCCCAGCGCATTGGCCTTGTCGCGGTCGATGTCGATCTGCAGCTGCGGTGCGTCCTCGAGGCCGTCGGGCCGGGTCTGCGTCAGGATCTTGCTCTGCGACGCCATGCCCAGCAGCTGGTTGCGGGCGTTGACCAGCGCCTCGTGACCCGCGCCGGAGCGGTCCTGCAGGCGGAAGGTCACGCCGCTGGCATTGCCCAGTTCGGGGATCGGCGGCGGGCTCAGCGGGTAGATGAAGGCATCGCGGACGCCCGACAGCGCACCGAAGGCACGGCCTGCCAGGGCCGAGGCGGATTCGCCCTCGCCCTTGCGTTCCTTCCAGTCCTTGAGCGTCACGAAGGCGAGGCCGGCGTTCTGGCCCTGGCCCGAGAAGCTGAAGCCCATCACGCCCACCATGCTCTGCACTTCGGGCTGCTTGAGGATGAAGCCCTCGACCTGCTTCATGACGTCGAGCGTGCGCTCCTGGGTCGCGCCCGGCGGCAGCTGCACGTTGACGATGATGTTGCCCTGGTCTTCCTGCGGCAGGAAGGAGGTCGGCACCCGCAGGTAGGCGATCACCACGACGCCGATGATGGCCGCGTAGATCACCAGGTAGCGCAAGGCGCGGCGCAGGATGCGCGCCACCAGGCCTTCGTAGCCCTTGGCGGTGCGCGAGAAGCCGCGGTTGAACCAGCCGAAGAAGCCGGTCTTCTCGTGGTGGTGGCCGGCTTCGACCGGCTTCAGCAAGGTCGCGCAGAGCGCCGGCGTGAGCGACAGCGCCATGAAGGCCGAGAAGCCGATCGACGCCACCATCACGGCCGAGAACTGGCGGTAGATGTTGCCGGTCGAGCCGGCGAAGAAGGCCAGCGGCACGAACACCGAGATCAGCACCACGGTGACGCCGATGATGGCGCCCGAGATCTGCTTCATCGCCTTGCGCGTGGCCTCCAGTGGCGGCAGCCCTTCCTCGCTCATGATGCGCTCGACGTTCTCGACCACCACGATGGCGTCGTCCACCACGATGCCGATCACCAGCACCATGCCGAACATCGTCAGCACGTTGATCGAGAAGCCCAGCGCGAGCAGCACACCGAAGGTGCCCAGCAGCGCGATCGGCACCACGATGGTCGGGATGATGGTGTAGCGCCAGTTCTGCAGGAACAGGAACATCACCAGGAACACCAGCACCACGGCCTCGACCAGCGTCTCGGCCACCTGCGAGATCGAGATCTTGACGAAGCGCGAGCTGTCGTACGGGATCTCCCACTTCACGCCCTGCGGGAAGAAGCGCGACAGCTCCTCCATCTTGGCGCGCACCAGCTTGGCCGATTCGAGCGCGTTGCCGCTGGGCGCCAGCTGCACGCCGATACCGACCGCAGGCTCGCCGTTCAGGCGCGCCGAGGTCGAATAGGCCTGGCCGCCGAGCTCGATGCGGGCGACGTCGCGCAGCCGCACGGCCGAGCCGTCGGTGTTGGCGCGCAGCACGATGTTGCGGAACTGCTCGACATTGGTGAGCTGGCCGTTGACCACCACCGTGGCCGCGATCGCCTGGCCGGCCACGTTCGGCAGGTCACCGATGGTGCCCGAGGCCACTTGCGCGTTCTGCCCCTTGATGGCGTTGGTGACGTCGCTCGACGACAGGTTGAAGCCCTGCAGCTTCGCCGGGTCGATCCAGACCCGCATGGCCCGCTCGGTGCCGAACAGCTGCGCCTGGCCGATGCCCTTGACGCGCTGCAGTTCGGGCACGACATTGCGCGAGGCGTAGTCGCCCAGCGCGATCGGGTCGAAGGCCGGGTTGTCGGATGAAAGAATCGTGAACAGCAGGAAGTTGGAGCGCGACTTGTCGACCCGCACCCCCTGCTGCGTCACCGCCGCGGGCAGCCGCGGGGTGGCGCGCGAGAGCCGGTTCTGCACGTCCACCTGCGCCAGGTCGGCGTCGGTGCCGGGCGCGAAGCTGATCGTGATGGCGCCGGTGCCGTCGGCCTGCGCCACCGACTCCATGTAGATCATGCCGGGCGAGCCGTTCATCTCGCGCTCGATGACCGACAGCACGCTGTCCTCGAGCGTCTGGGCGGAAGCACCGGGGTAGGCGGCGTTGATGACGATGGCCGGCGGGGCCACCGGCGGGTACTGGGCGATCGGCAATTGCGTGATCGCCACACCGCCCACCACGAGGATGAACAGTGCGATCACCCACGCGAAGATCGGACGGTCGATGAAGAACTTGGCCATGCGGGCGGGCTCCTTACTTCGCGGCCGCAGCCGGGGCGGCCGCAGCGGAAGCAGCCGGCGCCGGGGCGGTGGCGCCCTGCGGCCCGGTCCACGGCACCGCCTTCACGGGCGTGCCGGGCGGCATCATCTGCAGCTTCTGGAAGCCGTCGACCATCACCTGCTCGCCGGCCTTCAGGCCGTCGAGCACCACCCACTGGTTGTTCTGGGCGGCGCTGATCTTCACCGTGCGCTTGCTCAGCTTGCCGTCGGCGCCCACCACCGTGAGGGTGTCGCCCTGCTGGGTGCGCGTGACCGCCTGCTGCGGCACCGTGATCGCGTTGGTGGCCTGGGCCTGCTCGATGCGCACGCGCACGTACAGGCCTGGCAGCAGGTCGCCCTTCGGGTTCGGCACTTCGGCGCGCAGCGTGACCTGGCCGGTGGTCTGGTCGACCGTCAGGTCGGAGAACAGCAGCCGGCCCGGGTGCGCGTATTCGGTGCCGTCCTCGAGCGCGATGCGCACGCTGGCGGCCTCGCCGCCGGCGCGCTTGAACTGGCCGTCCTGCAGCGCGCGGCGCAGCCGCAGCACCTCGGTGGCCGACTGCGTGAAGTTCACATACAGCGGGTCGATCTGCTGGATCACTGCCAGCGCCGTGGCGTCGCCCTGGCCCACCAGTGCGCCTTCGGTCACGAGCGAGCGGCCGATGCGGCCCGAGATCGGGGCCGTCACGGTCGCATAGCCGAGGTTGATCTTGGCGGTCTGCAGCGCGGCGCGGCCGACCGCGATGTCGGCTTCGGCGGTCTTGGCCGCGGCGACCGCGTTCTGGTATTCCTGCTTGCTGACCGCGTTGGCCGCGACCAGCGGCTTGTAGCGCTCGGCCAGGGCCCGGGCCTGCACCGCATTGGCTTCGGCGCGCGCCAGGCTGGCCTCGGCGCTCGCCGCCGCGGCGGCGTAGGGGGCGGGGTCGATGCGGTAGAGCACCTGGCCGGCCTTCACGTCGCTGCCTTCCTGGAACACACGCTGCATTAGGATGCCGGCGGCGCGGGCGCGCACCTCGGCCACCCGGGTGGACTCGAGCCGGCCCGGCAGTTCGGTCACCAGCCCGACGTTGGTCGGGGTCGCGACCACCACGCCCACCTCGGGTGCCGGATGGCCGCCGCCACCCGCGGCCTTCGGGGCTTCTCCCTTGCCGCAGGCGGTCAGCGCGAGCAGCATGACGGCGGCGGCGGCAATGGTGGCGGGGCGGCGCGGCGAGAACAACGAATGGCGCGAGACATGCAAGTCGGGCATGTGATTCCTTTGAAGGAGGGACGGGAGATTGGCGCGACCGCGCGGGTGCCTAGAGCAACGGGGCGATCTTGACTATCGGGGAAAGGGCTCTATCTTACATACATTCATGAATGTATAGTGTCACCTTTCCCAGCCGGTGGATTTTAAGAAGGGAGTCTCTGAAAAATGGTCAGACGAACCAAGGAAGAGGCCCAGGAGACGCGCAACCGCCTGCTCGACGCGGCGGAGGTCCTGTTCCAGGCCCAGGGCGTGTCGCAGACTTCACTGCAGCAAATTGCGCACCAGGCCGGCGCGACCCGCGGCGCGATCTATTGGCACTTCAAGGACAAGGCGGCGCTTTTCAACGCCATGATGGACCGCGTCACGCTGCCGCTCGAGGCCGAGGTGGCCCGGGCCTCCGCCGGCAGCGGCGCCGAGCCCATGGGCGAGGTCGAGCACCAGATGGTCGAGGCGCTGAAGCTCATGACCAGCGACATGCAGGTGCGCCGGGTGTTCGACATCGCCACCCACAAGGTCGAGTACACCCACGACATGGAGTCGGTGCAGCAGCGCCACCTGTCGGCGCGCAACGGCTGCGTGACCGAGTTCGAGAAGGCCATGGTGGCCGACGCCCGCCGCACCCGCAGGCGGCTGCCGATCCCGGCGCCGGCGGCGGCCCAGGGCCTGCATGCGCTGATCAGCGGGCTGATCCAGAACTGGCTGCTGGACCCGTCCGCTTTCGACCTCGTGGAAACGGGGCGCCAAGCCTTCCGGGTTTACCTCACGGGCCTCGGATTTCCCCCCAATGTGCCGGGCGCCGTCCGATAGGCGATAATAGAGAGCTTCCGATGTTTCGGAAGCCCCTCTCGCTGTATTTCAACGGATAGAATTCGGCCCTCCGAAGGCTGAGATCCAGGTTCGATTCCTGGCGGCGGGACCAAATTTGAGGCCGGAAGCATCCCAATTGCTTCCGGCCTTTTCACATCTGCGGCCCTGATCGATGCGGTGCTTCTCCAAGGCGCAGGGCGATCCGCTATCGTGCGGTACATGTCTTCCTCCGAGTTCCCTGCGCCTGGCACCGTCGGCCGCCCGACGCTCGACGTCGCGGTCGTGATGCGCCGCGAGCGCCTGCACGGCCCGTCGAGCCACTGGCAGCCCTGGCGCTGGACGCTCGACAGCGTGATCCCCGACGCGCCAGGCTTCGGCGCCGGGCCCCGGCTGCTGCACGACGACGACGGCGCGCAGCGATGGCTCCATCCCGGCTACAAGGTCGAGCTGTTCCGCGACGAAGCCGAGGGCTACCACCTGAACGCGACCACCCCGGCGCCCTGCTGGTTCGTGCTCTGGCGCATGGACGAGGAGGCGACGCTCGGCCCCGAGCCGATCCCGCGCCCGGTCGTCGTGACGCTCAGCTACTACGAGGCCGGCCGCTGGCTGGATGCGCAGGAGACCGTCGAACAGGTGCCGGCCCCGCCCGAGGTGATCGACTGGGTGCGCGACTTCGTGGATGCGCACTACGTGATCGAGCCCAAGCGCCGCCGGCGGCCCGAGAGCTTCCGGCCGCTGGTCGATCGCTTCGGCAACGCGGCCAGCGTGACGACCGAAAAGAAGCGCGGACCGGGAGCCGGCGATGTCTGAGGGATTTCTGGGCCGGTGGTCGCGCCGCAAGCAGGCCGAGCGCGCCGGCCAGGTGCCGGACGAGCAGCCGCCGACACCGCCGGCGCCACCGCAGGACACCCCGCCTGCGACGCTCGAAGCGAGCACGACGCCTGCCGATCCCGCGCCCGAACCGCCGCCGCTCACGCTGGCGGACGCGCAGGCGCTCACCATCGAGTCCGACTTCAGGCCGTTCGTCGCCCGGGAGGTGGCGCCCGAAGTCAAGAACGCTGCCTTCAAGAAGCTGTTCGCCGACCCCCACTTCAACGTGATGGACGGCCTGGACACCTACGTCGACGACTATTCCAAGCCGACTCCCCTGCCCGACAGCGTGCTGCGCCAGATGGCAAGTGCGAAATTTCTGAACCTCTTCGACGAAGAGCCCGAGCAGACATCCCGCGACGATGGATCGCCAGACGTGGCACAGTCGAGCGATCCAGGGGACCTTTCCAGCCAGCCGGTTGCCGATGCGCAACCCGCCAGCCAAGATGCCGATGACCACCACGCTGATCTGCGACTGCAACAAGACGATGCCGCTCGAGCCGAAGACGCTCGGGACGGCCCTGGCTGAGTCACTCCCCCTTCATTCCTCGCTCTGCCGCCGCGAGGCGGCATCGTTCCAGCGAGCCGTCCAATCCGGCGACGAGGTGGTGGTCGCCTGCACCCAGGAGAAGCGGCTTTTCGCGGAGCTGGCGGCGCAGGTGCCGGCGGCCACGTCGCCGATCCGCTTCGTCAACATCCGCGAAACCGGCGGCTGGAGCCGCGACGCCAGGAGCGCGATGCCGAAAATCGCTGCCCTCCTCGCCGCCGCCCGGCTGCCCGAGCCCGATCCGGTCTCGACCGTGCGCTATGTCAGCCAGGGCCGCCTGCTGATCGTCGGTCCGCTGGACGAGGCCGAGAAGGCGGCGGCGCTGGTCGCCGATTCCCTCGACGTGACGATCTTCTCGCAAGGCGCGGGCGCGGCCGGCGGTGCGCAGGAGCGGCGCTGGCCCGTGCTCGCCGGGCGCATCGATTCGCTGGCGGGCTGGCTCGGCGCGTTCCGGCTGCAGTGGACTCGCGACAACCCGATCGACCTCGACCTCTGCACCCGCTGCAACGCCTGCGTGGCCGCGTGTCCCGAACAGGCCATCGGCCTGGACTACCAGATCGACATGGCCAAGTGCAGCGCGCACCGTGATTGCGAGCGCGCCTGCACCGCGGCCGGTGCGATCCGCTTCGACCGGCCGCCGGAAGCGTTCGACGGCGACTTCGACCTCGTGCTCGATCTCGGCGCTGCGCCCCAGATCGATTGGCATGCGCCGCCGCAGGGCTATTTCCACCTGCCGGGCGGCGTGGCGCCTCCCCAGGGCCCGCAGACCCTGCTGCGGCTGCGCGACATGGACGGCGAATTCGAGAAGCCGAAGTTCTTCGACTACAACCAGAAGCTCTGCGCCCACAGCCGCAACGAGGTGGTCGGCTGCAGCGCCTGCATCGACGTCTGCTCGGCCCACGCCGTGAGCAGCGCCAAGGAACGCCAGCGCATCGTCGTCAATCCCCATCTCTGCGTCGGCTGCGGCGCCTGCACGACCGTGTGCCCGACGGGCGCGCTGGGCTATGCCTATCCGCGCGCCCCCGACCAGGGGCTCAAGCTGCGGACGCTGCTGTCCACCTATGCGGGTGCGGGTGGACGCGACGCGGTGCTCCTGCTGCACAGCGAGGAGGGCGGCCAGGCGCTGGTGGCGCAGCTGGGGCGGCAGGCGCAGCTCGGCAAGGCGCAGGGCGTGCCGGCGAACGTGATCCCGGTCGGGCTCTTCCACGCGGCAAGCACCGGCATCGACCTGTGGCTGAGCGCCGTGGCGTTCGGCGCGTCGCAGGTGTGCGTGCTCGTCACCGGCGAGGAAGCGCCGCAGTACCGCGCCGCACTCCAGACACAGGCGGCGCTTGCCCAGTCGCTGCTGCACGGGCTGGGCTACACGGGCACTCACTTCCGCATCGTCGAAGCGGCGTCGGTCGCCGCGCTCGACGGCGCGCTCGGCGCACTGCGCGACACCCGGCCGCAGGTGCCCGACAAGGTCGCCCGGTTCGCGGTCGGCGGCGACAAGCGCAGCACGCTCGAACTCGCGCTCGATCACCTGACGGAGGCCGCGCCGGCGCTGAAGGCGCAGCCCGACACGCCGATCGCCATCCCGTTGCCGCCAGGCGCGCCCTTCGGCACCGTCGCAGTCGACAAGGACAAGTGCACCTTGTGCCTGGCCTGCGTCGGCGCCTGCCCGGCGGGCGCACTCCAGGATAACCAGAACGCGCCGCAGCTTCGCTTCATCGAGAAGAACTGCGTCCAGTGCGGGCTGTGCGAAACGACCTGTCCCGAGCGCGCGATCTCGCTGGTGCCGCGGTTCCTGGTGGCGCCCGAGCGCAAGCAGCCGGTGGTGCTCAACGAGGCCAGGCCCTGGTCGTGCATCCGCTGCGCGAAGCCCTTCGGCACCCAGAAGGCCATCGAAGCGATGCTCGGCAAGCTGGCCGGCCATGCCATGTTCCAGGGCGAGGCCCTGGAACGGCTCAAGATGTGCAGCGACTGCCGGGTGATCGATCTGTACAGCGCGCAGGGCGAAATGAAGATCACAGACCTATGAGCCAAAGCTTCCCCGCCTCCTCGGCACTCGACGAAGAGATCGCCCGCGCGGAACTCTACGGACTGCTGGCGCGCCTCTGGTACGCCGCACCCGATGCCGAACTGCTCGAGGCCGTCCAGGTCGCACCGACCGAAGCGCCGGCCGCGGGCGCGTTCCTGGAGGAGCCGTGGCGCACCCTGGTGGGCGCGTCACGCGACACCGACGCGGCGGCGCTTCGCAACGAATACGACGCGCTCTTCGGCGGGATCGGCAAGCCGGAGGTCTATCTGTTCGGCTCGCACTACCTGAGCGGATTCCTCAACGACAAGCCGCTGGTGCACCTGCGCCGCGATCTCGAGCGGATCGGCCTCGCGCGCGACGAATCGATGCCCGAGACCGAGGACCACATTGCCTGTCTCTTCGAGGTCATGCGCTACCTGATCGCCGGAGAAGACATCGAGGTCTCGAACCTCCCGGCCCAGCAGGCCTTCTTTTCGACCCATGTGCAGCCATGGCTGCCGGCCATGTGCGACGCCGTGGCGCAGCACCCCAAGGCGCGCTTCTACGCCGCCCTGGCCGGCCTGACCTCGGCCTTCGCGGAGGTCGAACGCCAGGGCTTCGACATGCTGGACTGAGATCGAAGGACATTGACGACGACCTATTAGGGTCAGGACTAGTATCCAAACGTACGCAACTGGTTTTATATGTGGGTTCGCCCAGCCACTCCTGGAGTTGACATGCAGGACAGCCAAAACGCCGCCCCTCAGCGGGCGTCGCGAAGGGGATTCTTTTTCGGCGCCGCCACGGTCGGCGCCGCCGCCGCGGCGGTCGCCGTGCTGCCCGGGGTCGCCCCGGCGCCCGACGCCACGGCGGCGCCCGAGCTCCCGCCACCGCCCGCGAAGGGCGGCGGCTACTCGCTGAGCGAACACGTCAAGCGCTACTACAAGACCACGTCCGCCTGAGCACGAAGGCACCTGCGATGCTACTGACCAAAAAATCGACCGGCGCCCCGCATGGCGGCGCCGCTTCTTCCTCGTCGTCCCTTGTCCACAGCTTGCGGCGCGGCCTCTCGAGCGCGCTGCCGACCATGGACCGGCGCGCCTTCCTGCGCCGATCGGGCCTGGGCGTCGGCGCCGGCCTGGCGGCCGGCCAGCTCACGTTGCTGCGCAAGGCCAATGCCGCCGAAGGCCGTCCGACCGCGGTGGGTGCGGGCAAGGTCGAGGTCCGGCGCACCATCTGCTCGCACTGCTCGGTCGGCTGCGCCTCCGACGCCGTGGTCGAGAACGGCGTCTGGGTCCGCCAGGAACCGGTGTTCGACTCGCCGATCAACCTGGGCGCGCACTGCGCCAAGGGCGCCGCC
The DNA here is from genome assembly GCF_030316985.1 of Variovorax sp. J31P179. NCBI lineage: Bacteria > Pseudomonadati > Pseudomonadota > Betaproteobacteria > Burkholderiales > Comamonadaceae > Variovorax > Variovorax sp. J31P179. The sequence goes on along the minus strand of NZ_JASZYL010000007.1, from coordinate 7,956 downwards.
CTGCGCGAGCACGGCCACGGCGAATACCGCCTGCGCTATCCGATGAAGCTGGTGAACGGCAAGTACGAGCGCATCAGCTGGGACACGGCGCTCGACGAGATCACCGCCAAGCTCAAGGATCTCTCGAAGGCCAGCGGCCCCGATTCGGTCTACTGGATCGGCTCCAGCAAGCACAGCAACGAGCAGGCCTACCTGCTGCGCAAGTTCGTGAGCTTCTTCGGCAGCAACAACTGCGACCACCAGGCGCGCATCTGCCACTCGACCACGGTCGCGGGCGTGGCGAACACATGGGGCTACGGCGCCATGACCAATTCGTACAACGACATGCGCAATGCCAAGGTGGCGCTGTACATCGGTTCGAATGCGGCCGAGGCCCATCCGGTGAGCATGCTGCACATGCTGCATGCCAAGGAAAACGGCTGCAAGATGATCGTGGTCGATCCGCGCTTCACGCGCACCGCGGCCAAGGCCGACGAGTACGTGCGGATCCGCTCGGGCTCCGACATTCCCTTCCTCTTCGGTGTGCTGCACCACATCTTCAAGAACGGCTGGGAAGACAAGAAGTACATCAACGACCGCGTCTTCGGCATGGACGAGGTGCGCGCGGAGGTCATGGCCAAGTGGACGCCCGACAAGGTCGAGGAGGCCTGCGGCGTCAACGAGGCGCAGGTGCTCAAGGTCGCGACCTGGCTCAACGAGAACCGTCCGGGCACCATCGTCTGGTGCATGGGCCAGACGCAGCACACGATCGGCAACGCGATCGTGCGTGCCTCCTGCATCCTGCAGCTGGCGCTGGGCAATGTCGGCACGGCGGGCGGCGGCACCAACATCTTCCGCGGCCACGACAACGTGCAGGGCGCCACCGACGTGGGCCCGAACCCCGATTCGCTGCCCGGCTACTACGGCCTGGTCGAAGGATCATGGAAGCACTTCGCCGCCACCTGGGGCGTGGATTTCGACTGGATCAAGAGCCGCTTCGCCTCGCCCGCGATGATGAGCAAGCCCGGCATCACCGTGTCGCGCTGGATCGACGGCGTGCTCGAGAAGAACGAGCTGATCGACCAGGACTCGAACCTGCGCGGCGTCGTCTATTGGGGCCACGCGCCCAACTCGCAGACCCGCGGCCTCGAGATGAAGCGGGCGATGGACAAGCTCGACCTGCTGGTGGTGGTCGATCCGTATCCGTCGGCCACCGCGGCCATGGCCGCCATGCCCGGCCGGGCCGAAGACCTCAATCCCAACCGCGCGGTCTACCTGCTGCCGGCCTGCACCCAGTTCGAGACCAGCGGCTCGGTGACGGCCTCCAACCGCTCGCTCCAGTGGCGCGAGAAGGTGATCGAGCCGCTGTGGGAAAGCCGCAGCGACCACATGATCATGCAGCAGTTCGCCGACCGGCTCGGCTTCGGCAAGGAGCTCAGCAAGAACTACAAGATGCAGCAGGTCAAGGGCATGGACGAGCCCGTGCCCGACGACATCCTGCGCGAGATCAACAAGTGCTGCTGGGCGGTCGGCTACACCGGCCAGAGCCCCGAACGGCTGCAGGCCCACATGCGCAACATGGCCGCCTTCGACGTCCGAACGCTCAAGGCGAAGGGCTCGGTCAAGGACAAGGTCAACGGCTACGACATCGCGGGCGACTACTACGGCCTGCCCTGGCCCTGCTACGGCACGCCCGCGTTGAAGCACCCCGGCTCGCCGAACCTGTACGACACCTCCAAGCACGTCATGGACGGCGGCGGCAACTTCCGCGCCAACTTCGGCGTCGAGCGCAACGGCAAGAACCTGCTGGCCGAAGACGGCTCCCATTCGCTCGGCGCTGCCATCACGACCGGCTACCCCGAACTCGACCACCTGCTGCTCAAGAAGCTCGGCTGGTGGGACGAGCTCACCGAGGCCGAAAAGGCCAAGGCCGACGGCAAGAACTGGAAGACCGACAGTTCGGGCGGCATGATCCGCGTGTTCATGCAGAACCACGGCTGCCATCCCTTCGGCAACGCGAAGGCGCGCGCCGTGGTGTGGAACTTCCCCGATGCGATCCCGCAGCACCGCGAGCCGCTCTACGGGACCCGGCCGGACCTGGCGGTGAAGTACCCCACGCACGACGACAAGATGGCCTTCTGGCGTCTGCCCACGCTCTACAAGAGTATTCAGCAGCGCAACATCGCCGACAAGATCGCGGAAAAGTTCCCGTTCATCATGACCTCCGGCCGCCTGGTCGAATACGAGGGCGGCGGCGAGGAGACGCGTTCCAATCCCTGGCTGGCCGAGCTGCAGCAGCAGATGTTCATCGAGATCCATCCGCGGGTGGCGGCCGAGAAGGGCATCCGCAACGGCGAGCGCGCCTGGGTCCACACGCCCACCGGGGCGCGGCTCAACGTGCAGGCCCTGGTGACCGAGCGCGTCGGGCCTGACACGGTCTTCATGCCTTTCCACTTCTCCGGCCACTGGCAGGGGGCCGACATGCTGGCCTACTACCCGGCGGGCGCGCATCCGATCGTGCGCGGCGAAGCGATCAACACCAGCACCACCTACGGGTACGACAGCGTCACGATGATGCAAGAAACCAAGACGACGGTCTGCAACGTCGAGAAGGCATAGAGGACTCAGTATGGCAAGAATGAAGTTCGTCTGCGATTCCGAACGCTGCATCGAATGCAACGGCTGCGTCACGGCCTGCAAGAACGAGAACGAGGTGCCGTGGGGCGTGAACCGCCGCCGCGTCGTGACGCTCAACGACGGCGTGCCCGGCGAGCGCTCGATCTCGGTGGCCTGCATGCATTGCTCCGACGCACCCTGCATGGCGGTCTGCCCGGTCCAGTGCTTCTACCGCACTGAAGAAGGCGTGGTGCTGCACGACAAGGATGTCTGCATCGGCTGCGGCTATTGCTCGTACGCCTGCCCGTTCGGCGCGCCGCAGTTTCCGTCGCAGGGCACCTTCGGCGCCCGCGGCAAGATGGACAAGTGCACCTTCTGCGCCGGCGGCCCGGAAGAAAACGGCTCGCAGGCCGAGTTCGAGAAGTACGGCCGCAACCGCCTGGCCGAAGGCAAGCTGCCGGCCTGCGCCGAGATGTGCTCGACCAAGGCCCTGCTGGCGGGCGACGGCGACGTGGTCGCCGACATCTTCCGCACCCGCGTGGTCCATCGCGGCAAGGGTGCCGAAGTGTGGGGCTGGGGCACCGCCTACGGCTCGCAGACAGCCGGCACGCCGACCAACGGGGTCGCGAAATGAGGCGCCTTTCCGCAACGGTGGCGCTGGTCTCGGCGCTGGTGCTGCTGGCGGCCTGCACCGAGAAGCCGCAGACCAACGCCCATGGCGTGCGGCTGGATGCCGCCCCATGGACCGGCACCGGCACCAAGCCCGACACCGGCACGGCGTTCACCGCCAGCGGCTGGCAGATCGGCGACCGGTCGTCCTGGGAGCAGCACCTCAAGACGCGCGCCCAGAACCAGAACGAATACAACCGGATCAACTGAGCCGGAGGTTGCATGAGACAAGCGCTTAACGCCCTGGCGATGGCCGCCGTGCTGGGTTGCAGCATCGCCGCCCATGCCCAGACGCCGGAACCGCCGGCCGCAGCCACCGCGCCGGCAGTCGCCACACCGGCGCCGGTCGCGCCTGCCGCGCCGGTCGCGGGCGGCATCCGCAGCCAGAACATCTTCGACGTCAAGCCGGAAGCCAGCGCCGACCCGAACTACCTCAACCAGACCAATGGCGAACGCCAGCGGGTCCAGCCGGGCAACAACGCGCCGATGTGGCGCCAGGTGAGCGGCGGCGTGACCGGCTTCAGCAGCCTGCCGGCCAGCGAAGCGCCGGAGGCCGGCAACCTGATCCAGGGCTTCGTGAAGTACCCGGGCTCGCTGTACACCAACGCCGGCGAAGCCTGGCGCCAGGTGCGCAACAACTGGATCATTCCCTACGGCGCCGCGCTGCTCTTCGTGACCTTGCTGGCGCTGGCGATCTTCTATTTCACCCGCGGGCCGATAGGGCTGCACGGCCGCGAGACCGGCCGCAAGATCGAGCGCTTCACCCCGTTCGAGCGGGCCACGCACTGGTCGAACGCGGGTGCCTTCGTGGTGCTGGCCATCTCGGGCATCGTGATGGCCTTCGGCAAGTTCTTCCTGCTGCCGGTGCTGGGCGGGGCCTTGTTCGGCTGGCTGGCCTACGTCCTCAAGACCGTGCACAACTTCGTGGGTCCGCTGTTCGTGGTGACGACGATCTTCATGATCTTCACCTTCATTCGCAGCAACTGGCCCAGCAAGGACGACTGGACGTGGCTCAAGCGAGGGGGCGGCCTGTTCGGGGGCAAGGAGCCGCCTTCGCATCGATTCAACGCGGGCGAGAAACTGGTGTTCTGGGGTGGCGTGATGCTGCTTGGCAGCCTGGTCATCGGATCGGGGCTGTTCCTCGACAAGCTGCTGCCGGGCTTCGTCTACACGCGCGGCGAGATGCAGGTCGCGCACATGATCCACGCCGTCGCGACGCTGTGCATGATGGCGCTGATCATGGGCCACATCTACATCGGCACGCTGGGCATGAAGGGCGCCTACTCCGCCATGCGCGAGGGCTCGGTCGACGAGACCTGGGCCAAGGAACATCACCCGCTCTGGTATGCCGACATCGCGGCCGGCAAGATCCCGGCGCAGCGCAGCGTGCAGGCACGCGAGCATGCGCCAGTCGCCAACGTCCGGGTCGAAGGAAGTCCCTCATGAAGAACGCGCTGAAACTTTGCGGCCTGTCGTTGGCCTTGGCTTTTGCATCCTCTGCGCTGGCCAGGTTGCCCGCACCGCCTGCCACGCCCGAAGCCAAGGCCAAGGCGGCCGAGGCGGCGGCCAGGACCGCCTGGAGCGCCAAGGTCGACAGCTACCAGCTCTGCCAGGCGCAGACGCGGGTCGCGGACCATGTCCGCGAAGGACTGGTCGCCGCGGGCAAGCCGGTGCCGGTCGCCACGCCGACGCCGCCATGCACCGACCCGGGCCCCTTCGCCTTTGCGCCGCCGACCGAGGAAGCGAAGCCGATCGAAGCCTCGGGCGCCCATTCGCCCGCAACCACCGCCGCTTCGCCGCCGAGCTCCAACCAGACCTCGGCCGAGACCAATCCCGCCCCCAAGAAATGAGGCACGCCACGACCGCCACTGCACCTAAGTGCAAGTGACAGCCCGCCTCGGCCCGCGTATGGTCGCTTCGACTTCCTTCCACAACGCAGGTCCAACATGAAAAACCTCCAAAGACAGGCATTGCTCGCGGCGTGCGCCGCGTTGACTCTTTGCGCCGGCGTCGCCAGCGCACAGACCGAGGCTCCGAGACGGAGCATCGAGGTCGAGGACGCCCGGGGCGGCTCGGCGGTGCTGTCCGTCACCGGCGAGATCACCGCCGTGGATGTCGCGAACCGCATCGTCTCGATCAAGGGCCCGAGGGGCAACATCAACGACCTGCGGGTCGACCCGGCGGTGCGCAATCTCGAGCAGGTCAAGGTCGGCGACCGGGTTCGCCTGAGCTACCGCATCGGCGTCGCCGTGGCGCTGGTGAAGGGCGGCGACGGCATTCGCGAGCGGGTCGAGACCGATGCGGCCGCGGTGGCCCAGAAGGGCGCGCGGCCGGGCGGCGTGGCCGTCAACCGCACCACCATCGTCGCCAACGTCTTCTCGCTCAATCGCAAGAAGAACATCGTCACGCTGCGGGGCACCAGCGGCCAGCTGGTCGACGTCCACGTGCGCGATCCGAAGGCCCTGAAGGACGTGAACGTCGGCGACCAGGTGGTGGCCAACATCACGGAATCCGTGGCGCTGCGGGTGACGCCGGCACCGGCGAAGTGAGCCGGCGGGGCGGAGCTTGTCGGGCTGCGCTCGCGCCCGCCCGATAATCCGCCCATGACCTCGCCCGCCCTGGACCGCTTCATCGCCGAAGCCGCGGCACGCAGCCGCGTGCATTCGCTCGCCGCCGACCGCGTACTCGCGCTGGCACCGCTGATGCTGGACCTCATCGAGGACGCCGAGAGCTTCCTGGAGCCGCAGCACTACCGCAGCGACCCGGACCGCTACACGCGCAACCTGATCCGCGACGACCCCGACCACGGGTTGTCTCTCTATGCGCTGGTCTGGCGCCCCGGCCAGTGGACACCGGTGCACGACCACGGCAGCTGGGGCGTGGTCGGCATCGTCGAAGGCGTGCTCGAGGAGCGCAACTACCTGCGGGTCTCGCCCGAGGGCGGCGATCAGGACATCGACCTGGTGCGCGGCGGCCTCCAACTGCTCACGCGCGGCGCGGTGACGAGTTTCGTGCCGAACCCCGACCACATCCATGTCACGGGCGTTCCCGTCGAGCGCGCCCAGGCCGTCAGCCTGCACCTGTATGGGCGCACGATGAAGGACTTCAACATCTACGACGTCGCGGCACGCACGCGCCGCCGCGTGCAGGTCGCGCACAACGAGAGCTGAGGCCGGCGAGCGTGGCGAATCAGAAGAACGCGCGCAGATAGTTGACCGGCGAGTGGTCGGTCAGGGCCCGGGCGGGAAGGGCATCCGGGCGTGGCTGCGCGAGCACGCGCGCGGCGTGCGCGGCCTGTCCCGTGAGCCGGTCCTTGAGCACGAACGGGGTTTCCGGGTTGTCGTGCAGCACGCCGTCCTTGTCGATGTAGAGCAGCCTGCCGACATGGTGGTAGGAGGTGATGCCGGGCGGCAAGGTCGGCACGACGTCGGCGCAGTTGACGATGCGCGTCATGGCGCGCGCCGGCAGCGAATCGATGAAGTCGATGTCGCCGACGCGCGGAGAGCCGATCGTGATGACGTCGGTCGGTTCGATCAGGCCGGCGAATATCGTCGCCACGGCCGCCCCGAGGCTGTGGCCGCAAAGCAGCAGCCGCCTGCGGTGCGGGGCGCCGTTCGAAAGCCATTGCAGCACCTGCGTCTCCAGCGATTCGGCCGCCCGGCCGAATCCCGAATGCACGTGGCCGCCGGCCCAGGGCGTCGGCAGCAGGGCCAGGTCGGCCAGCAGGTCCTTCGGATCGTCGGGCTGGGTGCCGCGGAAGGCGATCATCGCCAGCCCGTCTGCGGCCCGCAGCGACGCGTAGCCGTAGGCCCCGGTGGACCGGTCGGCGAAGTGGGCAGGTTCCGCGAAACCCGCCAGGCGCAGCGCGTCCGCCAGCCTGCGCGATTCGGCCGGATCCGACTCGGCATGCAGGTAGGCCAGGCGCGCTGCTTCGACCGCCAGTCCGGGCAATGTGACATCCGGGCGCCCGACGAACATCGTGGGCCGCTTCTCTGGATGGAACAGTGCATCGGGGGATGCGTCGTATTCGATGGATACCTTCGCATCGGCCCCGCTACTCATCGCTTCGCCTCCATGGTGTGGCTGGCATTGTGTGATGGACCGATTGCGGCCGGCAAGCGCGCAGGGTCCCGGGGCTTCGGTTCCTCCCCAATATGTGGGAGGCGCGGGCGCGTCGCCTTTTTGTCAGGGCGTCGGCTGAGACAGCACCCAGTCGGCGAGCAGCCTGGCCTGCGCCTCGTCGACCTGGGACTGGCGCGGCATGATGACGCGGCCCCAGTTGCCGACGCTGCCGTTGCGGATCCTGCCGGCCAGCCGCGCCGGTGCGGCGGGGTCCTCGCGGTAGCGCGCGGCCACCTGGGCGAAGCCGGGGCCGACCTGCTTGTGGACCATGCCATGGCAGGCCATGCAGCCGTTGGCCCGGGCCAGCGCCAGGGCCTGTTCGGCCGGCGCTGCGGCCGCGGCGCCGGCGAACTGCACCAGCCCGCCGATCGACAGCACCAGGGTTCGAATAATCGTCAAGCGCATCGGTTCGGATTCTCGGCCCCAACTCGAAGTGGTGGACGCGCAGGGCCGAACTTTCTGAAATGAAACGTCCTCACTTAAGTCGGAGTGACCTGCACGGCGTAGCCGATTTGCTGAAGTCGTCGGATGAGGCGGTTGGCAGTTTTGTGAGCGTCGGCGCGGTCGAAG
>NZ_JASZYL010000050.1:0-1042 GCF_030316985.1 Variovorax sp. J31P179 | reverse complement strand
GGCGCGGCGAGGCCGCGTCGAGGCGCGTGTGCAGCAACGCGCCAAGATCGTGTTGTTGGCCGCCCAGGGCTGGCAGAACAAGGACATCGCCTCCGAGGTCGATCTGGATCGGCGCCAGGTGGCCTTGTGGCGCCAGCGCTTCCTGGAAGGCGGGGTGGAGGCCCTGATGAATGACGCGCCGCGCCCCGGGCGTACCCCCAGCGTGACCACCGCCGAGTTCGAATCGAGCGTCGTGGACAAGACGCTTCACGAAAAGCCCATTGCGGCGACGCACTGGAGCACGCGCACGCTGGCCGCGCAGCTCGGGGTGGGACCCACGACGATTCGCCGCGTCTGGCAGCGCAACGGCCTGAAGCCGCATCGACAGAAGACGTTCAAGCTCTCGCGCGATCCGCGCTTCGAGGACAAGCTGCTGGACGTCGTGGGCCTGTATCTGAACCCGCCCGAGCGCGCCCTGGTTCTGAGCTGCGACGAAAAGAGCCAGATCCAGGCGCTCAACCGCACCCAGCCGGGCTTGCCGATGAAGAAAGGGCGCGCCGGCACCGTCACGCACGACTACAAGCGCCACGGCACGACCACCCTGTTCGCGGCATTGAACACCCTGGACGGCACCGTGATCTCGATGTGCCAACAACAACACCGGCACGCGGAGTGGCTGCAGTTCCTGCGCCTGATCCAGCGCAAGACGCCCAAGCACCTGCAGCTGCATCTGATCGTGGACAACTACGGCACGCACACGCATCCCGACGTGCAGGCCTGGCTCGCCGAGCACCCGCGCTTCATCATGCACTTCACGCCCACCAGCGCCTCGTGGCTGAACATGGTCGAGCGCTTCTTCCGCGACATCTCGGAAAACCGCATCCGGCGCGACAGCTTCACCAGCGTGCCCGAGCTGGAATTGGCCATCGATCTGTACGTAGCCCACCACAACGCCAACCCGAAACCGTTCATCTGGACCAAGAGCGCCACCGACATCCTGGCCAAGGTCACGCGAGCCAAGGCCGCCCTGGCAAGGAGCACAAGATAAGTACATATTTAAGTG